>VAWR01000041.1 GCA_005885245.1 Actinomycetota bacterium | reverse complement strand
TGCTGGCTGCGGCGACCGCAGCGCCACCGTTGCCCGCGTCGCGCAGGCGCCGCCTGCCGGAGGATCGCGTCGAGGTCGGCCGCAAGTTCCGCGTCGGCGACTACGAGGGCTACATCCACGTCGGTCTGTACGAGGACGGAACGCCCGGCGACATCTTCGTGGACATCGCCAAGGAGGGCACGACCCTCGCCGGCCTGATGAACTCGATCATGATCTCGGTGTCACTCGGCCTGCAGTACGGGGTGCCGCTCGAGGTGTACGTCTCGAAGTTCGCGCACATGCGCTTCGAGCCGAGCGGGATGACGAACGACCCGGACATCCGAGCCGCGAAG
>VAWR01000174.1 GCA_005885245.1 Actinomycetota bacterium | reverse complement strand
CGTCTCGGTGTCGACTCGACCGCTCCAGGCCGACCGCTTCTCGACGAAGTCGGGCCGCGCTGTCGCGATCAGGACGAGCGGCCCCTGCACGTCTCGGCCTAATCGCTCCACGAGGTCGAGCAGAGGCTGTTCCGCCCAGTGAACGTCCTCGACGAGGACCACCAGGGGCCGTTGGGATGCAAGCTCCGAGAGGAACTCGACCCAGGTCGCGTGGAGCCGATCCCGCGCTGCCAGCGGATGCAGGTCGCCGGCGACATCGAGCCCGAGCGTGAGGCCGAGGATCTCTCGCTCCCCGAGCGCACCTCGCACTCTTTCTGGCGAGTCGTTCTCGAAGATTCCCAGATGCTCCTTCAGCAGCTCGGCGAAGGGCCAGTAGGTGATTCCCTTGCCGTAGGCGAGGCACCGTCCCGTGCGCAGCATGGGTTGAGGCTGCACATCTGCCAGCTCTTCCCAGAGCTCGCGCATCAGGCGCGTCTTTCCTACGCCGGCGTCGCCGACCACCGTGACGAGCACCGGTTGCGTGCCTGCAACGGCTCTGTCGAAGGCTGCGTGAAGCCGGGCGAGCTCCTCGTCCCGGCCGACGAATGCGCGCGCAAGCCCGCCGACACCTCGCGTCCGCATGAGCGAGAGCGCTCGCACGACCTTGCGGCAGACCACGCCCGCGGTCTTTCCCTTCGCCTCGACCGTGGACGGCTCTGCGAACTCGAAGGCACCGCGCGCGGCGGAGACGGTGCGCTCTCCGGCGAGGATCTCGCCGGGGGCGGCGGCCTGTTCGAGTCGCGCTGCAACGTTGACGGCGTCGCCGCTGACGAACGAGCTGTCCGCTCGCGCGCGGCCGACGACGACCTCTCCGGTGTTGACGCCGATCCGCAAGGCGAGCTCGGCGCCGAAGGTGCTCGCTAGCCTGCGTTGCATCGAAAGCGCAGCGTGGAGGGCGCGCTCGGCGTGATCCTCGAGCGCCTCTGGCGCTCCGAAGGCCGCCATCACCGCGTCACCCGCGAATTTCTCGATCGTTCCGCCGGCCGCCCCGATCTCGTCGGCCATCGCATCGTAGAACCGTTCGAGCCGTGCGCGCGTTCGCTCGGGATCCTGTTCTCCCGCGGCAGCCGTCGACCCGACGAGATCCGCGAAGAGGACGGTGGCGAGCTTGCGTTCGGGCTGGCTGGGCATGGCCACAAGTCTGGCCCAGAAAGGGGCGTAAGTACACTTCCCGGCCGTGTTCGACACCCTGTCAGACCGCCTGCAGAGCGCCCTCGGTGATCTTCGCGGGCGTGGAAAGCTGGACGAGGAAGCGATCTCGCGCGCGATGCGCGAGATCCGTCTCGCGCTGCTCGAAGCCGACGTCAACTTCGAGGTCGTCAAGGACTTCGTCGCCCAGGTTCGGGAGCGTGCGGTCGGTCAGGAGGTACTGAAGAGCCTCACGGCCGGCCAGCAGGTCGTGAAGGCGGTGCACGAGGAGCTGACTGCGCTGATGGGCGCCGGCAGCTCGAAGCTCGCGTTCACCGGACGCCCCCCGACGGTGATCCTCCTCGCCGGGCTCCAGGGCTCCGGCAAGACGACCGCCGCCGCCAAGCTCGCGCTGCTCCTGCGGAAGGAAGGCCGGAGTCCGGGCCTCGTCGCGGCCGACCTGCAGCGACCCGCGGCGATCGACCAGCTGGAGCAGCTCGGCCGACAGATCCAGGTCCCGGTCTACCGCGAGGACCAGTCGGATCCCGTCACGGTCGTGCACAACGGCATGCGGTCGCTGGCCGACGGCGGTGCAGACACCGTGATCCTGGACACGGCGGGGCGCCTGCACGTCGACGAGGACCTGATGCAGGAGCTGGAGCGCGTGCGCGACGAGGCACGTCCGGCGAACGTCCTGCTCGTCCTCGACGCCATGACCGGCCAGGAAGCGGTGAACGTCGCCCTGGCGTTCCAGGAGCGAATCGCGTTCGACGGCGTGCTGATGACGAAGCTCGACGGCGACGCACGCGGCGGCGCGGCCCTCTCCGTCAAGGCGGTGACGGGCCGTCCGATCAAGCTGATCTCGGTCGGCGAGAAGCTCGACCAGCTCGAGTACTTCCATCCGGACCGGATGGCGTCGCGCATCCTCGGCATGGGGGACGTGCTCACGCTGATCGAACGCGCGGAGCAGGCAGTCGAGGAGGACGAACAGGCAGAGCTCGAGGCCAGGATGCTGAAGGGTCAGTTCAGCTTCGACGATCTGCTCAAGACCTACCGCATGATCGGCAAGATGGGCTCGATCCAGAGCCTGCTGAAGCTGATTCCCGGGCTCGGAAAGCAGCTCGAGGGCATCGACCAGATCGACGAGAAGCAGTTCGGGCGGGTCGAGGCCATGATCCTCTCGATGACGCCGCAGGAGCGTTCCATGCCGCGGGTGATCGACGGCTCTCGTCGCCAGCGAATCGCGCGCGGCTCCGGTGTGGAGCTCGACGAGGTGAATCGCCTGATGAAGGGCAAGATGCCCGATCTCGGCGCGCTGGCGGGACAGGCGCAGCCCGCCGCTCCGCAGCCGGGCCGGCGAAAAGCGACAAAATCCAACAAGAAGAAGAAACGACAGAAGAGCAGGAGGTGATGGTTTGGCCGTACGCATGAGGTTGACGCGCGTCGGGTCGAAGAAGAATCCCGTCTATCGCGTCGTCGTGGCCGATTCGCGCTCGCCGCGCGACGGCAAGTTCATCGAGATCGTGGGGCGCTACAACCCACAGCACGATCCGTCCTTGATCGAGTTCGACGAGGAGAAGGTGAAGGACTGGCTCGGCAAGGGCGCGCTGCCCTCGGAGGCGGTTCAGAAGCTGCTCAAGGCGAAGAACCTCGGAAAGTAAATGGCGGAGCTGCTCGAGTACCTGGCGAAGCAACTCGTCGACGATCCGGACTCCGTGCGCGTCGAGCGTATCGACGAGGAAGACGCCGTGGTGCTTCGCCTGCATGTCGCACAGGATGATGTCGGCAAGGTGATCGGGCGGCAGGGACGCATCGCACGCGCCCTGCGCACGATCGTGCGAGCGGGAAGCGTGCGCGAGCGGCGCCGCGTCCAGCTCGAGATCGTCGACTAGTGGTGGCTCTACCGACCCCGTCCAGCGGCGCCCGGCCCGCGATCACACGGCGCCGGGGCGCGTCCTCAGTCGCGCTCGGGCAGTCAAGCCCGAGCGCTCCCTGCGTCCTTCCCCGGCTTGGTGCTCGCGACCCGGGCATCCACTAACGGAGTCGGCAGAACCACTATGCCCGTCGCGGCGCTCTACGACGTGCACGGGATGCCGTGGGCACTCGAGGCCGTGCTCGCCGAGGTCGACACGGACGCGATCGTGTTCGGCGGCGACCTCGTGTGGGGTCCGTACCCGCGCGAAACCCTGGCGCTGATCAGGTCTCTGGATGCTCGAGTCGTACGCGGGAACACGGACCGGGATCCCGGCGAGTGGGTGTCCGCGCAGCTCAACGAGGAAGAGCTCGCGTGGCTCACGGAGCTCCCGCAGTCCGTGACCGTCGACGACGTCTTCTACTGCCACGCAACGCCCAGGAGCGACGAGGAGATCGTCACGCCGGAAACACCCGACGAGTTGCTCGAGGAGATGCTCGCGGGGGTCGGCGAGCGCCTCGTCGTCGGCGGCCACACGCACATGCAGCAGCGCCGAGGTCGTTACGTCAACGCGGGCAGTGTCGGTATGCCCTACGAAGGCGAGGTCGCAGCATTCTGGGCCGTCATCGGCGAAGACGCCGACCTTCGCCGGACACCGTTCGACGTGGAGCGTGCAATCGCCGAAACGCGCCGCAGCGCCTGGCCCCTGGCGCAGAGCTTTGCCGAGGAGAACCTTCTGCAGTCGCCGACGCGCGCCGAGGCAACGGCCCAGTTCCGTCCCGCGGGGACGTGAGCGTCGCTCGCCTTCGGCTCGCTCCCGTGAGGGAAACCATGTTTCCCTCACGAGCTCCCTTCTTCAGGGATCGCCTCGGCGCCCGCGCCGCTGAGATCGCCGCGGGCGCCGAGGAGAGAGCAAGGGGAAACCTCCCGGTTTCCCCTCTCGCCCCTTCCCCCGCCCACCGACCGGAGAGCGGTCGGTGAGCGGCCACGACCTCGTGGTCGTCGGGCGGGTCGGCAAGTCGCACGGGCTCGACGGCTCGTTCGTGGTCGAGGAGGCCAGCGAGGCTGAGGAGCGCTTTCGGATCGGCGCGCAGCTCATCGTCGAGAACCAGCCTGCGCAGATCGTCGCCGCCAGGCGAGCGCGCGGGCGTCCGGTCATTCGGCTCGATCGCCGCGTGCCCCGCGGAGCTGCGCTCGAGGTCCCTCGGGACTCGCTCACACCGCCAGGCGAGGACGAGTACTACGTCTTCCAGCTGGTGGGGCTGCGCGTCGAGAGGGAAGACGGAAGCCCGCTCGGGACCGTGAGCGACGTATCGCCCGGATTGGCGAACGACGTCCTCGAACTCGACTCCGGCCTCTTCCTGCCGATGGTCGAGGACTGCATCCTCGAGGTCGACCTCGCCGCGGGTCGCATGGTCATTGCGCGCGGTTTCGCGGACGCTAGCTAACCTGCTTCGGGTCGCCCTGTGCAGCTCGACGTCTTCACTCTGGTTCCGCATGCCTTCGCCTGGCTGACCGAGCAACGGCCGGTCGCGACCGTGCTCGGGACGGAGCTCGATTTGCGGCTGTTCTCGTACCGGGACACGACGCCGCTCCGTGCGGCTCAGGTCGACGACGAGCCGTACGGCGGCGGAGCGGGGATGGTGCTGCGCGTCGATGTGGTCGCCGCGGCGCTGGACGCCGTCTACGGCGGGGCTCCGGAGCACCGAGTGGTCGCGCTCAGCCCGCAGGGCCGCCAGCTGACGCAGGGAGTCGTGGAGGAGCTCGCAGACGAAGAGCGGGTCACGCTCCTCTCCGCGCGGTTCGAAGGTTTCGACGAGCGCGTCGTCCGGCATCTTGCCTCCGACGCGATCTCGATCGGCCCGTACGTCCTGTCGAACGGCGATTTGCCGGCGATGGTGCTCGTCGACTCGATCGCGCGTCGCCTGCCCGGCGCGATCAGAGAAGAATCGGCGACGTTCGAGAGCTTCTCCGCGGAGCTCGAAGGTGGACTCGAGTACCCCCACTACACCCGGCCGCCGGAATTTCGCGGCTGGCGCGTGCCCGAGGTTCTGCTCTCGGGCGATCACGGAAAGATCGAGGAATGGCGACGGGAACAGAGCCGACTGCGGACCGCGAGCTAGGCGATCTCTACGCCGTGCTCGGGCTGCGGCCCGACGCGTCGCGACAGGAGATCGAGGGCGCCTACAGGCGTGCCGCGCTCGAGACGGGTTACGAGGACGACGCGTGGCGCGTCGTTCGCGAGGCGTACGAGGTCTTGCACGACCCGGAGCGGCGCGCCCGTTACGACACGACGAGAGACGGGTTCCGACTGCCGCGGGCGCCGGGGAAGAAATCCCACAACCCGATCGACCGTCTCTTCCCGAGCCTGCCGCACGGGTGGCGCGTGGCGATCGACTGGGTGGTCACGATCGCCGGCGCGGTCGCAATCGTGCTCGCGATCAAGGCGTGGGTCGTCAATCCCTACCGGATTCCGTCCTCGTCGATGGAGCCGACGCTGCATTGCGCCCGCCCGGCCATGGGTTGCGAAGCGAGCACGTCGGACCGCGTGCTGGCCAACCGTTTCATCTACCACTTCCGCGATCCGAAGCGCGGCGAAATCGTCGTGTTCAACACGCCGAAGCTGGCAGAGCAGGAGTGTGGTTCGAAGGGGACGTTCGTCAAGCGCTTGATCGGGCTGCCGGGCAACGTGTGGGAAGAGCGCGCGGGCTATGTCTACATCGACGGCAGGAAGCTGAACGAGCCCTACATCAAGCCCAACCGGCGCGGCAATGAAAGCATGACCCTCGCCGACATCCCGCCGCGGAACACGTACAAGCGGATCCCGAACGACTACTACCTGATGATGGGGGACAACCGCAGCTCCTCGTGCGACTCGCGGCGCTGGGGTCTGGTCCCGCGCAAGAACCTGATCGGCAAGGTCTTCGCGACCTACTGGCCGCCGAGCCGCATCTCGTTCCACTAGGACTTAGTGGCTCTGAGCCACTAAGTCCCCTGCTAGCATTCCGCGGCGGCTTCGGCCGCATTTCCTATGAGCAAGGTCATCGAACAGCTCGAGCGCGCCCAGCTGCGCGACGATCTCCCGCAGTTCAAGGCGGGAGACACCGTGCGTGTCCATTTCAAGGTGATCGAGGGCCAGCGGCAGCGGATCCAGGTCTTCGAGGGCATCGTGATCAAGCGCCAGGGGGCGGGTGCCCGCGAGACGTTCACCGTCCGCAAGCAGTCCTTTGGAGTGGGAGTCGAGCGAACGTTCCCGCTGCATTCCCCCAAGATCGAGCGGATCGAGGTCGCCGCGGTCGGCGACGTGAACCGCGCGAAGCTCTACTACCTCCGCGGCAAGGTCGGGAAGAAGGCCCGCGTCCGCGAGTTGCGCCAGGACGGCCCCCGAGCCGCCAAGGGCACGCAACCGCCGGCGGAAGCCGCAGAGACCGACGTTCCCGCCGCGGACGCCGAAGAGCCGGCCGAGTAGCCGGGTATCCTCGCGGCCGTGGCGCTGCGCACCGGCCAGAAGCTCCTCCGCTTCGATCGGAAGCTGGGCGCCCGACTGGTCGCCGGCACCGATGAGGCTGGACGCGGCTGTCTCGCAGGCCCTCTCGTCGTCGCGGGAGTTCTCCTCGACTACGGCTGCTTGAAGGACCACAAGGTGCGGCCGCTCGGCTTCCTCAACGACTCGAAGCAATGCTCGCCCGAGCGGCGCGAGGAGCTGTTCTATGCGGTGCTCGGTTGTGCCGAGCAGGTCGTCGTACGCGTAATTCCGCACGGCGCGATCGACCGCAACGGCTTGCATCGCTCGAACCTGGCGGCGATGCGCGCCATTCTGCACGCGCTCTCGCCGCCTGCGGAGGCCTGCCTCGTTGACGGCTTCCGGCTCGGCCCGACGGCGCCCGAGCACCAGGCGGTGGTCGACGGCGACGAGAAGAGCGCCGCGATTGCAGCGGCGTCCATCGTCGCGAAGGTCACGCGCGACCGCTTGATGCGGAGGATGGATGCGCTCTTCCCGCACTACGGCTTCTCCTCCCACGTGGGTTACATCACGCCCGGCCATTCGAAGATCGTGCGGGAGCGAGGACCGTCCCGCATCCATCGCCGCTCCTTCCAGGCGCTCTGTTACAAGAGCGACGAGGAGTTGGCGGCGCTGTCCGCCTGACGCCCTACTCTCGGAGCGTGTCCGAGCAGCAGCACGGCGCCTTCGGTCAGGATGCCTTCGGCCGTGCGGCCGAGCGCGCCGCTCGCTTCTTCGGCACGCCGCAGTACATCATCGGCCAGACGATTCTCGTTGCAGGCTGGATCGTGCTCAACTCCATCGCGCTCATGCACCACTGGGACCCCGAGCCGTTCATCCTCCTCAACCTCGGCTTCTCCACGCAGGCGGCCTACGCGGCGCCGCTGATCCTGCTTGCCGAGACTCGGCAAGCCGAGCGGGACAAATTCTCCGGCGAGACAATCGAGAAGCGGCACGACGAGATGGAGCGAAGGGCGGCCGAGCGCGTCGCCGCGCTGAAGGCCGAGACGGACAAGCTCGAGCAGCTGCTCACGTCAAATACGGACTTGACGCGACAGGACAAGGAGCTGACAGAGCAGGTCGCCGCGCTGACCCGCGAGATCCACGCGGTGCTGACGAAGCCGAGCTGAGGGACCCTTCCGGGTCCGGCAGGCGTACTCCCGTAGAGAAGCGAGAAGGGAGGCGAAGATGCGAAGACACCTGCTTGCAACGGTCGGGATCTCGTTCCTGGCCGCGATCATTGCGGCGAGCGCACAAGGCGGCGGCGGCCCCGCGCCGTCAGTCGTGCAGGGTTGGGACGGGATCGCGCGCGGGCCGGTCAGGTACGTGGCGTTCGCCACGGGGAGCGGCACCGTCGTCGAGGCGGTCCGTCGGCGAGGCGGCCGCGTCGTCCGCTATTCGATCCTGCCGGGAAGCTACGGGATTCCGCAGGTCGCGTTCGACGGGACGACGGGTGGGCTCTCGCACGACGGGCGCACGCTCGTGTTGGGTGATGTCGCCACGAGTCCTC
>VAWR01000167.1 GCA_005885245.1 Actinomycetota bacterium | reverse complement strand
GATCAGCATCGAGAATGGGTGCAAGAGCTTCGGAGCCGGCCCGAGGTAGTCCTCGAGGGCTACGAGACTCCCGCTGGCGACCGGTGGTTCTTCGAGGACGAGGAGCGGCGACGAGCGTTCCTCGACGCGGTGCGGGAAAGCGTGCGCCAGGGCCCGGAGGCGTTCGCGTGGGAGGCAATTGACGTTTGGCTGCCGTGGGGCTTTCGCGTCGCGGACATCGCGTCAGAGGTCCACCTGTGGCACGGCGCGCAGGACCCGATCGTCGAGAGGCGGCACGTTGACTTCATCGTCCAAACGCTGCCAAACGCTCGGCTTACTGTCTGGAACGATTCGGGCCACCAAGGAGTAGCCCGTCACTGGGGCGAGATCCTCGAAGCAGTCACCGCACGCTAGAACCCGATCTGGCGCCAATGGGCGGAACTTGTCGGTGCGCAAACCAGATGCAGGCGCCACCGCTCAGGATCTGAGCGTGACTGCAAGCTCCACGACGCCCCTACTCGGGTGGAAGCCACCACTGCTGGACGTACGCCTCCTCGAAGCCGGCGCGAAGGACGTTGCGGAACGACGGTCCCGGTATTCCGTCCACGCGATCGACGGTCTCGGTGGCGAGCAGCCGGACGCCGGCGTCGCCGGCTGCGCGGATCCTGGCGGCGAGGAGCGCCGCCTGGGCGCCACGGCGGCGCGCATCTTCGAGCGTCCCGGCCGCGCCGAGCCAGCCGAGCGTGTCCGCGAAGTGCGCCGCGGCGGTGCCGATCAGACGACTTTCATCGAACGCCGCGAAGCATGCCCAGCGCGCTCGTGTGCAGAGAGCCGCGAACCAGCGGTCCAGCGGCGACCCGAGACCGAAGAGCGCGGCAACGACGGTGCCGTAATCGCCCGCTCGTTCTTCGCGGATCTGCTCGGTCCGCAGGGGTGACCGGCGGACTGGAGGCTGCTCGACGCCGCGACGGAACTTCATGAACGCAGTCCCCCGCCGATAGCCTCGCTCGTCCAGTACGCCCTCGAGGTCGGCGCCGGTCCGGATAGATACCGCGAAGGTGCAGCCACGCGAGGCGAACCAGCGCTCGATCTGCGGAAGCGCCGCGTCCCCCTCCTCGAGGCCGAGTACGCGGTTGAAGAGGAGCATCTTCGGGTGCGCGCCGATCGAGAACGCGGCGGCATCACCGAGATCGAGCACCGCAAGGTCGAACGCGTGCAGCACATCCGGCGGCGCAGCCGCGAAGAAATCGAGCACTGCCGACAACTCGATCCGCTCAAGGTCGTCCACGCGCCGAGCCTACTCGTGGCGGCGGTGCGTGCAATGTCCGAAAGATGGACCGAACCTGGCAGTGCGCAAACCGGATCGGACGGGACATGCATGGCAGACCGGCACGGCTTCCAGCCCAAGCCCGAGCTCCGATCAGCCGGATTGACAACGTCGGACGGCCGACGAAAGAGGCGTCCCGGGACCTGCCGACTGCGTTGACACGCTGTCATGGAGACGAGGAGAATCGGACGTGTGGCCGAGGAGGCCTGAGCATGGACAACGTCGCATCTCCGGTGGACGTCGAGCGGCTGTGGCGCCGGATAGGTCGAGGCGCTGGATACCTGGTCGCGATTTGCCTCGCCGTCGCGACGCTGCTGTATCTCCTGGACGCTCTCGATGCGCTCGGCGCAGGCCCGAAGTACCACGCGACCTCCGCGGGCCCGTTGCGGGACGAGGCGCGTTGGTGGGTTGCCTACTTCGCTCACCAGCACCGCATTCTTTGGGACATCATCGCGCGGGACACGCTGTTTCCGCTGGCCTTCGTCGCGTTGATCGTGCTGGCGCTTGCGATCCGGAATGTGGGGCGGTCTGCTCGGCGGCCCGAGGCGCAGCTGATGGTGGTTTTCTTCGTCGTCGGAGGAGTCTTCTCTGCGCTGTCCGATCTGGTTTATCTCGGGGCCGCCGAGTACTGGCGCACTACAGGCTGGAGCGCGGAACCAGCATCGAAGATGGTTGCCGTCGGTCGCTCCTCGGGTGCGCTTGAAGCCCTCACGCGATGGCCGGAGGCAGCCGGCTTCGTCGTCCTCGCCGCCGCCCTGGTTTGTCTCGCGCGGCTCTCCGGTGACCGCGGCGAGCTTCCCTCACGACTCCCTCTACTGACGAACATCGAAGCTCTCCTGCTGATCGGGGCTGCGCTTGCCGAGGCGACACACGCCGACACCGCCTACGACGTCCTCAGCCTTCTCACCGGCGTGCTGGTAGGCCCGACCGTTGCCGCCTGGGCCGGTTGGTCTCTCGGGCGCACGGCCGGCGCCCCGGCCTCGGTCAGCGCACCGAACTGACGTTTGCACAACGCCAAGTTCAGTGGGCGGAACTTGTCAGTGCGCAAACCTGATGACTCTTGCCGCCGAGCCGCTGGTCGTCGTCTGACCGAAAGTGATGCGACGTTACGTTGTCTCCGCGACCGAGGGGACGACGAGCTCGTGGACGCGCACCGCTTCGTGAGTGCGCCTGGTCTGTTGCTCGCCGAGATCCCGCACGAACAGCTCACCGAGATCCTCGTCCTCGAGCAGACCCGCGGTTGCCGGCGACATAAAGATCTGCCCGCCTTCGGCGGCGTCGCAGAGATCAGAGCAGCGCAACGCCGCCGGGCCGACCCAGCCGATCCCTGCCTCTCCGGAATGGAGCGCGATGCTCATCGCCGGTCTCGGCCCCTCCGGCCACTCATGGGCTGCAACGGCGCGCTGGGCGGCAACCGCCGCAAGCGCAGCTTGCTTGGCGGTCGGGAAGGCCGCCATCGCCGAATCGCCAGACACCTCCACCTCGCGTCCGCCCATCCGCTCGAATAGCTCGCCGAGAAGCCGTTGGTACTCCCTGAGCAACGCCCCGAAGTGATCTGGGGTGAGCTCGCGGGACAGGCGCATCATTCGCCTGCCTTCAGCCAAAACGATCGTCACCGTGCCCGCCAGAGGAATCTGCTGATCAATCGTCCGCAGCGGCGGGAACTCGCCGGGTAATCCCTCGATCACGAGCTGAGAGATCCGCTCTGGCCGATCGATGTCTTTGAGCCGATGCTCGCCGAGATCGCGCAGGGCCACGCCCGGAATGTCCTCGTCATCGACGATCCCGGCCGTCGACTGCGAAAGCAGGATTTGACCGCCGTGCGCGGTCGTGCAAATACGGGCCGCTCGATGGACCGCGACCCCGACGTAGCCGTGTTCCGCGGGGTAGGCCTCGCCCGTATGAAGACCCATCCGGACAGAGACCGGAGCTTCGTCCGGCCACGGATGTTCGGCGAGCGCGCGCTGAGCGGCGATTGCGGCTGCGATGGCATCACGTGCACGGGTGAAGGCGACGAAGAAGGCATCGCCTTGCGTATCGATCTCGGCACCGCCGTGCTCGGCAAATGCGGCGCGAAGCAGAGCGCGATGCTTGGCGAGGACCGTGCCGTAGCGCTCCTGCAGCCTCTTGACCAGCTCTGTCGAGCGGTCGACGTCGGTAAAGAGAAACGTGACGGTTCCCTCGGGCAAATCGGCCACTGCACACGCATCTTCACATCGCGAGCGTGAGTTGAGAAGGCGGCCTTCCTGCGAGGGCTGAGTTGACGAATCACAAACGCGAAGCCGGCGCTTCCGCTCGGCGTCAGACGTTCGCGTACTGCCAAGTTAAGTGGGCGGAACTTGTCAGTGCGCAAACCGCATCGAGGTCAGCCCTGATCCGATCGGGCTGACCTAGCGGCCGAGCGCGAGTGGCACCGCCTTCGGTCCGCGGAAGACGGCAATCTGGTGCCACTTGATGTCGTCCGCGGCCAGCTCGATACGGCGAAAGCGTCCGAGCAGCCCGGTAAGCGCAAGTTGGATCTCCGCGCGCGCTAGCGCAGCGCCAATGCAGAAGTGCGGGCCGACGCCGAACTGAAGATGCCGATTCGGCGAGCGGGCGATATCGAAGCAGCTCGGATTCGCGAATTGCCGCGGATCCCGGCCCGTAGCGCCGATGGCGAGCCAGAGAGTCTGGCCGGCTCGGATCTGATTCGCCTCGAACTCGATGTCCTCGCCCACCGAGACCCCGCGCATCTGCACCGATCCGTCGTAGCGGAGGATCTCCTCGACGGCGGCGCTAATGAGCATCGGATCGTCGCGAAGACGTGCAAGCTCCGCGCCGTGCTGGAGCAGCGCGAGCACGCCGTTGCCGATCGCAAACGTCGTTGTCTCGTGGCCGTTCATCAGTAGGAGGATCGCGTTTGCCAGTAATTCCTCTCCTGTCAGGCGAATGCCCTCCTCCTCGGCATCGACCATGCCGCTCAGCAATGTGTCGTTCGGATGTGCTCGCAACTCCGCAACGAGCGCGGCGAAGTACTCAGCCAGCGCGTCTGCGCTGCGGTGCGCGCGATCGCGCCGCTCGGGATCGTCGCCAACGCCTGCGGCGACGGCGATCACGTCATCCGACCAGCGCTTGAACAAGCCCCGATCGGCAGGTGGCAAGCTCAAGATCTCGGCAATCATGATCACCGGCAGCGGGTAGGCGAGGCCTTCGATCAGGTCCCACTCGCCCTCATCTACCTCGGCCAGCTGCTCATCGACGACGGCAGCGATCCTCGGCCGCAGCGCCTCGACCCGCCTTGGCGTGAATGCGCGGTTCGCTAGCGCGCGCAACCGCGTGTGGTCGGGCGGGTCCGTGAACAGCATCATCCTCGTCAGCAACCGCGTGAGCAGATCACCATCCCGCGGCCCGCCTCCACGCGAGACCCGCGGGTCCGCAAGCGCGGCTGCCACCTCCCAGTAGCCCGTCAACAGCCAGCCTTGGAGCTCATCCTCCCAACGCACCGGCTCATCCCGCAGCTACTCATACGTCGGATAAGGGTCGATGAAGAACTCCGGCGTGAAGAAGCGGCTCACGGCGCACCAACTCTAGAGACGTCTCCGACGACCGTTCCGGTGCAAACGTTTCGAGGAAATGGCCGCACTTGTCAGTGCGCAAACCAAGCGTTGCTCGTGGCTGAGCCGCTCGCTGTCTGAACGCTCCCCAAGGATTTTTTGCGAGGTCCGAACGTGTCAGTTGCTGGCGTGTAAATCTCGCCGCCTGGCCTCGGAGAGCACGCCGGACCGTTCGGAGACGCCTTAGTACCCTGCGGATAGATGCGGAGGCTTGGGTGGCACGTCGTCGGCCTCGCGATTGTGGTCGCGCTGCTGCTTCCTGGCGCGACTGCCAGTAGCGCTGCGGCACGATTCGGACAACAGCCTTGCGGTGTAGCTGGTTCGCTTCCGTCCCCGGCGGCGCTACGCCCCCATTACGCACTCAGCGTGCAAGTGCTTCCGGGCCTCCGAACGGTCAGGGGAGCGCTTACGGTCACGTTCACGGCCCCAACGGGACAGGGAACGGACGGGCTCGTCCTGCGCCTCTGGCCGAACGGTGTGCGCTACGCGAGAGCCGGGGCGCAGTTGTATGTGTCACGGGTGCGCGAGGGAAACCGCCTCCTCCCCGTCTCATATCCGAACCCGACCACGCTTGTCGTTGCCAGGCCGGTGGCAGCAGGTCAGCAGGTCGTCGTCTCGATGAACTGGCGCCTGCTCCTTCCCCGCGAGAGCGGCCTCAGGATGAAGGGCGGCGGCCGCTCCGTCCGTCTCGGATCGTTCTTCCCCCTGCTTGCCTGGGACGGCGACGACTGGGCGCTCGATCCTCCAACCATGCTTCCCGCCGCCGAGGCGTGGGCGACGCCCACTGCCGACTTCGACGTTCGCGTGGCGCACTCGGCGGGCCTGCAGGTGATCGGCTCAGGGCGACAGGTCGGCCCCGGCAAGTGGCACGCGGAGGCGATTCGCGACTTCACGCTCGCGCTTGGCCACTTCAAGATCGTCAAAGGCACGGCACACGTAACCGCCCCTATACGGGTTACAGTCGCTCTGGAAGCAGTCCCGGGCGCGACACCGGCGCGCGTCTTCCTCC
>VAWR01000040.1 GCA_005885245.1 Actinomycetota bacterium | reverse complement strand
GGAACGCAAGAGCGAGCGCAGTCGCCGCACCCGTGCCGGAGGCGAAGAGAACAGCGTGTCCTCCGTCGAGTTCGCCGAGTCGCTGCTCCGCTTCGACGCCGGTCGGATGTGCGTAGCGCTGGTAGTAGAACTCGCCCGGCTCCCCGCCCCGGTAGGGCCAGATCGTCGAGCGGTCGAGCGAGGGCACCCGACGACTCTACAAGTGGCTCTGAGCCACTAAGTCGTTCGAGCGCGTCCCGACGCGCGCATCCATGCGCTCCAGATCCTCCAAAGACGTGCTTGTGGCTCTGAGCCACAAGCTCGCGCTACGCTCCCGGCCGTGGCCACGACGGACGAGCCTCGCGCCGATTCCACCGAATCGAGGCTGGACTGCGCGACGAGGCCGAGCACGCCGGCACCGAGCAGGCGATCGAGCGGCAGCGCCAGCAGGGGAAGCTGCTCGCGCGCGAGCGGCTCGTCGAGCTCCTCGACCCCGGCTCGTTCGTCGAGCTGGACCGCTACGTGCGCCACCGCGAGCCGAACTTCGGCATGCTCGAGCGACGGCCCTACGGCGACGCGGTTGTCACCGGCTACGGCACGATCTTCGGTCGCAAGGTCTTCGTCTTCTCACAGGACTTCACCGTGTTCGGCGGTTCCTTGAGCGAGGTCTTCGCGGAGAAGATCTGCAAGGTGATGGACCTCGCCATGAAGTTCGGCTGTCCCGTCATCGGGATCAACGACTCCGGTGGCGCTCGCATCCAGGAAGGCGTCGTCTCGCTGGCAGGCTACGCGGAGATCTTCTGGCGCAACGTGCAGAGCTCGGGGGTGATTCCGCAGCTCTCGCTCGTGATGGGACCTTGCGCGGGCGGCGCCGTCTACTCGCCGGCCATGACCGACTTCGTCTTCATGGTCGAGGGGACGTCGTACATGTTCATCACCGGGCCCGACGTGGTGAAGACGGTGACCGGGGAGGAGGTCACCTTCGAGGAGCTCGGCGGCGCATCGACCCACGCGTCGAAGTCCGGTGTGGCGCACTTCATCTCCCCCGACGAGCGGGCGTGCCTCGAGGACGCGCGTTACCTCCTGTCCTTCCTGCCGCAGAACAACCTGGATCCGCCGCCGTACGCGGAACCTTCCGATTCCCGCGATCGCGAAGAGGCCGACCTCGACACGCTCATCCCCGACAACCCGAACAAGCCGTACGACATGCACGACGTGCTGCGACGTGTCGTGGATGACGGCGACTTTCTCGAGGTGCACGAGCACTGGGCTGAGAACGTCGTCTGCGGTCTCGCGCGCCTCGGCGGACACCCGGTCGGATTGGTGGGCAACCAGCCCCGCTCGCTGGCCGGCGTGCTCGACATCGACTCGTCGGTGAAGGCCGCCCGGTTCGTCCGTTTCTGCGACGCCTTCAACATTCCGCTGATCACCTTCGTGGACGTGCCCGGCTTCCTTCCGGGAACGCAGCAGGAGTGGGGCGGAATCATCCGTCACGGCGCGAAGCTCCTCTACGCCTACGCCGAGGCGACGGTGCCGAAGCTGACAGTGATCACGCGAAAGGCGTACGGCGGGGCCTACGACGTCATGAGCTCCAAGCACATTCGGGCGGACTTCAACTTCGCCTGGCCGACAGCCGAGGTCGCGGTCATGGGGCCGGAAGGCGCTGTGAACATCATCTTCCGCAAGGAGCTCGACGAGGCGGACGATCCCGAAGCACGCCGCGCGGAGCTGATCGAGGACTACCGCGAGCGCTTCGCCAATCCGTACAGCGCTGCGGAACGCGGCTACGTGGACGAGGTGATCGAACCGCGCCGCACGCGCCCCGTGCTCATCGACGCGCTCGAGACGGCGCTCCCGAAGCAAGAGCCGCGTCCGCGCCGCAAGCACGGCAACATCCCTTTGTGATCCGGCGCGCTGCGCGCGCCATGATGATCACAAAGGGACTCTCCTCCGCAGAGGCGATGTGAGCGCGCACCGGCAGAGCCGGCACGCGCGGCCTGAGAGCGACCACTAGGACGCGAGTGCGGGTGTCGCAACCTCGGAGGATTCGATCTCCTCTACGAAGGCGGCGACGATGGCAGGGTCGAACTGCGAGCCGGCGCAGCGCTCGAGCTCGGCGAGCGCGGCATCGGACGAACGCTTGGGACGATAGATCCGATCGGAGGTCATCGCGTCGAACGCATCCGTGACGAAGATGATCCGCGCGCCGAGCGGAATCTCGTCGCCGTGCAGCCCGTCCGGGTAGCCGGCGCCGTCCCACCGCTCGTGGTGGTGTAGTACGAGATCGGCGACCGGGTCGACGCCGAGGCTGTCCAGCATGCGGAACCCGATTTGTGGATGGCGCTCCAGCACGAGACGCTCGGAGTCGGTCAGCGCGCCGGGCTTGCGCAGGATTTCCTCAGGAATCGCGAGCTTCCCGAGATCGTGGAGGCTTCCCGCGAGGCGAGTGAGCTCGACCTGCTCGGGCTCGAGGCCGAGCCGGCCGCCAACGCGGGCGGCCAGATCGCTGACCCGTTCGGAGTGGCTCCCGGTATACGTGTCGCGTGCGTCCACTGCCTGTGCCAGGGACGCGGCGGCGCGGTAGCGCGCGGCCTTGTCGGGTCCTGCGGCGAGTCGTTTGAGCTCCGCGAGCTCGACGACATCCGGGCGGTAGAGCCGCACGCGGTTCTTGCCGTGCTCCTTCGCCCAGTACAACGCGCTGTCGGCTAGCCGGATCAGCTCGTCGCGCCCATGACCCTGAAGCGGGAAGGTCGCGAGGCCCGCGCTGACGGTGACGTGCCCGATGTGATCGAACTCGACCGCCGAGATCCGCGTGAGGATCGAGTTGGCGGCGGCGAGCGCCATCCCCTCGTCGTGATCTGCGAGCAGCAGCGCAAACTCGTCGCCTCCGAGCCGGAAAGCCTCGCCGCCCTGGCGGAGCCTCGCGGAGATCTGGGAGAGCACGCGGTCGCCTGAGGGATGACCGAAGCGGTCGTTGATCTTCTTGAAGTCGTCGATGTCGACGAAGCAGAGCGTGAGCGGGGAATGCTGTTCCTCGGCGTTCAAGAGCTCGCGCTGAAGGCGCTCGTGGAAATGACGATGGTTCCCGAGGCCCGTGAGTGGATCGGTGAGGGCGAGTCGCATCGCGCGCAACGCTCGGTGTGTCGTTCGCTGGTAGAGGGAGATGGCGAGCAGTGGTCCGACGAGTGCTACCGAGAGCACGGGGGAGCGTTCCCACAGAACGACGAGCATCAGCGCGGCGGAGGCCATGAACGCGAACGGGACGACCGTCGCGCGGATGTGGGCGCGCACCAGGCTCGCGTACTTCTGCCCGGTGCTGAGGGCGATCGCACCTGAGATCAGGATCATGTTGACCCAGTAGTCCGCCGTGGCCGCGAGGACCACCCGCGCGAAGATCGCGCCGACGCTCTCGCCTCTGACCGGCGCGATCAGCGCACCGGCTGCGAGCGCGACGAGGGCCAGAACCGCGACGTTGAACGCGATGCGCTGAAGCGGGCGATGCTCCCAGAGCTGGATGATCGAGGTGGCGGTGAGCAGGAGGAGCGCGCCCGCCGCCCAGCCGAAGAGCACGATCGCGGCAACGGCGAAGACGAACGTCAACGAGATGACGCCCCCGCCCTTCTCCGAGTTGATCGGAACGGGGAAGCGTTCGGCAAGCGTCGCGGCAGCGGTGAGCGCAGCGAGGCTCACAAGCGCGCGAGGGCTGTGACCGGTCGTCGCGAAGACGTAACCGGCAGCGGTGAGAACTCCGAGGCCCGCCAGGCAGACGGGGAGGATGAGGGCGGTAAGCCGGCGGGGCGTGACCGCCTGGGAGCTCACGTCAGCTTAGAACCAAGTGAATTGGACGAACGAGTCCCAGGTGAACTGGCCCGAGACGGCCGCAACGAGCACCAGGATCGAAACGAGGCCGATCGCTTTGGGCTTCCACTGCAACATCCGTTTGTACCTCCCCACCAAGACGGCAGACGTGACGATTCTTCCTTGCGGGCTACCCGGCGCGAATCCCTCCATAGGGGGATTTGCGGAAAGAGCCTCAGGAAACGGAGTTGAGGCCCGCTTCAGCGAGCGGCCGGCGGGCCCACGCGAAACGTTTTGCATACCACCCCGAGAGGCTCGCGATCGCGACGCCGTAACCGGATGAATGAATGAACCAGCCGTTGCCAAGATAGATGCCCATGTGGTCGACCTGGGCCGGTTTCGACTTCGGACCTTTCGCCCCGAAGAAGACGACGTCCGCTGGCTGCAGCTGGTCAAAGGCAATTCGCTTCGCCGCCGGCACCTCACCGCTCATGGCATAGGTCGTGCGGCCCTGCAGCGTGGCCGCGAGCTTGCGGGCGTTTGGGTATTGCTCCAGCTTGTAGACGCGCCAGACGAATCCCGAGCAATCGAAGCCGCCGTGCAGTTGCGCCCCGAACGGTGATACGGGCAACTCGCTCTCGCCGCCCCAGACGTACGGGTAACCGATAAACCGCACCGAGGTGTTCAAGATGTGCTGCTGCCAGGACGTGAGCGCAGGCAGAGTGAACGTGGCCCCAAGCTCCTGCATGTCCTGGATGCTCGACTCCCCGAACTTCAGGATCCGCGCGGCCGAGTAGGCAGCTTCGGCGTGGGTGGCGGGCTCGCCCGGGGAGAGCTCGAGCGCGTCGAGTGCCGCCGGGTGGTTCGTCCGTAGACCAAGCAGTCGTGCGACCGCCTCCGTACCGAAGCGCGCAGGAGGTGCGAGACCCGCGTCCTTCGCGGTCTGCGTGAACAGCTTCGCCGTGTCCGTCAGACCGAGTCCGCCGACCAGCCGTGCGTCGAGCGACGCCATCGTCACGCTCTTGGTCGGCGAAGTTGGCGCGACCGGTTCAACATGCGTCAGACCGGCGACGAGAGTCTCCAGCTCGCTTCTTGTCAGCGGTTTGTTGGGTCGCGCCGCCGCCTCCTTGGCCATCAGTCCGGCGGACACTGCAGTCTTCAGCTCGGCCTGTGCCCACGAGGTCCCCGGCTTGGCGGCGGCGGTTGCCGGCGACACCGTGAGGAGCATGACGAGAGCGCAGACGTACGAAAGGCGGCGGCGGCGCATAGGTGTCCTATCGGCCTCGCTCTGGATGTCTTTAACGTGTGCGGCGTGGACGTCCAGATCACGCCTGAACCCAGTGAGGAAGAGCGCCGGGCGATCCTCCAGGCCTTGCTCGAGGAGCAGCGCGCCACGGCTACCCCGTCGCCGTGGCGTGGAGTCGGACTAGGTCCCGGTCCCCCTGACGAGGACGATCAGGCTGCGGCGCCGCCCCGCCAGAGGCGCGGCGCGACACGGGCGTAGTCCAGCCCGGAGATCCCCGTCAGGACGACGGCGACGAGCAGCGCCCACCACGCGATCTCGTTACGCCATGCACCTGCCGCGGCAAAGCCGCCGATCGCAGCGGCGACCGCCTGCGACCAGGTCTTCAGCTTCCCGAGGTCGCGTGCTTGCAGTACGACGCCGCGCTCGAGCGCAGCCAACCGAAGCGCGGTGACGAGGAACTCGCGCACGACGATCAACGCGACCATCCAGCCCGGGACGACACGCTGGTCGACGAGCATGATCAGCACTGCCAGCACCAGGATCTTGTCCGCGGCGGGATCGAGGAGGGAGCCGAGCGGTGACGAGCGCCCACGGCTGCGCGCGATCCTGCCGTCGAACCAGTCCGTCGCCATCGCAGCGGCAAAAAGCGCCGTCGCCCAGTAGTTGTGGCCGTTGAAGTCCCAGGCATACAGCAGGACGACGAAGGGTACGGAGGCCGCGCGTGCCACCGTCAGAGCGTCGGGAAGGCTCATGCGGAGAGAATACGGGGGTAGTGGCGCTCTTCAGCAAGGTCCTGGTCGCCAACCGTGGAGAGATCGCGATCCGTGTCTTCCGCACGCTGCGGGAGCTCGGGATCGGAACGGTTGCCGTGTATTCGGAGGTCGACCGCGAAGCGGCTCACGTGGCCTATGCGGACGAGGCGTACCTGATCGGAGAGGGCCCGCCGTCCGAGAGCTATCTGAATCAGGAGCGAATTTTCGAGGCGGCTCGGCGGGCAGGCGCCGAGGCGATCCATCCGGGCTACGGCTTTTTGGCGGAGAACGCCGTGTTCGCAAGGGCGTGTGGCGAACGCGGGGTGGTCTGGATCGGTCCGCCGCCTGAGGCGATCGAGGCGATGGGCTCGAAGATCGAGGCGCGGGAACGGATGCGCGCGGCCGGCGTCCCGATCATCCCCGGCGTCACCGAGCCGGTCGGGTCGGCGGGCGAGGTGCGCCGGCTCGGCGAGCAGCTCGGTTGGCCAATCGCGATCAAGGCCTCGGCCGGGGGCGGTGGCAAGGGCCTCAAGCTGGTACGCGGCCCGGACGAAGCGGAGCGCGCGTTCGAGTCGGCGCGACGGGAGGGCGAGGCCTACTTCTCCGACCCCACGGTCTACGTCGAGCGTTACCTCGAGGATCCCAGGCACGTGGAAGTCCAGGTGCTCGCCGATGCACACGGGAACGTGATCCATCTCGGCGAGCGCGATTGCACGATCCAGCGCCGCCACCAGAAGCTCGTCGAGGAGACCCCGTCACCCGCGGTCGACGAGGCCCTCCGCGAGCGGATCGGCGCGATCGCGGTCGAAGCAGCGCGGGCCGTCAGCTATCAGAGTGCCGGCACGATCGAGGGCCTGCTCTCACGTGAGGGGGAGTACTTCTTCCTGGAGATGAACACCCGCATCCAGGTCGAGCACACGGTGACGGAAATGGTGACCGGCCTCGACCTCGTTCGCGAGCAGGTTCTGATCGCGGCGGGTGAACGAATCGCGCTGCGCCAGGAGGACGTGCGCCTTCTCGGCCACGCGCTCGAATGCCGGATCAATGCGGAGGACGTGTCGAGCGGGTTTCTCCCTGCGCCGGGGACGATCCTGCGCTATCGGGAGCCCTCCGGTCCCGGGGTGCGTGTCGATTCAGGCGTCGTCGCCGGGAGTGAGATCTCACCGCTGTACGACCCGATGATCGCGAAACTGATCGTCCACGGCGTCGACCGGGAACACGCGCGACGCCGCATGCTTCGCGCGCTCGACGAGTTCGTGGTCGAGGGAGTGAAGACGCTGATCGGCTTTCACAAGGCGCTGCTGATGCATCCATGCTTCGTGGAAGGCGCGACGTGTCGCGGGCTCGTGGAGTCGGAGTGGATGGCGTCGCGTGCGGCCGAGCTCGAGAACGGGCAGCCTCTGGGAGCCCTCGACGCCGGCGCCACGAGCGTGCGCGAGGCGGTGCGTGCGATCGAGGTGGAGGGACGCCGCTTCGAGGTCCGGCTGCTCAGGCCCGAGCCGGCGTTCGCGGAGCTCGCGCGCCGGCGGCGGGAACGCACACGCGGTAGAACGTCGGCCGCCGCCGGCATGGACGCGGTGGTGAGCCCGATGCAGGGAACGGTGCTCGCCGTCGAGGTCGCCGACGGCGACGAGGTGGAAGCGGGGCAGGTGCTCTGCGTCGTCGAGGCGATGAAGATGGAGAACGAGGTGCACGCGCACCGGACCGGGCGTGTGTCCGAACTGTCTGTTGCGCCGGGGGAGCCCGTGAAGACCGGCCAGGTCATCTGCATCATCTCTGCCGACTGAGAATCGGCGCCGATTCGGCGCAGACGTGCGCACGTTTCGGCGTTACCGTCTCTCGCAGAGGGTGGTGGGTGATCTCCCCCTCCCGGGTGGGGACGCGCGCGCGTGTGTACCAATTCATGGTCACTCTCCCTCTCCGGATCAGGCGTGGTCGCCGGAAAGCGAACTCTTTGGTGCGCGGATTGGGCAATGCGACCGTCGTTGTCACGCTGCCTCCTCTCTCGCTTGCGGCTCGCTCGCGTGGGGGAAACCATGTTTCCCCCACGAGCCCCCTTCTTCTGGAGTGTTCGCTTCGACGCCCGCGCCGCTGAGATCGCCGCGAACGTCGAAGAGTTCGAGAGGGGAAACCTCCCGGTTTCCCCCAGCCCCTTCCACGAGGCAGCTCACGCTGCCTCCTCGAATCTCGACGTGATCTCCAGGAACCGCTGCTCGAGTGAGGCCTGCACCGGCTCGAGCCGGCGAACCGCGATGCCGGCCTCGACCAGACGGCGGTTGAGCTCGGACACCGCAGCTGGATCGGTCAGGCGTGCACGCAACGATCCGCCTTCGTCCGTGACCTCACTCACAGCCTCGCTGGACGCGAGCAACGTGCGCGCGTGCTCGATCGGTTCGGCCTCGATCAGCAGGTGCGTGCCGCCGCCATCACGAAGCTCGGCGATCGTGCCCTGCGCGACGATGCGGCCGCGATCGACGATTGCGACCCCGTCGCAGGTCTTCTCGACCTCGTCGAGGAGATGCGACGAGAGCATGACCGTGCGGCCCTCGTCTACGAGTCGGCACACGAGTCCGCGGAACTCCAGGATTCCGGCGGGGTCGAGCCCGTTGGCGGGCTCGTCGAGGATCAGCGGCTCGGATCGGCGAGCAGGACGCGGGCGACGCCGAGGCGCTGTCGCATGCCCATGGAGTAGGTCTTGACTCGATCGTCTGCCCGGGCGCTCAACCCGACCGTCTCGAGAGCGGACGGAACGCGCGCGTGCGCCTCCAGCTCGCGAGCCGCGGCGACGACGTGCAGGTTCTCGCGTCCGCTCAGGTGGCCGTGAAAAGGACGGTTCCTCGACGATCGCACCGACGCGTCGCAGTGCCTCTGCTCGGCACTCGGCAGGGGGCAGCCCGAGCAGCCGCATCGAGCCGGCGTTCGCCGGCGTCAAGCCGAAGAGCATCCGGATCAGCGTGGTCTTCCCGGCACCGTTCGGGCCGAGATAGCCGAAGGCCGACCCGCGTGGCACGTGCAACTCCACGTCTTTCACGACCTCGCGGTCGCCGAACCGTTTCGTCAAACCGGACGTCTCGACGACATAAGGTGTCTCGTTCCTCGTTTCTCCCTGTTCGAGCTCATGCTCTGACGGTACGTCCAGAGGGAGCGTCTGCACATCGGGCGGAAGCGGCGTCGGCAGGCTGAGTAGACTCGCCCGCGGCCAGTGGATCTCTACGAGTACCAGGGCAAGCAGCTCTTCGCGCACGCCGGCATCCCCGTGTCCGAGGGGCGGCTAGCGACGACGCCTGACGAGGCGCGTGCAGCGGCGGAGGAGCTCGGCGGCGCGGTCGTCGTCAAGGCTCAGGTGCTGACGGGCGGCCGCGGGAAGGCGGGAGGCGTGAAGCTCGCGGACGACGCTGCCGACGCGGAGGCAAAGGCTCGCGAGATCCTCGGGCTGGACATCAACGGCCACGTGGTGCGCAGGCTTTGGGTCGAGCGTGCCTCCGACATCGCCAAGGAGTACTACCTCTCGATCACGTTCGACCGTGGCGCAAAGAAGCCGCTGTACATGCTGACGACCGAAGGCGGCGTCGAGATCGAGCAGGTTGCGGAAGAGCAGCCGGATGCGCTCGCCCGCCTCCACGCCGATCCTCTCGAGGGCTTTCAGCCCTACCAGGCGAGGCGCCTGATCTACGGCGCGGGGATCGACGACCCCGGCGAGCAGAAGCAGATTCTCGCGATCATCGAGAAGCTCTACGCCTGCTTCGTCGAGACGGACGCCATGCTGACGGAGATCAACCCGCTGATCGTCACTCCGGACGGAGACGTGCGCGCCCTGGATTCGAAGTTCACGGTCGACGACAGCGCGCTGTATCGCCATCCGGAGATCGCCGAGATGCGCGATGTCGCGGCCGCCGACCCGCAGGAGCAGCTAGCTCGTGAGAAGGGTGTCACTTACGTGAAGCTCGAGGGCGAGGTGGGCATCCTCGGCAACGGAGCCGGCCTCTCGATGTCGACGGTTGACGTCGTGGTGGTCGCCGGTGGGCGGCCGGCGAACTTCTGCGACCTCGGCGGTGGCGGCGATGCGCAGGGCGTCGTCGACGCGCTCGAAGTGATCACGAGCGACGACCAGGTCCGCTCGATCTTCTTCAACATCTTCGGCGGCATCACGCGCGGCGACGAGGTGGCCCGCGGGATTCTGGCGGCGCTCGAGCAGATGAGCATCGAGCTGCCGATCGTCATCCGTCTGGACGGGACGAACGCGGACGAG
The DNA here is from genome assembly GCA_005885245.1 of Actinomycetota bacterium. Taxonomy (GTDB): domain Bacteria; phylum Actinomycetota; class Thermoleophilia; order Gaiellales; family Gaiellaceae; genus 3-1-20CM-4-69-9. The sequence continues at coordinate 9,176 of VAWR01000040.1, read as the reverse complement.
GGCCGCAGGATCCTCGCGGAGGCTGCGCCGCCGAATCTGTACGTTGAGCCGACGATGCTCGAGGCGGCCCAGCGAGCGGTGGAGCTCGCCTCGTGACCGACGTCTGGTCGCAGCGCGCGAAGGCGTTCCAGGAGAGCCCGACGCATCGCGAGGGGCCCGACCTCGACCTGCTCGTCGAATGGTGCGAGCCCGGACCGGACGTGAAGGTGCTCGACGTCGCGACCGGTGGCGGCCATGTCGCGAGGCGTCTTCGCGACGAGGGGTGCACCGTCGTGACGGTCGATCCCGCGCCTGGAATGCAGCCCGACGTGGTCGCTCCCGCTGAACGACTGCCCTTCGAGGACGGCAGCTTCGACGTCGTCACCTGCAGGATCGCGGCCCATCATTTCCAGGACATCCGAAAGGCCGTCGCGGAGATGGCGCGGGTGACGCAGAAGCTCGTCGTGATCGAGGACAACGTCTTCCTGGACGAGCAGGTCGAGGAGGCAGAACGTCTCCGCGATCCGACGCACGTGAGGTGCTACTCCGAGCAGGAATGGAAGGACCTGCTCAACGCCGCAGGCCTCGAGGTCGAGCAGGTCGAGCGCTTCGAGCGCCATCCTGCCCTCGAGGGCTGGCTCGAGCGCGTCGAGACGCCACCGGGTGCTGCACAACGCGTGCGCGAGCTGCTCTCCGGCCGAGTCGAGAGCGGCCTGCTCGCGCTCGAGTCCATCGTCGTCAAGGCACGTCGCAGCCAGAAGTAGCCGTGGCGATCATCGTCGACAACGACACGCGGCTAGTCGTCCAGGGCCTCACGGGCAGCGAAGGACGTTTCCACGGTCTGCGCAACCGCAACTACGGCACGCAGGTGGTTGCGGGCGTCACGCCCGGGAAAGCCGGGCAAGACGTCGAGGGAATTCCGGTGTTCAACATGGTCGCCGACGCCGTGCAGGAGACGGGGGCGAACACGACGCTGATCTTCGTCCCTGCACGGTTTGCCTCCGACGCGATCTACGAGGCGGTCGACGCGGGCATCGGCACCGTGATCTGCATCACGGAGCACATCCCGGCCCATGAGATGTTGCGCATTCATGCATACATCCGCGGCAAGGGCGTGACGATGATCGGGCCCAACTGCCCGGGTGTGCTCTCGCCGGGCAAGGCGAACGTCGGAATCATCCCTGCCGAGATCTTCTCGCGTGGCTCGATCGGGCTCGTCTCACGCTCCGGGACGCTGACGTACCAGATCGGTCACGAGCTGACGCAACTCGGCCTCGGCAACTCGACGATCGTCGGCATCGGCGGCGACCCGGTCGTCGGCTCGTCGTTCATCGACATCCTGGAGCGCTTCGAGTCGGACCCCGAGACGGAGTTGATCGTGCTCGTCGGCGAGATCGGCGGCGACGAGGAGGAGAAGGCCGCACGGTTCGTCGAAAGCCACGTGACGAAGCCTGTGCTGGCCTACATCGCCGGCTTCTCTGCTCCGCCCGGGAAGACGATGGGCCATGCCGGCGCGATCATCTCCGGCTCCTCGGGGACGGCGGCGGCCAAGAAGGAAGCGCTGGAGGCCGTGGGCGTCCAGGTGGGCACGACGCCGACGGAGGTCGCCCAGCTCGTCGCAGACCGCTACGCAACGCGCACCTGACTTGCGAGCTCTGCTCGCTGCAGCTCTCGTCCTGGGGCTGGTGGCCATACCGACCGCCGAGGGGGCCCGAGGCGGGGTGCCGATCGAGCCCGAGGCGTGGACGAGCTACGGCTACGACAACCAGCTCACCAACTCGATCGCGACCAGAGCGCTGACGTTGCGAAGCGCGCCCAGGCTGAGTCCGGTCTGGTCGACGCAGCTCGACGGGGCGGTGTACGCGTCCCCACTCGCGGCTAAGGTCGACGGCAGGGGCCTCGTCTTTGCCGCGACGGAGGCGGGCAGCGTCTACGCGGTCGACTCCGGAACCGGCCAGATTGTCTGGCAGAGGATGCTCGGAGTCGTGCAGACGGTGGAATGCGGCACCTGGGGCATCACGTCGACGGGTGCGATCGACCTCGAGCGAGGACTGCTGTTCGAGATCAGCGCCGATGGGCTGCTTCACGCTCTGGCGCTGGCCACCGGCGACGAGGCTCCGGGCTATCCGATCGCACTAGTGACGAACAACCATTACGAGTACGTGTGGGGTGGGCTGCGGATCGCGAACGAGCGGCTGTACGTCGTCGTCGCCTCCTATTGCGACGTGGGGCCGCCCGGAGGGCCGATGCCGGAAGGCCGGCTGTTCGCCGTCTCGCTCGAATCGCCGGCAAAACCGGCCGGCTGGGACCCGGTGCCGGGCGAGGGAAATCTCGGCGGGATGTGGGGGTGGGGCGGCGTCTCGATCGATCCCACCGACGGTCGTGTCTTCACGGGAGTGGGTAACTCGTCGGTCTGGTCGGAGGACTGCGCCTGCTACGTCGACAACGCCGGCTATGGCGACAGCATCGTCGCCCTGACTCCGGACATCTCGAGCGTGCTCGACTCCAACAATCCGCCAACGGTTCCGTCGACGGAGGACTCCGACTTTGGTGCGGCGCCCCTGCTCTTTCAACCCGAAGCGTGTCCGCCGCTCGCGGCGATGAACAACAAGGATGGCGCCCTCTACGTTTGGGATCGCACTCGACTCTCCGCCGGGCCGGTCCTGCGGATTCCACTCGGCGATGGGCTCGCAGCCTTCGTCGGCGCGCCGTCGTGGTCCGCCGCGAAGCAGATGGTCTACGTCGGCCAGTCCGTGATCCGTGAAGGCGGACGGACCCTCGGCAACGGCGTGACGGCGTGGCACGTCGATCCGGGTTGCGGCTTCCGGCCGATCTGGAGTGCGTCGTTCGGAACGGGAAGTCAGGCGACGCCGCTCGTCGTCGGCAACGTCGTCTTTGCGACCGGTGGGAAGACCGGTGGGTTCTTCGCGGTAAACGCCGGGGACGGTTCGCCGCTGTGGAGCTTCCCGACCGCAGGGCTTACCGTCGCGGCGATGATCAGCGTCGCCGGCGCCGTGTACGGCGCCGACACCGCCGGTGTCCTGTACGCATTCGAGCCGACGCGGGGCCCCAGCAGCTGTTTCTGGAGGTGTCTACCTGCGTTCCGATCCCGGCCGTAAACTCGCCTGGTGACCACGATTTCATTTGCCCGAGGCGTGCCGGCGCCCGAATGCATTCCGGTCGAACTGCTGGCGGACTGCGCGCGCGCGGTCGTCGAGCGGGACGGCGCGACCGTCCTCTCGTACGGTTCGCCCGCCGGCTACGAGCCGCTGCGCGAGTGGATCGCCGAACGCCACGGCGTCGAGCCTGGGCGGGTCCTCGTCACGAACGGCTCACTCCAGGGGCTGGTCTTCCTCGCGAAGCGTTTTGCCGGCGAGCGGGTGCTGCTGGAGTCGCCGACCTACGACCGCCCGCTGAAGATCCTCGCTGCCGCCGGAGTGGAGGTCGTGGCCGTCGCGATGGACGAGGAGGGGCTCGAGCTCGAGGGCCTCGAGGAGGCACTCGCAAGCGGCGACAAGCCTGCGTTCCTCTACACGATCCCGACGTTCCAGAATCCGAGCGGCAGAACGCTCACGAGCGAGCGCCGCCGCCGGCTCGTCGACCTCGCACGCGAGCACGACCTGCTCGTGCTCGAAGACGATCCCTACGGCCTCGTCCGGTTCGACGGCGAAGCTCCGCCTACGCTCTTCGAGCTCGACGGCGGCGAACACGTCCTCTACTCGTCATCCTTTTCGAAGACGATCGCCCCGGGTCTGCGGGTCGGCTATTTCGTCCTGCCCGCGGGGCTCGAGCGCGAGCTCGAGGCTCTCGCGGTGTCGACCTACATCACGCCCGCTTTGCTCGGGCAGGCAACGGTGTTCGAATTCCTGCGCCGCGACAGCCTCGAACCGAACCTCGAGCGGATCCGTCCCTTGCTGGCGGCACGCCGGAACGCGATGTTGGAGTCGCTCGAGCGGGAGCTCCCGGACGCCCGCTGGAGCCGACCGGAAGGCGGGTACTTCATCTGGCTGGAGCTCGCAGACGGTGCGGACACGGCCACGTTGCTCGCACGTGCGGGCTCAGCCGGCGTCTCGTTCGTACCGGGCACGGACTTCGGGGGCGCGCCGAACACGGCGCGGCTCGCCTTCAGCTTCGTCTCGCCGGACGAGATCCGTGAGGGTGTTCGGCGTCTCGGCAGCCTCGTGGCCGAGCCGGTCTCGGTTTAAGCGGACGCGGGCTGAACGAAGTCGCCGAGTGGCCGCGGCACGAGGCGGGGCTGGCGTGGGGGGACGAGGGACCCACGGCTGTGCAGGCGGAACGTGGGGCAGGGGGCATCGGTCGGCAGGGCGCAAAGTCCGGCGCGCCGGAAGTAGCAGTCATCGCAGGTCAGTTGGTTCCGCTTGCTCATGTTCTCATCTGCCTAGGGTCGTAGGGGCCGCAGTGACAAGCGGGGATACTACGAAGCCGCTGCGACTGAGAAGGGTTGCCGCGGATGAAAACTAAGCATTTTCCGGCAGATTCGATCCTGCCGAAAACTGCCGACTTCTAAGCCTTGCTGGGCAGCGTTGCCAGAGCGTGCAACGCCTGTTGAAAATTCTCCACAGGGATGATCCGCAGGCCGTGCGCGTAGCGCTTCGCGTCGCGCGCATTGTCCCCATCTGCCGGCACCAGGAAGACGTCGACGTGAGCCCGACGGGCGCCGATCGTCTTCTGCTTGATGCCGCCGATCCTGGTCACCCGGCCGTCGAGCTCAATCACGCCCGTGGCTGCGACCTTGTAGCCGTGGTCGACGTCGCGTCCCCGCTTCTCGAGCAGCTCGAGCGCGAAGGCCAGACCAGCCGACGGACCGCCGACGCCGCCGAGGTCGAAGCGGATCGGAAACGGAAAGTGGACGCTGAGGGCCTGTGTCGGCAGGAAGCCGATCAGGGGGCGCTTCGGCTCCGACGGGTCGCTCGTCGTTCGAATCGAGATCTTGAACGTGCGCGTGCCTCGGCGAATGCCGACGTTGACAGGGTCCCCTGGCCGGTGACCCGCCAGGATCGCGCGCAGGTCCGACCGGGTGCGGACAGGCTTGCCGTCTGCCGAAACGACTACGTCTCCCGTCCGAAGCAGCGCCGCCGCGTGCGACTGGGGAGTGACCGCGGCGACACGCAGACCGCCCGCCTTGACCGGGACGCGGTAGCCCAGCTCTCGCAGGGCGACCGCGGATGCGATCACCTGCGATGCCTTCATGTCGGCCACCTCGAGCTTGAGCCGCTGCTGCTCGGAGATCCCAGGCTCGACGATCGAGCTGCGGGGGATCAGATCCGAGCCGTCCGGGCGCGCTGCCGGAATCAGAGACTCGAGCAGCGATGCGCGTTTGAGGAACACGTCGACGTAGTAGATGCCCCCACCGTCATGCTGCTGCTTCCCTCCGGGGACCTTCACAAGGCTCGCGAGCGGGTGGGCCACGTCCGGGGTCTCGAGGTACTGATCGCTCATTTTCGTGACCAGGATCACGAACGCGACGACGATCAGGACGAGGCCGGCGGAGGCAAGCCGCAGCGGCGTCAGGAGCCGGGCGAACACCTAGCGAGGATAGTTGCGAGAGCCGCGCACCCGGGCCTAGAACAGCCCGCGAGAGAGACCGCCGTCGACGAGGACGGTCGTGCCGGTGATGTAACGGGCGCGATCCGAGGCGAGGAAGCAGGCGACGTCCCCGAACTCCTGCGGCGTCCCCAGCCGGCCGAGCGGAATCGCTCTCAGCTCCTCCTCGCTGGGTCCCTCCGGGGAGAGCTGCTCGAGGCGTGCGGTCTTGATCTTCCCGGGTGCGACGCAGTTGACGGTGACGCCGCGCGGCCCGAGTTCCCGCGAGAGCGTCTTGGCCCAGCCCATGACACCGGGTCGGATCGCGTTGCTGAGGGCGATGTGCTCGACGGGCTCCTTCGCGGCGATCGAAGTAAAGACGAGGATCCGGCCCCCTTCGCTTTGCACCAGGTAGGGAAGGCAGAGCTCGACGAGCCGGACAGCCGGGACGAGGAGCAGCTCGACCGCGTCCTCGATCGCCTCCGCACCGAGACCGACCGCTCGCCCGGGCGGTGGGCCGCCGCCGTTCCAGACGAGGATGTCGATGCCTCCGAAGGCCTCGACCGTGCGCTTGACGACGGTGTCGAGATCACGCGGATTGGTGACGTCGCCGCGAACCGCGAGTGCGCCGAGACGTTCAGCTTCGCGCACCAACACCTCGCGGCGACGCGCGAACATCGTCACGTTCGCTCGCTCCCCCGCGAGCGCTTCTGCCGTCGCGAGACCGAGCCCGGAGGAGGCGCCGCAGACGATCGCGGTTCGGTCTTTGAGACCGAGGTCCACTAGGAGCTGAGAACGCCGACTACTTCGCGCACTGCGTCGGCGGACTCGTTCAGCATCGTCTGCTCGTCCTCGCTCAGCTCGAGCTCGAGGAGGTCCTCGATCCCGCCGGCGCCGAGCTTCACGGGGACGCCCATGTAGAGGCCGTCGATCCCGTACTCGCCGGCGAGGTAAGCGGTGCACGGGAGGATGCGCTTCTCGTCGAGCATGATCGAGTCGACCATCTGCGCCGCTGCCGCGCCCGGCGCGTACCACGCAGAGGTTCCGAGCAGCTCGACGATCTCTCCGCCGCCCTTGGCCGTGCGCTGCACCATCGCGTCGATCTCGCCTTCTCCGACCAGAGCGCGCAGGGGGATGCCGCCGACAGTCGTCGCGCTGACCACGGGGACCATCTGGTCGCCGTGACCCCCGAGCACCATCGCTGTGACGTCCTTGATCGAGGCTTGCGTCTCCCGGGCGATGAAGGTCGAAAAGCGTGCCGTGTCGAGAATGCCCGCCATCCCGAAAACGCGCTCCCTCGGCCAGGCGGAGACGTTCTTCGCGACGTGACACATCGCGTCGAGCGGGTTGGAGACGACGATGAGAATCGCCTCGGGACTCTGCGCGATCGCCTTCTCGGTCACGTCCGTGACGATCTTCTCGTTCGTCGTCACCAGATCGTCCCGGCTCATCCCCGGCGACCGCGGCAGGCCGGCGGTGATGACGACGACGTCCGAGCCGGCAGTTTCGTCGTAGCTGTTGGACCCCGTAACCCGGGGCTCGTAGCCGAGCACCGCACCCATCTGGTTGATGTCGAGCGCCTTGCCCTGCGGCAGACCCTCCTTGATGTCGACCAGGACGACGTCCGCGTAATCTCGGGCGGCCAGCGCCTGCGCGCACGTTGCGCCCACGTTGCCGGCGCCGACGACCGTCACCTTTCGCCTCATACGCGCACTCCCAGCTTCTCGATGATCGCGTCGGCGACCTCGTTCGTTCCGACCGCAGTCGGATCCGAGCGCGTCGGCTTCATGTCGTAGGTCACGCTCTTCCCTTCGCGGATCACGGCCGCGATCGCCTGCTCGAGGCTGTCCGCGGCTTCCTGCTCGTCCAGGTGCCGCAACATCAGCATGCCGGAGAGCATCTGCGCCATCGGGTTGACCTTGTTCTGTCCGGCGTACTTCGGTGCGGACCCGTGTGTGGGTTCGAAGACCGCGATCCCCTCGCCGAAGTTGGCGCCCGGCGCGAGTCCGAGTCCGCCGATCATGCCGGCGCACAGATCCGAGAGGACGTCGCCGTAGAGGTTGGGCAGCACGAGCACGTCGTACTCCTCCGGCCGCTGCACAAGCTGCATGCACATGTTGTCGACGATGCGGTCATCGAACTCGATGTCATCGTTTTCCGCAGCCACCTCCCCGGCAACGCGCAGGTACAGGCCGTCGGAGAACTTCATGATGTTCGCCTTGTGCACTGCGGTGACCTTGCGTCGGCCGTTTCGGCGGGCGTAGTCGAAAGCGAACTGGACGATCCGACGCGTTCCGCTGATGGAGATCGGCTTGATCGAGATCCCGGCGTCGTCATGGGCAAGCTTCCCGCCCTTGGACTTGATCCAGTCGATCAGCTCCAGCGCTTCCTCTGAGCCCTGCTCGTACTCGATCCCCGCGTAGAGGTCCTCCGTGTTCTCGCGGACGATGATCAGGTCGACGTCCTCGAACCGCGTGCGCACGCCGGGATAGGTCTTGCAGGGCCGCACCTGGGCATAGAGGTCGAGGCTCTTCCGCAGCGCGACGTTCACCGAGCGGAAGCCGCCCGCGACCGGGGTGGTGATCGGGCCCTTGAGAGCCACGCCGGTCTCTCGGATTGCGTCCAGCACGTCATCGGGAAGCGGATTGCCTCGGTGCTTGTCCATCACGTCGGCTCCGGCCTCGCGCACGTCCCAGTCGAAATCGACTCCGGTGGCCTCGAGCACGCGACGCGTCGCCTCGGTCAGCTCGGGCCCGGTTCCGTCTCCGGGAATGAGGATGACTTTGTGCGCCACGGCGCCGGACTTTAACGATGCCCGGTAGAGTGCCGCGCCGCATGTCTCTGGTCGAGGCAGCAGCCCAGGCCGACGAGCTCGCCCGGTCAGGCGCCGAGCGCGAGCTCGCCACCCTGCGCCAGCAGTGGGACGATGAGCTCGAGTCCGCAGCGCGCAGCTCGGATTACAGGCAGCGCGCCGTGGCGTACCGAGCAATCGGCCAATTTCGATTCCGCCAGAAGCTCGAGCTTCTGCGCCGGGGCCTCGAAGACGAGAGTCCGGCCGCGCGGGGATCGGCGCTGCTCTCGGTCCAGCTGCTCTCGAAGGATGCACCGGGTGTCGTCAACGCGATCCGCCCAAGGCTGCACACGATGGCAACCGCCGACGGGAATCAGGCAGTGCGGAGGCTCGCAGTCCTGTGTCTACGAAACGGTTCTCCCCAGCGGGAGACGATCGTATTGCTGGCGGGGCTCGCCGATGACGACGAGCAGGAGCAAGAACTGCGCAATGCGGCCCGCACCGTTGCCGGCGAGCTGAGGAAACGCGCAGGCCCGAAGGGCTAGCTGTTGCAGGCGCTGCAGACGCGCGCCTCGATGATGCGCCCGCAGCTGGGGCAATTGCGCCGGCGCCGCTTGAGCTCGAGTGCGCTCTTCTGCAGTCCTGCAACGATCATGAGGTAGCCGATGCCGCAACTAACGGCGATCAGAATCGTGATGTTCGGATCGAAGTGCATGACTCCCTACTTCGTCTTTCTACGTGCATGAGGGTGTGCCTGAAAGTACAACTCCCGACGCCGCCGATCGGATACGTGGGTATAGAGCTCGGTGGTCGCCAGATCGGCGTGCCCGAGCATCTCTTGCACCGAACGGAGGTCGGCGCC
>VAWR01000039.1 GCA_005885245.1 Actinomycetota bacterium | reverse complement strand
CTCCCAGATCCCCTGCCGCGGGTCTCCCGAGTAGTGGGCGCTGGCGATCGACCAGAGGGTGTCCGTCGGCTTTACGACGTACCGGGCGGGCTTGCCCGCGCCGCCGGAGGGACGGGCGACGACGCCCACCACGAGCGAGACGGCCAGCAGGAGTACGAGAAGTCTTGGGAACATGTGTTCGTACTGTACCGAACACCTGTTCGTCCTGTCAAGGTCTCACAGGTTCACGAGTTCGGGGGTGATCCGGCGGTTCCGGATCGTCAGCACCAGCATCGAATGGGCTGGCGCGCTCCGCCGCTCGGTCGGTGAGCCCGGATTGAGGATCCACAGATGCTGGAAGCGCTCGACCTGAGGGACGTGGGTGTGGCCGTAGACGACGGCCTCGCAGTCCGAGAACCGCGCGGCCAGCCGGGCCTCGCGGCGGAGCCTCGGCCCGGCGTCGTGAACCATCCCGATCTGGACGTCCCCGACCTCGACCACCCGCTGCCGCGGCAGCGTCCGTTTCAGCTCCTGCTCGTCCATGTTCCCGCAGACGCCTTCGACGGGCGGCCCGAGCGAGCGCAACTCTCCGAGGAAGTCCGCAGTGACGAAGTCGCCGCCGTGGAGGACGAGATCCGAGGCGGAGATCAGCCGGACGCATTCATCGGGCAGCGCCCGTGCCCCCCGCGGCAGATGCGTGTCGGAGATGACCGCGACGCGCGTCAGGAAGCAGCGACCGGCTCTGGCGCAACGCTGCGCGGGGCATGCAGAAACTGACCGGCCTTCCAGATCAGCTCGCCGTCGGCATAGACCTCTCCGTCGGCGCGGAGGTCGCAGATCATGTCCCAGTGCAATCCGGACTCGTTGCGGCCGCCGAGCTTCTTGAAGCTGGACCCGAGCGCGAAGTGCATCGTGCCGCCGATCTTCTCGTCGAAGAGGATGTCCCGCGTGAAGCGATCGATCTCGTAGTTGAGGCCGAAGGCGGCCTCGCCGAGGATGCGTGACCCGTCGTCCATGTCGAGGAGCGATTGGAGATAGTCGTTGCCGGTCCGCGCCTCCGCCTCGACGACGCGCCCGTCCGCGAAGCGCAAGCGCACGTCCTCCACACCGCGCCCCTGGAAGATGGCGGGAAACGAGAAGCGGATCTCGCCTTCGGTCGCGGTCTCCACGGGGCTCGTGAAGATCTCGCCGTCCGGCATGTTCAGCCGCCCGTCTGCGGCCAACCAGTCTCTCCCGTCGACGTTGAACGTGAGATCGGTGTCGGGACCGACGACACGCAGCTCGTTGAACGTGTCGAGCTCACGGGCCCGACGGTTCAGCCCGAGCGAAACCTCCTGCCAGTGCGCGACCGGGTCCTCGTCAACGCGCACGTGACAGGCGCCGTACACGAAGTCCTCGTATTCCTCGAGCGACATCTCCGCATCCTGGGCGTGGGCCTCCGTCGGAAAGCGGGTGCCGACCCAGCTCGCCTTGCCCTCGTCGATCCGTTCCCAGAAGCGGTTCGTCAACTTGCGTCGCGACGCGATCCGCCGGCTCACCCGGCTCGGATCGGCCTGGCTCAGGGCACGGGTGTTGCGGTCGGCCCAGATCGTCAAGACGGCGTCGAGCTGCTCGACCTCGAAGCGGTCCAGCTCGGAGACGAACGTGAGCTGTTCGTCGGACGATTCCTGCAGTGCGATCACGTCGGTCCCATCGATGTCGATGCGGCTACGCGGGTTCGCGCCGACACGGAGGGTCTCGCGATAGATCTCCCGGACAAGCGGTGCCGCCACCGTTCCCGCGTCGATTCGCACGACTTGCCCGGGTTTCAGCTCCAGCGAGTAGTTGACCAGCAGGCTGGCGAGCTTCGCCACGCGCGGATCAGTCATGTCGATTCTTATACCTCATTCCGGTCTGCGTTTAGACCGGCCGGAAGCGACATGTCCTAGCCGCGGAAGGTACGGGTGAAGGTCGCTGCTCGGTCGGGGTTGGTCTCGGCCCGGAGCGTCACGGTCACGCGATAGGAGCCGCGGCCGAGCTTCGGCAGCTTGAAGAGGAGGTCGTGCGCCGCCTCCCCCTGGCCGGAGGCGCCGGTCAACCGTCGGGTCTTCGACGGCTTCGTGATCTTGACCTCGTAGGAGAATCCCTCGTCCGCGCGGACGAGGAACGATCGCGGCAGTGTCTTGAACATCGCGCTCGCGCCGACGACGCGCTCGCTGTGCCGCCATTCGGCGAGCTTTCCCTTGCATTGCTGGTTCGCGACGATCGCCTGCTTGACGGCGGCATACGAAGCCCGGTGAGTCCCGTCGGGCATCACCATGCCGCTCTGCCACGCGGGGAGGCTCGTCTCGTCGACGGCGTGGAAGAAGTTCAGGAGCGCAACGTTCGGGTCACATGCCATCGAGGCGATGAGCTGCGAGTAATAGGACGCCTGTGTCGTCTCGTCGATCGTCGGCACGTTCTCGGCACCCGTGTACAGGGCGGCCTTGTCCGCGGCGACGCGAGCCTGGTAACCGACCTCGTCGACGTAGATGCGCACGAATGGCCCGGGGCCGGACGGGCCCGCCTCACGGAAGAGCGGCTGCCCCGTACCGTGGAATGCGTCCCACCAGGCCTGCTTGAACCGGTCGAGGTTGACGCAGCCGACCTTCGGCCACTGGTAGCCGACCGACGGCGCATCCGTGTTGAGGTTCGGATAGCAGTGGAGGGAGACATCGTCGGCGATCGGTGTCGTCCGGCCGCTCGCCCGATAAGCGTCGCCGACTTCCTTGAGGAAGCGGATCGGCGAGTGCGAAACGTTGCTCACCGCGTCGAAGTCGTCGTTGCCGCGCGGCGACAGCCCGAACGCGATCACGTCGATTCCGGGATCCACCGCCTTCAGCGCGTCGTAGCAGGCTGCCATCGCCTGCTCCTGCACGTAGCCCGAGATCCCGTTGCCGGCATCGTCGAACTGCGGCTGGTGGAAGCGGGGCTGGTTCCCCTCGTTGAGGCAGATGATCTTGCGCACGTACGGGTAGCGCTGCGCGACCCGGGCCGCGTACTGCGCGAACAGCTGGACGCCGTTCGGCGTGTCCACGAGGGCGCGCGCCTTGAGCGGATAGATGGCAAACATGACCTCGAGACCGCGACGCATGGCCTGTGGGACGGCTCGGTCGAGGAAGGCCTGGTCGACGATCGTCGTCGGGTTGGCCGGATCCCAGAAGACCGCGATCCGGTTCTCGGTCATCCCGAGGTCGGTCAGCATGTTGAAGAAGCTTGCGCCGCCGTCGTCGGCGTACTTGCCGGCGTCGTCGGCCACGCCGAACGTCGTGCTGGACGCCGCACCGGCAAGCGCGAGGGCCGCGCAGGCGCACGCCAGGACCGCAGTGATCCGCCACATGCCTCTCTTGTCGGCAGGTCAGGGCGCGACTTTGAGCACTGCATCGAGGAGTTTTCCGGCGCCGAAGCGGACGGGATCGTCCGCCGGCAAGCCGGTCTCCTCCTCTGCCTCGCCGATCGCCTCCCGGGCTTCCTGCTCAGAGACGCCGGAGGTGTTGAGCGCGACGCAGGCCACCTTGGCCGGCCGCAGCTTCAGCGACATCCGCTCGTGCAGGTCGATCAGCTCGCTCAGGTTGACGATCGGAGAGCCGGTGGGGTCGCCCTCCACGACGGTCCGACCCACCTCGTGGCAGAGGACGTAGAGGTGCGGCGCGCTGCCGTGGATCAGGCCGACCGTGACTCCGGAGTAGATGGGATGCAGGATCGCGCCCTGCCCCTCGACCCAGAGGAGATTGCCGCGCTTGCCGCCCTCCACCACGAGCCGCTCGGCGGCGCCGGCGAGGAAGTCTGAGACGACTGCGTCGACCGAGATCCCCCACCCTGCGATCGCGATGCCCGTCTGGCCCGTGGGGACGAAGACGGACTGGAGGCCGCGCTGCCGCGCCTCGAGGTCGAGCTCGCAGGTGGCCGTCATCTTTCCGATCGCGCAATCCGAGCCGACCGTCAGGACGATCGTCGCGTCGACCTCGAGATTCTCTCCGGTCGCCGTGCTGAGGTCGGACGGCGGCTCACGCAGATCGCGGAGGTCCACCCCATGCTGCGCTGCCAGCTCGGGCAGTCCGGGAATGTCGTGGAGCCGCACGTGCAGCCCGTTCTCGAGGTCGAGTCCTTTCGAGACGCACGTCTTCAACAGCTCCTGCCAGTCGCCGGGAAAGTGGCCGCCCTGCGTGACGATCCCGACGAGCGCCGTGTTCGGGTTGAGGCGCAGCCCCTCGTCCACCGACCCGACGATCGGAACGCCGTCGTCCGTCTCGCCGGCGCGTTTCGAATCGAGGATCGCCACGACCGCCTCGCGGCGGTAGCGCATCACGCCGCGAGCCGTCTTCGCGTAGTGCGGGTCGTGCGAGAACTCCTCGGCGAGGATCAGGTATCGCTTCTGTGACGGAGTCGTACCCGTGCCTGGCACCGGAACGTTCTCGACGGCGTGGCTCAACCAGGCCTCACGTGCGCATCCCGTGAGGCTGTCGTCACGTGGCCGTCCCGGTGCCTGGCACCGGTACGGACGCCGAGGCCGGGCTCCTGCGAGGGCAGCTGGACGCCTTCTACGAACTCGACGCCCGGCCACGGATCCTCGGCGAGGAGGAGGTTGCCGTCGAGGTCGACGTGGTCGCAGAGGCTTGCGATCTGGGCCGCTGCCGAAATCCCGAGCCCCGACTCGATCATGCAGCCCAGCATCACTCCCAGCCCGAGCGCGCGCGCCGCGTAGGCCATGCGCGTCGCTTCGCGGATGCCGCCGGACTTCGCCAGCTTGATGTTGATTCCATGCGCACGCTCCGCGCAGCGCGCGACGTCGCCGAGGTGATGACAATCCTCGTCCACGTAGATCGGGATCGGCGACGCCGCCTTCAGGCGCGGGCCGTCCGGATCGCCTTCCGGGAGCGGCTGCTCGCAGTACTCGACCCCGAGCTCGGCGAGCCGGGGCAGCGAGTCGCGGGCTTCGTCGAAGCTCCAGTACTCGTTCACGTCGACCTGCAACGGGACCTCCGTCACGCCGCGCACCGCCCGCACTCGCTCGACGTCGAGGCCGTCGCGGCCGCCGAGCTTCAGTTTCAAGCGGGAGAAATCCTTCACCTTCGCCGCGCGCCGCGCCATGTCGTCCGGATCGCCGAGCCAGATCGTCCACGACGTCGGCGGTCCCGCCCGCCGCAGGCCGAGCAGTCGCCAGACGGGCAGCTCGACCAGCTTGCCCTGCAGGTCGTGGAGCGCCGCGTCGATCGCCGCACGGGCCGCCCACTCGCGGGGCGGGAGCCGCGCACCGATCTCGTCGAGCGCGAACGGGTCGTCCCCGAGCACGCTCGCGTGCTCCTCGAGATAGGCGAGCGCACTCTCGGCAGTCTCCCCGTGGTAGTCGACTGGCGCAGCCTCGCCGAACCCCGATACGGCTCCGTGACGGAGCTCCACCTGCGCGACATCCTCCGTCTCCGTCGCTCCGCGCGAGATGACGAACGTCTCTGCGAGCTCGAGCGTGACGATCCGGGCGCTCAACTCCATCGGGGCTACACTAGTCGTCTCCATGCGCCTGTAGCTCAGGGGATAGAGCGTGCGCCTCCGGAGCGCAAGGTCGCAGGTTCGATTCCTGCCAGGCGCACTCCTGAACGAGCGACCGCCCGGCTGCGACGGGCTCGATGACCGGCATGCGCGGCGAGTGTCTCAACCCAAGCTGTAGGGAACGCTGCTCAGGATTACTCTCGGCTCGAAGAGGAGCAGGCGCTTGATGTACAGAGCTCTTTGATTGTGCAGCAGGCGCTGTGGGCCGCTGAAGATCAGCTCGGGCATGATCACCGACACCTCTGCGGCCGGATCGGCTGTGATCTGCCTCAGATAGCGGATCATCGGATCCCCGATGTCGCGGAACGGCGCCTCTTCGATCTCGAGAGGAAGGGCCATCCCGAGGTCGGTCCAACTGCGGCGGAGATTTTCCGCCTCGTCTCCGTCGAACGCGAAGAAGACCGCTCGGGTGTCGGACAGGCCCAGCGTCGCGGCGTAGTTCACCGCACGCATCGAGGCGGCATGAGCACCCGACACGAGGATTCGGCACGCCACCCGCTCCGCCGGCTGCCCGAATCCATTTTGTGCCAGGACGGGCACGTCCGTGATCACCACGCCCGGCTCCCGTAGCAGCCTGACCTTGAGGGAGAACTGCGTCCGGCGCGCCAGGGTCTCTGCGAGCGAGGGCCGGCGGAAGAGCTCGGGGATGATGACCGTGACGAAGTTCGATTCGCCTCGCGGCAATGCCCACAGGAATTCGATCACCGCGTCTGCACGCCCCGCCTCGGCGGTCAGGATCTCGAGGTCGGGTCGTAGGTCCGTAAGCTCCCGGAACCGCGGCCGGATCCCGGAATCCGTCCCGTGGCCCGGCACATGAATCGCGCGGAAGCGGTGACCCGCGATTTGCCGCGCATACGACAGCGCCTCTCCTAGGGCCGCGTCGGTCGAATCGACGTACAGAACGACTTCGTTCCTCGCGGGCGGCGAAGCCGCAACGGCCGTGGCTCCAGCACGGAGGCGCCGCTCGACCTTCCGGTAGTGACGCTGCACTCGGTAGAAGGCGAGCACGAGGAGGGGAATTGCAACGGTCACCGCCCAGGCTCCCGCCAGAAACTTCGTCTGGATCACGAGGATCGCCACGACGAAGGTCGCAACCGCGCCGAGGCCGTTGATCCACGCGCTCTTACGCCAGCCTGGATCGCGGCGCCGCAGCCAGTAGCGGACCATTCCGGTCTGCGAGAGCGTGAACGCGGTGAAGACGCCGATGACGTAGAGGTGGATGAGCGTCAGGACGTTCGCGTGGAAGATCCAGATCAAGAACGCGGCCAGCCCTGAGAGAACGATGATCCCGTTCGAGTAGACGAGGCGGTCGCCGAGATTGATGAACTGCCGGGGAAAGAACCTGTCGCGCGCCAGAACCGCCCCCAGTCTCGGAAAGCCCTGGTACGACGTGTTGGCCGCCAGGACCAGGATTGCGAACGTCAGCGCCTGAACGGCGTAGTAGAGGAAGGACGTGGAGGACGAAGCAGGAAACGTCCCGCGCGCAATCTCCGAGATGACCGACACGGAGCCGCTCGGATGTGCGTGCATGTGCACGGCCAGATACGACACTCCCAGGAAGAGGGAGATCGCGATCCCTCCCATCACGAGCAACGTCGTGGCCGCGTTCCGCCCTTGTGGTGGACGGAAGGCGTTGACTCCGTTCGAGATCGCCTCGACCCCCGTCAGCGCCGCCGCGCCCGACGAGAAGGCGCGCAGGACCACCAGGACACCGACCGTACCCGCACCCGTGGCAAGCGGACTGGACACATGCACCTGCGGACACGCGCCCGAGACGCATTTGCCGATCCCGGTCCCGATCATCGCGTACATCACGGCGACGAACGCATACGTTGGAAGCGCGAAAAGAATTCCCGACTCTCGAACGCCGCGCAGGTTCACCAGCGTCAGCAACAAGACGAAGAGCAGTGAAAGACCGACCTGGTGGGATCTGAGTGATGGAAGCGCCGACGTCAGTGCGAAGACTCCGGCAGTCACCGAGACCGCGACCGTCAGGATGTAGTCGACCAGTAGTGCGGCCGCCGCGACGAGGCTCGGCAGTGTTCCCAGGTTGTCCTTCGCAACCACATACGCCCCGCCACTCGTCTCGTATGCCCTGACGGTCTGGGTGTACGAGAGGACGACGATCGCAAGGACCACGGCGATGGCGATCGAGATCGGGAAGACGAGATGGGCGGAGCTCAGAGATGCCGCCACGAGAACCGCCAGCGCAGCTTCTGTGGCATAGGCGACCGACGAGAGCGGATCTGAGGCGAAGATCGGGAGAGCAAGGGTCTTGGAGAGCAGCGTCTCGTGCATCTCTCCCGTCGCCCTAGGTCGGCCGACGACGACTCGCTTCAGGGAGTCGAAGCGCTCGCCTCGCTGAGCGAGAGACGCGCCGCGCGCCTCCTCTTCGGTCGTATCGATCATGCCTTCGCCGCCGACTCTCCTCTTCACGCTAGCTAGGCGTTCACGGGCTGCAGAGGTCGACACGGAATCTCTAGAAGTTCTTAAGCCCGTTGGCGCGCACGAGTGTTTCCCGGCGTACTCTTGTAGAGAGACCGATGCGCGTCAGAGCAGCTCTCTTCAGCCTGGTGGCTGTCGCACTCGTGACCGGGGCGGTCTACGCCCTGCGGCCGGTCGCGCCGGTCCTCAGCCTCGGCGTGATCTACCTCTTCGCCGTGTTGCCCGTTGCCGCTTTGTGGGGTTTTCGCTGGGCGGTCGCCGTCTCGCTCGTGAGCATGCTGACCTTCAACTTCCTCTTCCTGCCGCCCACGCACACATTTAGGCTCGCCAATTCGGAGAACTGGGTTGCGCTCGCCGTCTACCTCCTCACTGCCGTCAGCGTGAGCGAGCTCTCGGCGCGAGCGCGCCGTCGTGCCGCCGAGGCTGACCGGCTCGCACGGGAAGCCCGCGACACGGAGGCCCTCCGTCGAAGCGACGCCGTGAAGACTGCTGTCCTGCGTTCCGTGAGCCATGACTTGCGGTCCCCCATCACCGCGATCCTGACCGCCGGCGATGTCTTGGAAAGCTCCGGCGAGGCACTGTCGGGCGACGAGCGGGAGGAGCTACATGCGGCAATTCGGCTGCAGGCCCGTCGTCTCAACCGGGTCGTGTCGAACATGCTCGATCTCTCCAAGCTCGAGGCCGATGCCGCGCAGCCTGCTCCCGAGCTCTGGACGGTCGACGGTCTCATTGCGCGCGCGCTGGAAGCGATCGGGCCCGAAAACCAGCGCATCGAGGCAGTCTTGCCTGAGGAGTCGCCCCCTGTTCGTGTCGACCCCGCGCAACTCGAGCACGCGCTCGTGAACCTGCTCGAGAACGCCCTGAAGTTCTCCTCGCCCACCGACCGCATCGAGCTTTCGGCCGAAACAGTCGGCCGCGAGGTGGTCGTCCGCGTCGTCGACCACGGGCCGGGCATCCCGGCGAACGAGCGCGAACGAATCTTCGAGCCCTTTGCACGAGGCGCGAACGGCGACGTGGGACCAGGGTCCGGGCTCGGACTTGCGATCGCGCGCGGCTTCGTTCAACTGAACGGTGGACGGCTCTGGCTCGAGTCCGCGCGCGAGACCGGAACCATCTTCGCCCTCGCCCTCCCGGCGGAGCGGATCCCCACGGCTGCCGGTCGATGAGCAACGCACGGGTCCTCGTGGTCGACGACGAGCCGCAGATCCTGCGCGCTGTGCAGATGAAGCTCAGGGGTGCGGGTTACGCGGTAGAGACGGCGGCGACCGCACAGGAGGCACTCATGAAAGCGGGGATGCGTCCCCCGGCAGCGATCATCCTCGACGTCCTCCTTCCGGACGGCCGGGGCACGGACCTTTGTCGCGAACTGCGGGCCTGGTATTCGGCGCCGATCGTGGTGCTGTCAGCGGTAGGAGAGGAGAAGGAGAAGGTCGACGCGCTGGACGCGGGAGCGGACGACTACGTAACGAAACCCTTCAGCGGTGACGAGCTGCTTGCTCGCCTGCGAGCAGTGCTCCGGCGGGCCGCACCCTCCGCGGAAAGGGTGATCACGATCGGCGGCTTGCGCATCGATCTCGAGAAGCGGCTCGTCACGATGGACGATCAACCCGTCGCCTTGACGCCGATCGAGTACGACCTTCTGCGAGTCCTTGCACAAAACGAGGGCAAGCTCCTCACACACCCCGCCTTGTTGCGCGAAGTCTGGGGGCCGGCGTTCCAGGAGGAGTCGAATTACCTGCATGTGCACGTCTCGCATCTGCGACGCAAGATCGAGCCAGATCCCGCACGGCCGAGATATCTCCTCAACCAGGCGGGGGTCGGCTATCGCATCGTCGACCCGGCTGAGGCGGTCCTGCCTTAGCGACTTCTTAGGTCCCGGCGAAAGGGCTTAAGACGTCCTTATGGCGCCGCTGTCTAGCGTCGTCGTTGGATGACGACTGAGCTCGGATATCGCAGGATCCTCGTTCCCGTTGCGGCGAACGTCGAGTCCGAGAGAGCGATGGACGTTGCCTGCCAACTCGCTGTCGTGCGCGCCGGCTCGATCACCGCGGTCGCGGTCGTCGAAGTACCGGCCGTCCTGCCACTTGACGCGCACATGACGGCCGAGGAAGGAAAGGCGCATCAGCTGCTCGAGCGGCACGCGGCGATCGCGGACGGCTACGGCGTCGGAGTCTCACCCCGGCTCGTCCGTGGACGGGATGCGGCAACCGCGATTCTCCGGCAGGCGGAGGTCCGACGGAGCGAGCTGATCGTCATCGGCGCACCCCGCCGGCGGCACGCCGGGTCGTCGTTCGGCAGCACCGTCGAGCATCTCGTGAAGCGAGCCCCCTGCCGAGTGATGTTCATCGGCAGCGCGCCGATCGCGCTTCACTCCGCTCACGTCGCCGCATAGGAGCGAAGGGCCGCCGCTAGGCTCGCCCCGTGCGGGCGTACCTGCGCAGCTTGAATCCGCAGTTGCCGCGGGACGTCTGGATCCTGCAGGCGGGCGGCCTCGCGAACATGTTCGGGAACGGAGTGATCGGGCCGTTCCTGATCATCTACCTCCACAACGTGCGCGGCATCTCGCTCGGGATCGCCGGGCTCGTCGTCGCCTCCAACTCGGCGGCGGGACTCGTGTCCGGCTTCGTCGGCGGCGCGCTCTCCGACCGGCTCGGGCCGAGAAGAGTGCTCACCGCCTCGCTGATCCTGATGGCCGTGGCCTTCGCGCTCTTCCCGCTGATCCGCGCGCCCTGGCAGGCCTTCGGGCTGAACGTGCTCGTCGGACTCGGCAGCGGCTCCTTCTGGCCCAGCCAGTCCACCCTGCTCAGCTCGCTCACCCCCAAGGAGCGCCGGCACTCCGCCTTCGCGCAGCAGCGGATGACGATGAACCTCGGCATCGCGCTCGGCGGTCTCGTCGCGGGCGCGATCGCGCGCACGGATCACCCGAGCACGTTCACGTTCCTGTTTCTGCTCAATGCAGCGACGTTCCTCGTCTTCGTCGCGGTGCTGAGGCTCGTTCCCGCACCCCGCCCCGTCGAGGCACACCACGAGCCGGGCCGCTACGTCGACGTGCTCCGAAACGGCGTCTTCCTTCGCTACATCGTCCTCAACGTCATCTTCATCGGCGCGGGGATCGCGGTGATGAGCGAGCTCCTGCCGCCGTTCGCCAAGAACGTCGCGCACGTGAGCGAGCCCGCGATCGGCGCGCTCTGGTTCGTCTTCTCGGGCGCGGTGGCACTCGGCCAGCTGCCGATCGTGAAGCTCGTCGAAGGCAAGCGCCGGCTGCGCGGGCTCGCGCTGATGGGAGTGATCTGGGCCGGCACCTTCCTTGCGGTCCTCGTCGGCGGAACCTGGTTCACCGGAACCGAGGCTGCCCTGATCTTCGGGGTCGCGGTCGCGGGGTTCGCCCTGGGCGAGTGCCTGCACGGCGCGATCTACGCGCCGCTCGTGGTCGATCTCGCGGAGCCCCGCCTCCTCGGCCGTTACATGGCTTTCTCGAGCTTCTCCTGGCAGCTCGGCTGGTTGATCGGCCCCGCCGCGGGGGGCTTCGTCCTCCAGGCCGAGCCGCGAGCCCTCTGGCCCGCCGCAGCGGTGATCTGCCTGCTCGCGTCAGCCTATGCGCTGTCGCTGGAGCGACGGATCCCGGCGCACCTTCACCTCACCCCGCAGGTGGATTCCCTCGCAGGCGTCGCGGGTACGATGGCGAACATGGCGACAGCGACCGACGAGCCCCTCGGTACCGATGCCAAGCCTCCCCCGCATCCGGAGGACGAGGCCTCGCGGCTTCGGCGAGGCGGTCGCGCCACGCCCGGAACCACGCGTCGCTGAAGTCAGCGCCCAGGGTCTGACCTGGATCCATCTCGACCCGCCCGTCGACCCGGAGACGGTCAATCGCCTGCGTGCGCGCTTCGGCTGGCACCCGCTCGACGTCGAGGACGTCCTGTCGAAGAGACAGCGGCCGAAGATCGACGACTACGCGGACGAGGGCTATCTCTTCGGCGTCCTCCATTTCCCGGCCTACGACAAGAACGTGCAACGGCTGAACGCAGGCGAGCTCGACTTCTTCCTCGGCCCCGACTACCTGGTGACGATCCCGAACGTCGAGCTGCTGCCGGTGACCCGACTCTTCAGCCGGGTCCAGGAGGACGAGCAGTTCCGGAACCAGTTGTTCGAGAAGAGCTCCGGCCGGCTCCTGTACGAGGTGCTGGACGATCTCTTCGACTACTGCTTTCCGATCCTCGACAAGATCGCCTACAAGCTCGACTCGATCGAGGACGACATCGAGGATCGCCGCTCCGAGGAGATCGTCACCGACATCTCGAAGGTGAAGCAGGAGATCATCTCCTACCGCAAGATCATCAAGCCCCAACGCCCCGCGCTGAGGCTCCTCGAGCGGCACATCGAGCGCTTCCTGCCGGAGAACCTCGAGCTGTACTTCGACGACCTCGTCGACGCGTCCGAGCGCATCTGGGATCTCCTCGACAACTACAAGGAGGTCGTGGAAGCCCTCGAGGACACGAACGAATCAGTCATCTCGCATCGTCAGAACGACATCCTGCGGATCCTGACGATCTTCAGCGTCATTCTTCTGCCGCTGACGTTGATTTCCGGCATCTTCGGGATGAACGTGCTGTTCCCGGGGGAGCACACGCCCGCGGCCTTCTGGGCGATCGTCGGCCTGATGGTCGGCGTGATCGCCGGCATGATCGCATTCTTCAAGTACAAGCGCTGGCTCTGACGAACTCCCTCGTTCGAGTCATCTAGCGCGGCGGCGACGCCGGCCGACTAGACGAGCATGTCCGGGCCGTTCGGACGCAGGGGTCTCGCTCTGCTGCTCGTCATCGTCGCCGCGCTCGCGGCCGGCAGCGCTTCGCCCGCGGCAGACCAGCCGAGCACGGAGAAGCACCTCAGCGTCGCGGGACTCGGCCACGGACTCGGTCACGTTCGCACGCGGATCGCCACCACCAAGGTCGCCCGCCGGCTCTCCGCGCAGCCGGGCGCCTGGGGCGGCGTCTACACGGCGAAGAGCGGCGCGCAGGTCACGATCTATTCGTCGCGCTACTACCCGGTCGACGAGTCGGTGAACCAGGCCGCGGCCGACTTCATCGACAGCCTCGTGCACGGCAGCGAGGTCTCGGCGGTGAAGATCTACTTGGCGCCGCCCGCCGAGGTCGGGATCCTCTGCTACACGCAGGAGGCGGACGGCTGCTACTTCCCGGCCACCGGCGAGATCGTCACCATCGGCGAGGACACGCAGTGGAGCACGGTCGAACAGGTCGTGGCCCACGAGTACGGCCACCACGTCGCGAACAACCGGCTGAACGATCCGTGGCCCGCGATCGCGTTCGGAACGAAGCGCTGGGCCACCTACGAAGGCGTCTGCGCAAGGACGGCGGCGGGCGTCGCCTTTCCCGGCGACGAGGGCGAGCACTACTTCCAGAATCCGGGCGAGTCGTTCGCGGAGTCGTTCATGCACCTGAACATGGTGAAGCTCGGCCTGGCCGAGCCGGCCTGGGGCTACGACCCGATGTTCACGCCGGACGCGGGCGCGCTGGCCGCGATCGAGCAGGATGTCCTCAAGCCCTGGAAGGACGACGTGATCAAGCACTGGACGGGCCGCTTCACGCGGCGCGGCCAGTCGAAGACCTTCACCTTCAAGACCCCCCTCGACGGCGTCTTCGCGACGCAGCTGAGGGGTCCGCACGGCTCGACGCTTCGCCTCAGCGGGCCTGCGGAGATCAAGCGGATGTCCTCGACGCTCTCGGCCGGGCTCGTTTGCGGTCGGCGCACGGTCTCCGAGAGGTTCGTCGCAGGCGGCGCGGGACGCTTCAGCGCGGCCGTCGCCATCCCCTAGGAACACCGGAAGGAGTCCACGGTGCGCAACCGAACTCGTCAGTCGGACGTTTCACTCACGACATGCTCACCCTTCAGGCGCTCCTCCTCACCTCTTCTCTCCTGATCGTGCTGGGCATGGTCGTCTCGGTGATGTATCTCGCCGCGCTCCGCGGCCGGCTCGAGACCGAGCCAGTCCTCGTCGAGCCCACCGACGAGCCGATCTAGACTCGCTCCGTGAAGCAGCTGTGGGCGCCGTGGCGCCTCGAGTACATCAAGTCGGCCGACGACGAACCAGGCTGCGTGTTCTGCTCGGCGGTCGACGGTGACGCGGCGGAGACGCTCGTCGTCCATCGCGCCGAAAGAAGCATCGTCCTGCTGAACAAGTTTCCGTATTCGTCAGGACATTTCATGGCTGCGCCGGTTCGCCATGTCGGTGAGTACGGGCAGCTCGACGAGGACGAAGTGCTCGAGCTCCACCGCCTCGCCTCCGCCGGGATGAGCGCCCTCGGCGAGCTCTACGGACCACAGGGCTACAACCTGGGCTGGAACCTCGGCCGGGTGGCCGGAGCCGGGATCGTCGACCACGTGCACCTGCACGTCGTCCCCCGCTGGGGCGGCGACACGAACTTCATGCCGGTGCTCGCGGACGTCAAGGTGCTGCCGGAGCACCTGGAGGAGACGCGGGCGAGACTCGCCGAAGCCTGGCCGCCGGAATAGAAGCTACGGAGCGAGTCGCATCTGCAGCTCGTCGAACGCTCGCTCGAGATTCGCGAGCCGGTCCTCGATCGCGCGGAGCCGGTCGTCGGGCGCTGAGGCCGGCGGCGCTGGGGGCAGCGCAGTCTCCTCGGTCTCGCCCCCGAGCAGCTGCGCCCAACGTTCCTCCTTCTGTCCCGGCCGCCGCTCGAGCTGCACAACGAGCTCTCGTCCAGCCAGTCCGTCCAGCGTCTGCGCCACTTCTGTGGTCGAACCGAACCCGTGCAGCCGCTCGCTGCGCTGCTTCAGCTCGCCGACCGTCTGCGGTCCGCGCAGCATCAACACGCCGAGCAGCGCGAGTTCCCCGCCCGAAAGCGACAGCGCCTCGTCGAACAGATGGCGGTACTTGAGTGCCCGGCTGCTCGCGCCGCTCGCGAACCGGGTCCAGCCGCGGTTCGAGAGTCGGTCGAGGGCGGCCTTGATCTCTCGCTCCTCGAAGGTCACCACCGGATCGCGATTCGTCGTCTGGTTGCAGGCGAGCCGGAGGGAGTTCAGGGACAGCGGATACGCGTCGGGAGTCGTGCGCTGCTTCTCGATCAGACAGCCCAGAACACGGATCTCGACGGCATCGGCGTCCACCGCCGCGACAGATTAGAGGCTAACCCTCGGCTCGGAGATAGGCGAGGACGGCCAGCACACGACGATGGTCGTCAGGCGCCTGCGCGAGACGAAGCTTGCTGAAGATCGAGCTCACGTGCGTCTCGACGGTCTTCGAGCTGAGAAAGAGCTTGGCGCAGATGCCCGCGTTCGAGCGTCCCTCGGCCATCAGCTCCAGCACCTCGCGCTCGCGCGGGCTGAGCTCGTCGATCGGATCGTCCTTCCGGTGCTTGCCGACGAGCTGAGAGACGACCTGCGGATCCATCGCCGTGCCACCGCGGGCGACGCGTTTCACAGCTTCCACGAAGTCGTCGATCTCGAGCACGCGGTCCTTGAGCAGATAGCCGAAGCCCTCCGGGCGGTCGCCGAACAGGCGCAACGCCGTGTGCGCCTCGACGACCTGCGACAACATCAGGATTCCGACCTCGGGATGCCGTTCGCGGATCGCCTCGGCCGCCCGCGATCCCTCGTCGGTCTGCGTCGGCGGCATCCGGACGTCGACGATCGCAACGTCGGGCTTCTCGGTTGCGACGACGCGGCGCAAGGCGTCCGCGTCCCCGACGCTCGCGGCCACCTCGATGCCGGCGTCGGCGAGGACTCGGGCAACGCCCTCGCGGAGCAGCAGCGAATCGTCGGCGATCACCGCGCGCACGGCAGCTCCCCGACGACGCGCGTTCCTTGTCCCGGCTCGCTCTCGACGCGGAGCGTGCCGCCGTGGGCCTCGACCCGGTCGACGAGGCCTCGGAGCCCCGAGCCACCGTTTTCCTTGGCACCGCCGATCCCGTCGTCCTCGACCTCGATCACGAAGCGGCCGTTGCGGCGATTCGCATGCACACGGATCGCCGTAGCCTGAGAATGCTTGACCGCGTTCGTGATCGCCTCGCAGGCGACGAAGTAGGCAGCGGCCTCGATCTCGGGAGGCAGACGGTCGTCCGGTGCCGAGACGATCTCCACGGGAACCGGCGTGCGCCCGGCCAGCGACTCGAGGGCGCCGGCCAGGCCCTCCTCCGTGAGAACTGCAGGATGGACCCCCCGCGCGAGCTCGCGCAGCTCCTCGACCGCCACCTGGAGCTCGTCGACCGCGCTTGCGAGGATCCGTTCGATCTGCGGGTCAGCCACCGCACCGAGCTCGCGCTGTGCCAGTCTGAGCTCCAGAGCGAGGGCGACGAGACGCTGTTGGGCCCCGTCGTGGAGGTCCCGTTCGATCCGGCGGCGCTGTTCATCGCCGGCCGTGACGATGCGGCGTCGGGATTCCTGCACCTTGCCGAGCTGTGCGCGCACGTCAGCCTGCAAGCGCGCGTTGTGCAGCGCGAGGCGCGCGGCGGCGCCCGCCGCCTCCACGAGGTCTGGATCGAGTTCGGGATCGTGAACGATGGCGGCGATGTCTTCGAGCCTCATCACCGCACGGCCGTCCTCGGACAGCTCGACGGCGCGGCCATCCTCGTCGACGTAGCTCTGGCGCATCGGCAGCCAGTAGGCGACCTGCAACGTCGGGTCGTGTAACGCGCGCGCGAGCGCATCGCGGACGCCGCCTGAGGGCGTGCGGCCGAGCTCGACGATGAGGTCGGCTACTCCACCTCGAGCGAGACGCGCACTCAGTAGCCCCGCCAACAGCGCGAGCGGGATCGCGATCTGCCCCGTGACCTGCCACCAGTAGAACGGATCGCTCGTACCCGCTCCGCTGATCTCGTGGATGCTTCCCCACACCGCCCGGCTTCCGGCGACCACTCCCGCGAGGAGGAGTGGGGCGAGCAACCGTCTCCCGCGCGGGGTGGCGTGCCAGAGCCTCCAGGCGATCAACGCGATGAATACGACCGCGAAGACCCCGTAGACGCCGATCTTGAAGACCTGGTCGAGTGCGTGGAACACCGTTTCGTTCGGTGCGATCGGAATCGAGCTGTGCTGGCGAAACGCATGCCCGCAGTCGTAGACACAGGAGCGCGGGTAGTCCCAGACCAGCAGCATCGCGGCCGGAAACGCGACCGCCGCCGTATAGGCCGTGCCGACGAACCAGCGCTCGACCCGCGTCGTGAGCCGTCCGCTTGGATAGGCGAGGACGACATGGGCGAGCGCCGCGCCGAGCCCGATCTCCCCGAAGACGAACGCCGCTGTGAAGAGCCGCGAGTCGTGGCTGTACTGCAGCTTGCGCTCGAGCAGGGCGTAGCCGACGAAGGTCATCAAGACGCCGACACGGTTCTGCGGTCGACGAGCCCAGGCGACCAGGCCCGCGGCCACGAACGTCCAGGCGACCGCCACGCTCGCAACCGCGTTCTGCGGAGACGAGTGCAGGTCGTGGACGAGGATGCGGTATCCGACGATCCCGAATGGAACCGCCGCAACGGCGAGCGCCGCGCGCAGCGCTTTCACCGCGTGCTGCCCACCACGGCCAGAAGGGATTCCTCCGACAGCCGGTCCTTGGGAATGAAGCCGAGGGCACCGCTCCGCCTCGCGCGCCGGCCGAGATCGTTCTGGTCGCGGCTGGAGACGAAGACGACCGAGGAGGGACTCTCGGCGAGCTCGTCGGCGACATCGAAGCCGCTCATGTCCGGAAGCGTGATATCGAGGAGGACGAGCTCCGGCTCGTGCTCACGCGCTAGCGCAAGCCCCGAGGCGCCGTCCGAAGCCTCGCCGACGACCTCGTACCCGCTCAACTCCAGCAGCCGCCGGGCGGACGCCCGAAACGCCGGGTGATCGTCCACGACGATTGCACGTCCCATGCCCAGATGGTGACACCGGTTGCAGCCGTTGACGAGGGAGGCTGCCCCGGTGTCTCAGTCGGGGTTAGCCCTCACCGGCTGGCCCGACGGTCCAGCCAGTCACTGAGCCCTCGGTCGGTGTCCCCCGCTGCGCCTGTGACCCGGACCAGACGAAAAAGGCGGTCGGTGAGGGCTCGCCCGGACCGGTGGGCCGGCACGAAGCCCTTGTCCACCGCAACGAAACCGGCAACCGCCACTCCGACGGCGTAGATCAGTGTGACGTGCCGCGACCAGTTCGAGCGATCTGCGGAATGGCCCATGTACGCGGCGTACACGGCGATTGCGAACACCACGGACAGGAGGGACCGGAGCAGCGAGCGGACGGTGCCCGGCGGCGTGCCGTTACGTGCGTCGAGGGTCTTGAAGTCGAACGCGGCCATGCCCAGCGTGTGTCCTTCCCGGAGCCCGAGCGTGAAGTACAGGACGATTGGCATCACAGTCGCGATCTGCGCAAGGGCGACCAAGGCCTGGCCCAGCGCGTCGGTCGACGACTCGGAGCGCAGCGTGAATCCGAGCCCTTCGAGCGCGCCGAGGGGAATGGACACGACGAGATACGCGACGACGCAGATCGTCCAGTCGATGACGGCGGCACCGATCCGGCGCCGGATCTCGACCGGACTCGCCTCGGAGACACCGTCGCGGGTAAGAACCGTCGCTGTCACTCAACACCCTGTTCCTGGTCGCTTCTGGGAAGGGCCCCAGTTCGGCTTTGTAGCGCAAAAGGGGAGACACCTGCTGGGCCGGGTCCTGCAAACCAGCAGCCGCCGATGCCGGCCGTGCCGCATCACAGTCGAGATCTGCGCAAGGGCGACCAAGGCCTGGCCCAGCGCGTCGGTCGACGACTCGGAGCGCAGCGTGAATCCGAGCCCTTCGAGCGCGCCGAGGGGAATGGACACGACGAGATACGCGACGACGCAGATCGTCCAGTCGATGACGGCGGCACCGATCCGGCGCCGGATCTCGACCGGACTCGCCTCGGAGACACCGTCGCGGATAAGAACCGTCACTGTCACTCAACACCCTGTTCCTGGTCGCTTCTGGGAAGGGCCCCAGTTCGGCTTTGTAGCGCAAAAGGGGAGACACCTGCTGGGCTGCCCAGCCCAGAAGGGCCCACCGCTCGGGGCGCGAACGACGAGCCCAACGTAGCGCTATCGATCTGGCGGTACAGAACGCGCCCACTGTCG
>VAWR01000038.1 GCA_005885245.1 Actinomycetota bacterium | reverse complement strand
GCAACCCACGACGACGACCGTGGCACCCACCAGTCGCTGCATCAAGGAGCGCTCCACGAATGCGAACTTTCCAAGATCCACCGATGCGACGCTTCTAACGGCTCTACGAGTCCAGGATGGAGTTAGCGACGACACGCGTCCATCTGCCGCGGTCGATCCCGTACCAATCGCAGGCGACGTCGCTCCCGATCGCCTCGGTCAGCGCCACATCGAGGAAACGATGCCGCACCGGCTCGGCGTCACCACAGGTGACGACCAGATGGCTTGGTCCTGGGCAACGAGCAGGCGCTGGCCCTCCGGCGTATAGCCGGACCAACGCTGCGTCCGCGCAATGGCACGCGGTCGAATGCTCCCCTCCACCGCGCGCTTGTGATGACCAACGACTCAAGTTCGAAAACACCGGGGAGTCAGGCGCGGAACGGGCCGGGCCGTCCACGCTCGACGCCGCAGACCTACCCCCGGCCCCGGTGCTATTTCGCGTTGCTGTTATCCCACGCCAGCATCTCGATCGCCTCGATCAGGGCAAAGTTCGGCGCAAAGCGACTAAGGGTGACAAGCAGGCACATCCGTCCTTCTCGAGTCAACTCGGCGTCACCGATTCTGAGCATCCTCGTCAGAAGCTCCGGATCCGCAGCGTCCCACAGATCCCTTTGGAGCCTTGTCAATTCTGCCGTGTCCGGCGGTGCGGCCGCAGGTTGCACCTCGAGTGAGTGTAGGAGCTACGAGGGCAAACTTCAGCGGCTTTGCGGCTTGGAGCTACTCGTAATTATCGCTGTTTGCGTGACCTCAACGTCGCGGCACATCCGACCCGCCGCTGGGGCCGCCACTCGCGAACAGTGCATCCGACGACTGCGGCGGCGGCCGGATGCCCGAAGGGAGGGCCGCCCCCCGTCGGGGATTCGTGGCGCGCCCGGGTACGTGCGTGACGGGGCAGCCGAACGCACCGACCCACCCTGCTCCGTTCCGGCGAGAAAAACTGGTCAAACGGCGTGGTTGAGCCAAATCGTGCTGGGGTCCGGCCGCTGCGCATATCGCGAACTCTTAACGCGACCTTGAGGCGGGCATACAAAAAGCCCCGATCTCCGGGGCTTTTGTGAAGCGGACGACGGGGTTCGAACCCGCGACCCTCAGCTTGGGAAGCTGATGCTCTACCAACTGAGCTACGTCCGCGTGGTGCTCATTCTAGCGCCGGCCTCCATGCCCCCTTATGCGTTGGTGATGACGACGGGCGTGCCGATCTCGACGTGATGGAAGAGCCACTCTGCGTCGGGGATGTGCATACGAATGCAGCCGTGCGAGGCCGAATATCCGATCGACGCGTCGTCGGGCGTGCCGTGGATGCCGACGCCCGGCGCGGACAGACCCATCCAGCGCGTCCCGAGCGGATTGCCGGGCCCGGGCGGAATCGGCTTCTCGCCCTTTGCCCAGGCGGAATCCGGTGGGAGCCACCATGGGTTCAACTGCATCTCGACGATGCTGAAGATCCCGGTCGGCGTCGGATAAACGGCCTGGCCCGTGGCGACTCCGAACGTTCGCGTCAGCTTCGCGCCACGGTAGTAGCGGAGCTCGTTCACCCCGCGCCTGATCACGATCACCGGACCGAACTGCGCGACCGTCCGCTCCGGCGCAGCAGCCTTGACGGCGACACGAACGCGTCGCACTGCTGGGGTCCGCAGCGCGCGCAGGATTCGCTGCGCGGTCACGGCGCGCAAGAGCTGGACGCCGGCCTTCTCCTGCGTGAACTGTGGCACGAGGCCCACGAGACCGCTGAGCTCTGCATCCTGGGCCGGATACGAGATGCGGGCGTCTAGTGCCTTGACGAAGCGCCGAACGCTCTGGACGTCGACCTGCGGCTCGAGCGGAACGGCGGCGCTCGCGGGCGCTCGCAGCGCGCGACCCACTCCTTCGGCGATCGCGACCTTGGCTCCGAATCGGGTCGGCCTGAGCTTCCAGCGCCGCTGGCCGTAGACCAGCCGGATCGGCCGGGCGAAGGCGGGCCGCAAGGCCGCCTGCGCCTGCTCGTTGGACATCCCACCGACCGGGACGCCGGCGATCGTCACCCCGGGCTGCACCAGCACCGGCGGCGCCGCATCTCCGCGCAGAGCCGGCGCAAGCGCGGCCACGACAAGCACGGAGAGGGCGAGACGGCGGAACATGTCCTGACGAAATCGTACTTACGCTCGGAGCGTTCACCAAGGTCCCCCGCCTGGTGCCCTGATAAACGAGATAGGAGGGACGAACCGCCGCAGCGTCGCCCCTCCAAGGCCGAAAGCTTAGGCGATACTTCCTCCGAAGCAAAGACGAGGGAGGCTCGAGAATGGCTGCTGAAGAGCTACAGGAGATCGCCCGCGCCATCGTCGCCGACGGCAAGGGGATCCTCGCCGCAGACGAAAGCAGCGGCACGATCAAGAAGCGGTTCGATTCGATCGACGTCGAATCGACGGAGGAGACGCGCCGCGCCTACCGCGAGCTCCTCTTCACCACCGAAGGCGTCGAGGACTACATCAGCGGCGTGATCCTCTACGACGAGACGATCCGGCAGAAGGCCTCCGACGGCACGCCCTTTTCGAGGCTGCTCCAGTCGAAGGGGATCATCCCGGGCATCAAGGTCGACACGGGAGCGAAGCCGCTTGCCCACGCCGAGGGCGAGACGGTCACCGAGGGACTCGACGGTCTGCGCGAGCGACTCGCCGAATACCACGAGCTCGGCGCCCGCTTCGCCAAGTGGCGCGCCGTGATCTCGATCGGCGAAGAGATCCCGAGCGAGTACTGCATCTGGGTGAACGCGCACGCGCTCGCCCGTTATGCCGCGCTCGCACAGGAGGCGGGCCTCGTCCCGATCGTCGAGCCGGAAGTGCTGATGGACGGCGAGCACACGATCGACCGGAGCTTCGAGGTCACGTCCCGGACGCTCCATGCGGTCTTCACCGAGCTCCGAGACCAGCGCGTGCAACCGGAAGGGATCTTGCTCAAGCCGAACATGGTCCTCCCGGGCTACGAGTCGTCGTCCCAGGTCCCCGACGACGAGATCGCGAACGAGACGGTTCGCTGCTTCCTTCGCCATGTGCCGGCCGCCGTACCCGGAGTCGTCTTCCTCTCCGGCGGGCAGAGCGAGGAGGAGGCGACCCGCAGGCTCAACGCGATGAACGCGATCGGCCCGCACCCGTGGAAGCTGTCCTTCTCCTACGGGCGCGCGCTTCAGGCGACCGCGCTCAAGGCCTGGCAAGGCAAGGAGGAGAACGTCGAAGCGGCCCAACAGGGTTACTACCACCGAGCCAAGATGAACGGCGCGGCGACGACCGGCACGTACGTGCCGGAGCTGGAGCGCGAAACCGTCACAGCCTGAGTCCGCGCCGAAGGCGTCGGTCAAGATCGAAGACGGACACCCGGCAAAGCCCGGGTGTCCTCCAGCCGGCGTCGCAAGCGACGCCTCGGACCGAGCCAAGATGAACGGCGCGGCGACGACCGGCACGTACGTGCCGGAGCTGGAGCGCGAAACCGTCACAGCCTGAGTCCGCGCCGAAGGCGTAGGTCAAGATCGAAGACGGACACCCGGGCAAAGCCCGGGTGTCCTCCAGCCGGCGTCGCAAGCGACGCCTCGGACCGAGCCA
Source organism: Actinomycetota bacterium (assembly GCA_005885245.1). Lineage (GTDB taxonomy): Bacteria > Actinomycetota > Thermoleophilia > Gaiellales > Gaiellaceae > 3-1-20CM-4-69-9. Next base: position 13,169 of record VAWR01000038.1, on the reverse strand, counting down.
GGATGAACGGCGCGGCGACGACCGGCACGTACGTGCCGGAGCTGGTGCGCGAGACCGTTATCGCCTAACGCACGCGGACGACGAACCAGCCGTTCACGTTGTTGCAGAGGACCTGTCCTGGTCCCTCGTGCGCATAGGTGTAGATCGCCAGGCCGTTGAAGGTCACCTGCCGTCTGCCGTCGGGTCGCCGAACGGTTCCGAACGTTCCACGGATCCCGGAGACCTTTCTCGGTACTACACCCTTCGCATCCAGCGGCGGCCACGCCTTTGCGCATGAACCCGTACAGCGGATCTTCCCGCCGGCCCGCTTTTCGACCCTCCAGTAGTAGAGGGCCTGCTTCTTCGGGGTCGCGAGGACGGGCCCGAACTGGTCGTCGCGGTACTTGATCACGGGTGCGCCTGCGGCGGCGGCCGTGGTCGACACCAGGATCAGCGCTGTGAGCCCAAAGCCGAGGATGGAAAGGATTCGCATCCCTGACAGTCCTGCATCGGGGCGGAGTGTTACGGCCTAGCGGAGCGAGGAGCCGACGAGCTTCTCGAGCTTGGCAAACATGTGCTGGGCCTCGATCCGCCGCACGGTGCCGCTGCGCGAGCGCATCACGATCGAGTCGGTGACCGCCCCGTCCGACGTGTACTGGACTCCCCGCAGGAGGGCCCCGCTCGTGACTCCCGTGGCTGCGACGAACACGTCTTCGCCCGCGACGAGGTCGTCCGTCGTCAGCACCTTCTCGACGTCGAACCCGGCCTCCACCAGCTGCTTGCGTTCGCCTTCGTCACGCGGCCAGAGCCGGCCCTGCAAGGCTCCGCCGAGACACTTGATCGCAGCGGCGGAGATCACGCCTTCCGGCGTTCCGCCGACTCCCATCAGCAGGTCCACCCCGGTTCCGCCGCGTGCAGCCGCAATCGCGGGAGCGACGTCGCCGTCGCGGATGAGATTGACCTTCGCACCGGCCTCCCGCAGCTCGCCGATCAGCTGCTCGTGGCGGTCACGCTCGAGAACGACGACCGAGACATCCGTCGGCTCGACTCCCTTCGACTCGGCGACCGCCTGGACGTTCTCGGTCGGTGTTGCGTTGATGTCGATCGCATCCACCGCCTCCGAGCCGCAAGCGATCTTGTCCATGTAGACGGCTGCGCCCGGGAAGAACATCGTCCCCCGCTCGGCGACGGCGATGACCGCGATCGCGTTCGGCTGGCCGAGCGCCGTCAGCCTTGTGCCCTCGAGCGGGTCGACGGCGACATCGACCTGCGGCCCGTCGCCGCTGCCGATCTCCTCGCCGTTGAACAGCATCGGCGCCTCGTCCTTCTCCCCCTCCCCGATGACGACCACGCCGTCCATCGAGACGGTGTCGAGCATGAGGCGCATCGCGTCGACGGCGGCCTGGTCCGCGCTCTCCTTCTCACCACGACCGATCCAGCGAGCCGCGCCGAGCGCCGCAGCCTCGGTGACGCGGACGAGCTCGAGGGCCAGGTTGCGATCGGGCCTCATCTCCACCGCGCGGGACCCTACATCCGTTCGGGTGCCGCGACGCCGATGAGATCGAGGCAATGCGCGATGACGCTCTGAGTCGCGCGCACGAGCGCCAGGCGGAACGCCTCGGTCTCGGAGCCGACGACTCGGTGCTCGTGGTAGAAGCGGTGGAAGTCGTCCGCGACGCGGATGGCGTAGATCGGGATCGCATGTGGGGCACGACGTTCAGCAGCCTCGGCGGCGACGCCCGGAAACTCCAGGAGCCGTTTGATCAGATCGCGCTCCTCCTTCTCGAGCTCGCTTGGTGTGCCGCCGTGCTCGCCTTCGGCATTGCGGAGGATGCCGGCGATCCGCGCATGCGCGTACTGGACGTAGTAGACGGGATTCTTCTGCGTGCGCTCAGCAGCGAGGTCGACGTCGATGTCGATCGGCTGGTCGTGCCCGCGCGAGACCAGATACCAGCGTGTCGCGTCGACGCCGATCTTGTCGATGAGCTCGTGCAGGAAGACGACGTCCCCCCGCCGTTTCGAGATCTTCTTCGTCTGGCCGCCCTCGACGATGTGCACCAGCTGGTAGATCAGGACCTCGATCCGCTCGGGGTCGTAGCCGAGCATCGCCGCAGCAGCCTTCAGCCGGCCGACGTAGCCGTGATGATCGGCGCCCAGAACGTAGATCGCCCGGTCGAAGCCGCGTTCGAGCTTGTCTCGAACGTAGGCGACGTCGGCGGCGAAGTAGAGGTAGGAGCCGTCCTCCGAGCGGATGAGCGGGCGATCCTTGTCGTCCCCGTATTCGCTCGTCCGAGCCCAGGTCGTTCCTGCCGCCTCGTAGCTGTCGAGCTTCGGCAAGACCCCGGCGACTTCCTGTTCGATCTCGCCCTGATGCCGCCAGCTGTCGATCGCGATCCGGAACTCCGCGACTTCCCTGCGAATCTCACCGAGCATGTACTGGACCGGATCGACGTCGCGTGCCGCGAGCTCGTTGATGTATTCGCCCTGATAGCCGCCCTCGGGCGGCTCCTCGCCGCGCCGCCGCGCTTCCACCGAGGCGCGGAAGAGCTCGACCTGCCGGCCGGCATCGTTGAAGTAGTACTCGCGCTCGACCTCGTGACCCGCGTGGGACAGGAGCCGCGCGACCGAGTCGCCGTAGGCGCCGTTGCGTGCGGAGCCGACGGTGAGCGGTCCTGCCGGATTCGCCGAGATCAACTCGACCTGGATCTTCTGCCGGCGCTCGGGCGTCCCGGCGCCGTAATCCGGCCCGATCTCGCCGAGTGCCTCAGCCAGCCACGCGGGCGTCACCCAGAGATTCAGGAAGCCGGGGCCGGCAACCTCGGCCCGTTCCACTTCCTCCAGCGCCGCAGCTCGTTCCGCCAGCTCGGCCGCCAGCTCCTTCGGGGGTCGCCGGTGCTGGGGAGCGGTCCGGAGGGCGACGTTCGTGGCGTAGTCGCCGTGCGCCGGGTCGCTCGGCCGCTCGAGCACGACCGGGGCGCCCGCGAGGTCGGACAGCCGCGCGGCGAGACGAGCTGGCGCGCTAGCGCGCAACCGTCTCGTGTGGCGCGAAGAGCCGCTCCAGGGCCCGCAGCTCTTCTTCGGTGCCGGCGGCGATCAGCACGTCGCCCACCTCGAGCACGGCCTCCGGCGTGGGCGTCGTGTCGAACGTCCCGTCCTGTTTGCGCAGTGCGACGATCAGGGCGCCCGTCTGGTTGCGGATATCGAGCTCGCGGATCGTCTTGCCTCCCTGTCCGCAGGCGTCGCTCACTTCGATCTCCTCGAAACGGAGATCGGTGCCGGTCGCGCTGGTGACGACGTCGACGAAGGCCGTCACCTGGGGGCGCAGCATGAGGTTCGCCATCGCCCGTCCGGCAGCCTGGTAGGGCTGCACGATCCGATCGGCCCCCGCAAGCCGAAGCTTCTTCGAGGCGTCCTCGTTCGAAGCACGCGCGACGATCAGGAGTTCGGGGTTCGCCGCCCGCGCCGACAGGGTGATGTACAGATTGTCGGAATCGTCGTCCGAAGCCGCGACGAGCCCGCGGGCCCGCTCGAGCCCCGCGCTGCGGAGATCGTCGTCGTCTGTGCCGTTCCCCTCGATGAAGAGCACGTCCTGCTCTTCCGCGGCTTCCTTCGCCACCACGCTGTAATCGACAACGACGAAGGACGCGCCCTCATGGCGAAGCTCCTCCGCAACACGCCGCCCGACGCGGCCGAACCCGCAGATGATGTAGTGCTCCCGCAGCGCCTCGATCGCCATTCGCCTCCTTCGCTCTGCCCACAGCCCGCCGATCACACCGCGCGCGATCGCCTCGACGACGAGCGAGCCGATGTAGGCAAAGATACTGATGCCCGCCAGGACGAGAAAGATCGTGATGATCCGAGCCCCGTCGTTCTTCGGAACCGTGTCGAGCCCGGTGAGCGTGCTCGAGACCACAGCGCGGTAGAAGGACTGCAGCCAGGGCTCGCCGATCGCCGAGTGAAAGCCGATCGTCCCGACGCCGAGCACCAGGGCCATCGCCGAGACCGCGTACGCAAAACGGCGGAAGCTGAAGGCGTGATCCACCTCCGTAGTATCGTTGGGTCGTGGACGACGAGGCCCAGGAGCGCCAGCTCAACATCCATCTCGACCCCGAGCAGATGGCGGGCGTCTACGCGAATTTCGCGAACGTCACGTTCTCCCCCTACGAGTTCACGCTCACGTTCGCACGCATCGACCACGAGATCGAGGAGGGCGACGTCCCCGGAGTCGTGGTCTCGCGCGTGAACATGTCTGCGCAGTTCTTCCAGGAGCTGCTCGCGGCGATGCAGGACTCGTTCTCGAAGTGGTCGACGCAGGAAGGGATCCGCAACCTGCCCGAGGCGCCTCCCCGGTCCGAGAGCTAGCGGTGTTGCACCGCCCACGCGTCGGCCTGCTCGACGCGGTGGAGCGGCGTCGGGTGGTCGTCGAGGAAGACATGCACCCACCCGGGCGGCGCCGGATCCTGCAGGTCGGTTCTGACGAACCCTTTGAACAGGCCGCGCGCGGCCGCTGGATCACGCGCCCCCCCGAGCCCGATCCAGTCCGCCTCCGCCTCGTAGCGGCGCGAGACCGCATTCTCCAGCGGCGTGAGCGCAAGCTGCAGCACCACGAGCGTGAGCAGCGCGAGCGGGACCGTCCCGGGATTCCGCAACCCGCCACGGCGACCGGTCGCGTACGCGACGGCCGCAAGAATGGGCACCCCGAGTAGCGCGCCCCACGCGAAGCCCTTCCAGATGTGCCGGCGCGCGAGGTGCGCGAGCTCGTGGCCGGTGACGAACTGCACCTCCCTCTTCGTGAAGCGGCCGTCGAGCAGGGTGTCCCAGATGAACACGCTCCGGCTCGGCCCGATCCCGACGGCGTACGCATTGGCGGCGGTGGTGCTGTCGTGCACCGATTCGACGCGAACCACCGGGTGACCGGCGTGCTCGCGCGTTTCGAGGCGCGCGATCGCCGACGCCAGGCTCGGCGAGCGAACCGGATGGGTTCCGATCCGATTCGCGTACGGCGACACGAATTGGAGCAGGAGGGCAAGTGCGAACAGGATGGTCGCCCCGGGGATCCACCAGGCCCGCGCAAAGCGCCGCGCGAGCAACAACAGGAGTGCAAGCACGATCACCGTGGCGAACGTCTTGCCAAGGAAACTTTCCCACGGTGAGAGGACGATCGAGACCCAGCTGTCCTTCGAGATGCCGTGCCGGCGCGCCCACCAGGCCGCGGCGAGCTCGAACGGAACGGAGACGGCCCACAGGATCGTCGTCACGACGACGCCGGTGATGATCCCCGCATTCACGGGTCCGAGACCGAGCGATCGCGCGAGACGCGGACCGCGTCGGACGAGCACGACGAGCGTGCCGATTTCCGCGACCGTCCCGAGCAGCCAGTCGTAGTCGAAGAAGCGCTCGTAGCGGACGCCCGCCCGCACCGCGTGCGCCCCGAACACAGAGCTCGGATCGAGCGAAGGCAAGTGCAGATCGGCCGGGACCTTCGTCCGCCATAGCGCCGCGGCGGCAAGGGCCCACATCGCGGCTGCGACGGCTAAGGTCGCGGCTCTGCCGATGCGGGTTGCAATCATCTCGGACGTCCACGCTAACTATCACGCCCTCGAGGCCGTGCTGAGCGACATAGACCGCGACGGAGTGGACGCCGTCTGGTGCCTCGGCGACACCGTCGGCTACGGGCCGCGCCCCAACGAATGCTGCGATGAAGTGAGGCACCGGAGCGACCAGTGCCTGGTCGGAAACCACGATCTCGTCGTGCTCGGCGAGCTCGACGTCGGCGACTTCAACGACGAAGCCGCCGCGGCCGTGCGCTGGACCTCGGACGTCCTCGCAGCCGAGTCGCGCGACTTCCTCCAGCAACTCGAGCCCTCGGCGCGACTGCACGGCGTCGACCTCTTTCACGCGAGCGCACGCGATCCGGTCTGGGAGTACGTCCTGACCGAGGAAGCCGCGCGCGGCACCCTCGAGCTCTCGACGGCACCCATTGTCCTCGTGGGTCACAGCCATGTCGCCCTCGCGATCGCGCAGGACGGCGACGAGGTCGTGGGTGGCCCCGCACCCGAAGGTACCGAGGTGGAGCTCGTGGGACGGTGGCTGCTGAACCCCGGCTCGGTGGGACAGCCACGCGACGGTGATCCGCGGGCGGCGTGGTTGCTGCTCGATCTCGGCCGCCGGCTTGCTGCGTTCCACCGGGTCCCGTATTCCGTTGAGCAGACACAGAGGGAGATGCGGGACCGGGGCCTCCCCGAGACGCTCGCTTCTCGCCTCGAACGCGGTGAGTAATCGAGCGAAAGGGCAACAGATGGCTGAGCTGACGAATCTCGAGACCAAGCTGGGGCGAGGTCCTCGGGCCGGCGATGGCCGCCCGGCGAGGTCGGACACTGGGAGATCCTGAGGACGCTCAACGAGCGTGCCCGCATGCGCGCGTGAGAGAGCTCGTGGACCGGGGAATCCCGATCGAGGAACGTCACTTCGAACTCGTCAGGCAGGGTTCACGAAGCTTGCAGCGGAGGAAGATCCGAACGAGACCTCGTGAGCTGGGCGCGGCCGTAGTTGCCGCGCTCTGCCTCGCCGGCTGTGGGAGCGGCGCGCCCCACGGCGCAGCGCCCCAGCCTCCCAGGCTGGAGCGGGCGCTCGCCTCCGCTCTGGCCTCCGAGAGCGACGAGATTGCGCAGGCGCTCGACGCGGGCGACGCGTGTCGCGCGTCGAGCCTTGCGCGCGTCCTCCAGGCACACACCATCGCGGCGATCAACGCGCAACGCGTCGCCGGACCGTTTCAAGAGCCGCTCGCGGCCGCCGTCACGGACCTCTCGACCCGCATCCGCTGCGTGCCGCCGACGGTGGAGCCGCGCGGCCACGGGAAGAAGAAGGACAAGGGCAAGAACAACCACGGGGGCAACGATTGAGCGAGACCGTTGCCGGCGACCGCTACCGGATCGAGCGCACGCTCGGCCGGGGGGCGATGGCAGTGGTGTACCTGGCGCGGGACGAGGAGTTGCGCCGCCGCGTTGCGCTCAAGGTCCTCGTGGAGCAGCTCGGCGCCGACGAAAGCATTCGTGCGCGCTTTCTGCGTGAGGCCAGGCTGGCGAGCCGGCTTTCCCACCCCAACGTCGTGCAGGTCTACGACGCGGGCGAGGCGCGCGGGCGCCTCTTCATCGTGATGGAGCACGTGGCGGGTTCCACCCTGGCCGAGTGCGGGAAGCTGCCCTACGACGAGGCGGTCGAGCTCGTCCTGCAAGCCTGTGCGGGGCTGCAACACGCGCATGACGCCGGCCTCGTCCACCGGGACGTGAAGCCCGCGAACCTCCTCTTGCGCGAGGATGGCGTGCTGAAGGTCGCCGACTTCGGCATCGCCCGCGCCGCAGACACGACCCAGCTCACGAAGCAGGGCACGGTGCTCGGGACGGCCGCGTATCTCGCACCGGAGCAGGCCGCGGGAGAGAAGGTCGGGGCGGCGGCCGACACCTATTCCGCCGGCGCCGTGCTCTACGAGCTCCTGACCGGCCGGACCCCCTACCGTTTCCACTCACTCGCCGAGCTGGCCGTAGCGCAAAGCCGCGGGGTGATCACGCCTGCGGGCGACCTCGAGCCCGCGATCCCGAAAGCCGTCGAGGTTGCGGTCATGCACGCGCTCGCCAGGGAGCCGAGCTTCCGGCCGACGTCAATCGCCGACTTCGCGCAGGAGCTCGCCGACGGGACCGCGAATGCGCCGACCAAGCCGCCGCTCGCCACCGCCCTCACCGAGCAGCGGGAGGCGCGAACCTACCGCGGCATCCCGCGCAAGGGCCGCTGGCTCCTGATCGCGGTAGCAGCGGCGCTGGTACTCGTCACTGCGACCCTCGTCGTCAGCCGGACCGGCGGCGGTCCGAGCAGAACGAGTCCGGCCCAGCCGACTCGGATCTCGTCACCCGCGCGCGGCGCCACGCCTGCGGAAGAGGCGCGGAATCTCAGCGCCTGGCTGCGAGCGCACTCGCGCTAGCTGTGACCGACCAGCTCGGCGGGCGCTTCGTCGTCGCCGAAGGTGATGCCCTCGCGTGCGAGTGCGAGCTGGACATCCTCACGCGCCTTGTAGATGCGCCACTTCACCGTGGCAAGCGTGATCTCCAGGGAGTCGGCGATCTCCGTGTACGAGAGGCCGACGACGTCGCGGAGCAGCAGCGCCATCTTGAGATCGACGCTGAGTGCTTCAACGGCCCGCCACACGGCGTCGATCGCCTCGAGGCGCTCCATCGGCGCGTCGACCACCTCGAGCGGAGGCACGTCCTCCAGCGCCACCACCGCACGCGGCCGCCGTTCGGAGGCCCGAAGCTCGTCGAGCACACGATTCTTGGTGACCTGGAACAACCAGGTCGTGAACTTCGAGCGAAGCGAGAAGCGCGGGAGGCCCTGGAAGACCCGCAGGAAGACTTCCTGGGTCAGGTCCTCGGCCTGCGACCGATCTCCGACAAGTCGCAGCACATAGTTGTAGACGGGCACCTGATAGGCACGGACGATGAGCGAAAAGGCCCGCTCGTCGCCTTTTTGTGCCTTCCGCAGGACGCCAAAATCAGGTTGCTGAAGTGACAAAAGGTTCCGGAGTATAGCCCGGCTCAGCCCGGGGTCGTAAGCGTTTTTCCAGTCATCTGTAAAGGTTGCGTGAAACCCATAAACCCCAGCACTGTGGGGGCGAGATCGGCGAGCTCACCGGCATCTCTCAGGGTCACTTCGGTGTCTGTCACGACGAGGGGGACGCGATTCGTCGTATGGGCGGTATGGGGGCTTCGGCCGTCGATTTCGAGCATCTGCTCGGCGTTCCCGTGGTCGGCGGTAATCAGGCAGATACCGCCCCGGCGATCCACCGCTTCGACGATCCGGGCGAGGCACGCATCCACGGTTTCCACTGCTTTCACCGCGGCGGGGATCGATCCTGTATGGCCGACCATGTCCGGGTTCGCCAAGTTGATCACGGCGAAGCCGTAGTCGCCGCCGTCGACCTCCGTGACGAACCTGTCGGTCACCTCCTCGGCGGACATCTCCGGCTTGTGGTCGTAGCTCGGAACGTCACGCGCCGAAGGCACGAGGACGCGCGTCTCCCCGGGCCACTCCGCCTCGCGGCCTCCGTTGAAGAAGTACGTCACGTGGGCATACTTCTCCGTCTCCGCCGCGTGCAGCTGGTGGACGCCCTGTCCGGCGAGGACCTCGGCCAGCGTCTCCCTCACCTCTTGCTCGGGGAATGCAACCGGCACTTCGAGGTCCGCCCGATACCTCGTCATGGTGGTGATATCGACACCTGCCTCGACGAGCGAGAGGGTGAGTTGTCGAGCCCGGTCCGGCCGGAAGTTGAAGAAGATGGCCGTGTCCCGCCCCGGCTGCAACCGAGGACGTCCGACCAGCGTGACCGGCGCGATGAACTCATCCGTGACGCCCCGGTCATAACTACGGCGCACGGCTTCGATCGGATCGGCTGCCTCCTCGCCTGCTCCTTCGACGATCGCTTCGAACGCGCGCCGCGTCCGCTCCCAGCGCTCGTCCCGATCCATGGCGTAATAGCGCCCTGAGACGGTCGAGATCCGGTCCTGGGGCAGCCCGGCGAGATCATGGATCGCGGAGTGCGGCGAGACGTCACGGCCGTCCGTGAATGCATGGATCCACGTCTTGTCCGGGGCGAAGCGCAGGAGCGCGCGGAGGTGATCGATGTGCGAATGGACGCCTCCAGTGGAGACCAGACCAAGCAGGTGGACGCGCTCGCCTCGCTCGAAGGCAGAAACGAGCGCCGGATTCTCGAAGAACGAACCGTCCTCGATCGAGCTGTTCACTCGCATCAGGTCCTGGAAGAGCACGCGGCCGGAGCCGATCGTCAAATGCCCGACCTCGCTATTGCCCATCTGCCCGGGTGGCAGGCCGACCGCCGCTCCGGACGCATCGAGCGTCGTGTGCGGGAACGACCGCCACAACCGATCGAACGTCGGGGTGTCGGCGAGGTCGACGGCGTTGCCGGGCCCGGGCGGCGCGCAGCCCCAGCCGTCGAGGATGACGAGCGCTACGAGCGGATACGTGCGCCGGCCCGGCAAATCTCGGTGAAGGATTCGAGGTCGAGAGAGGCGCCCCCGACGAGCGCTCCGTCCACGTCGGGCTGAGCGAGGAGCGAATCGGCATTGTCCGGCTTCACGGACCCGCCGTAGAGCACCGGCACATCAAGGACGGACTTCAGAAATGCGTGCGCCTCCTGCGCAAGCTCCGGGGTCGCTGTCTTTCCGGTCCCGATCGCCCAGACGGGCTCGTACGCGACGACGAAGTTGTCGTCGGGCTCGAAGACCGAAACCTGACGCCGCAAGACCTCCTCGGTCTTGCCCTGTGCCCGTTCGGACTCGGTCTCGCCGACGCAGCCGATGACGAAGAGCCCGGCTTCGAGCGCGCCGCGGGCGCGGCTGGCGACGAGTTCGTCGGTCTCGCCGAAATACTGGCGCCGCTCCGAATGGCCGACGATGGCGCCGTAGACGCCGAGCTCACGCAGCATGGTCGCGGAGATCTCGCCCGTGTACGCGCCTTCCGGTTCCCAGTGCACGTTCTGCGCGGCAACCCCGATCTCGGTCCCGGCGAGGAGCTGCACCGCGACGGCGAGTGAGACGTACGGCGGGGCGACGACGACGTTCACGCCGTCGAGGTCCTGCTCGCGGAGCGCCAGACAGAACTCCGCGGCCTCGGCAGGACCCTTGTACATCTTCCAGTTCGCGGCGATCAGCGTCACCGTGCCTCCGGGATGACCGCGACGCCGGGGAGCTCCTTGCCCTCGAGCAGCTCGAGCGCCGCGCCTCCACCCGTCGAGAGCCACGACACCCGGTCCGCGAGACCCAACTCCGCGAGTGCGCGGCTGGAGTCGGCGCCGCCCACGATCGAGTAGGCGTCGGCGGAGGCGACCGCTTCGGCGACCGCCTTCGTTCCTTCGGCGAAGCGGGGCCATTCGAAGACACCCATGGGGCCGTTCCAGAAGATCGTGCGCGCCCGGGCGATGTGGCTTCCGAAAAGCTTCCGCGTCTCCGGGCCGATGTCGAGCCCGAGCCAGCCGTCGGGCAGTTCGGCGTACGGAACGACCCTGGTCTTCGCATCTGCTGCAAACTCGCTTGCGGCGACGACGTCGCTCGGCAACACGACGTCGAACGGAAGCGGATTCTCCGCTCTGACCTCTTCCGCCATCTTGCCGCCGACGAGCACGACGTCTGCTTTCCCACCGAGGTTCCGGAGCACGCCGAGCTTGTCCTCCACCTTCGCTCCTCCGGAGATCAGGACGAAGGGCCGCTCGACATCGCCCAGCAGCTTCCGGAGCTCGACCAGCTCCCGCTCGAGCAGAAGCCCCGTGTACGACGGCAGAATCCGGGCCACTCCGACGGTCGACGCGTGAGCGCGGTGCACGGAGCCGAATGCGTCCTGCACGAAGAGATCGTGGCCGTCGGCGAGCTCCTGCGCAAAAGCAGGATCATCCTTTGTCTCTCCAGGATTGAAGCGCGTGTTCTCGAGTACGCGCACCCGATCGTCTGGCAGGAGCTCCCGAAGCCGCTGCTCGACCGGGCGCATCGAAAGCGCCGGATCCGGGCCCTGCGGGCGTCCAAGGTGAGAGCAGACGGTCACCTCACGTGCGCGGCGTTCGAGAACGAGTCGCAGGGTCGGCAGCGAAGCCTGAATGCGCGTCTCGTCGGCGATGCGCCCCTCCTCGAGCGGGACGTTGAGGTCTGAGCGCACGAGCACGCGCTTGTCGCCGACGTCGGCGTCGCGCACCGAACGCGGTCTTTGCACCTAGGCCGAGACTGCAGCCGGGATGTCGGCCGCGATCTTCGCCACGACGTCCACGAGCCTGCAGCTATAGCCCCACTCGTTGTCGTACCAGCCGAAGACCTTGACGTGGTTGCCGTTCGCCATGGTGAGCTCGCTGTCCACGATGCACGAGTACGGCGAGTGGACGATGTCCGTCGACACGAGCGGGTCGTCCGCATAGCGAAGAATGCCCTCGAGCGGCCCGCCCTGGGCTGCCGCGCGGTAGGCCGAGTTCACGTCGTCGATCGTGACCTCCCGGCCGACCTGCACCACCAGGTCGGTGATCGAGCCGGTGGGGACGGGAGCGCGTACCGAGATTCCATCCACCTTGCCCTTCAGATCGGGCAGAACGAGTCCGATCGCGCGGGCGGCCCCGGTCGACGTCGGAATCAGGTTGATCGCAGCTGCACGTGCCCGCCGCAGATCCTTGTGCGGCAGGTCGAGGATCTGCTGGTCGTTCGTGTACGCGTGAATCGTCGTCATGAATCCCCGCTCGACCCTGAAGCTGTCGTGGAGGACCTTCGCCAACGGTGCGACACAGTTCGTCGTGCACGAGGCATTCGAGATGATGTGATGCTGCTCGGGGTCGTAGGTGTCGTCGTTCACACCAAGCACGATCGTCACGTCGGGATCCGTCGCGGGCGCTGAGATGACGACCTTCTTCGCGCCGGCATCGAGATGCTTCTGAGCGCCCTCGCGGTCGGTGAAGAAACCGGTGGACTCGATGACCAGCTCCACGTCGAGATCGCCCCAGGAAAGTGCCGCCGGATCCCTCTCGGACAGGACTTGCAACTCGTGCCTTCCCGCCCTGATGACGCCTTCGCCGACCTCGACGTCCTCGCCCAACTGACCGAGAACCGAGTCGTACTTCAAGAGATGACCCATCGTCTTCGCGTCGCCGAGATCGTTGAGCGCGACGATCTCGAAATCGCCGCCCCGCTCCAGATGCGCCCGGAAGAAATTGCGCCCGATCCGTCCGAACCCGTTGATTCCCACCCGTGTCTTGGCCATGGCTCGAGTCTAAATGACGCCCTCCAGCGTCGCGGAGATGCCCACGAAGAGAATCGTCCCAACAAAGCTATGTCGCTTTCGCCGCTGGTTTTCAGTGCGGTGTCGTTTCGTCATACTCAGGGGAGCGGCGGGTCCGCGCTCGTCCGGCGCCGGATTCAGACCCCGTCCGACGCCACGGTCCTGAGCGTGGTTCAACCGGAGGGGGAGGTCGTCCTCGGAGCTTCCCCTCCGGCCCGCCGCTTTTGCGAAACAAAAGCGGCGGCCGCTCGGGCGGGATACGGCCGACCGGCAAAGCCGGCCGACCTTTTACGGTCGGCAGCGCAAAGCGCTGCCTCGGCGGCCCGCCGCCTTTGCGAAACAAAAGCGGCGGCGCCTTTGCGAAACAAAAGCGGCGG
>VAWR01000037.1 GCA_005885245.1 Actinomycetota bacterium | reverse complement strand
TCGACGCGAGCACGACCGCCTACTACCTCGCCCTCGAGCTTCGCTCCAAGCGGGAGCTGGTAGTCGTCACGAACGGCCTGCTCGTCGCGACGGCGCTCGCCGATGCGCCGGGAATCACGGTGCTCGTGACGGGCGGGATGCTGCGGCTCTCGGCGATGTCTCTCGTCGGGGATCTCGGCGCGGACGTTCTTCGAACGACGCGGATCAACAAGGGCTTTCTCGGCGCGCGCGGTTTGAGCATCTCCCGAGGCCTGATGGACCTCAATCCTGACGAGGTCAGCATCAAGCAGGAGATGGCGGATGCGTGCGAGCAGGTGTATGGAATCTTCGACGGCACCAAGTGGCATCGCAGGGCACTGCTGGCATTCGTCCGGGTCGAGGACCTGGCCGGGATCGTGACGGATTCGAGCGCGCCCGCCTCCGAGGTCGAGGAGTGGCGTGCGGCCGGCGTCGACGTCCTCACCGTCGACCCGGGTCCGCGAGAGCCGCCGCCACTCCGGCCGCGCGACCTTCGTCGCGCAGTCCGCAACGACGAGGCCGGCGGCTGATGGCGACGTTCGCCGCGATCGACCTCGGCGCTCAGAGCGGACGGGTGGCTGTCGGGCGCTTCGACGGTGAGCGTCTGAGCATTTCGGAAGTGCATCGCTTCCCGAACGTCCCGGTCAGAACGCGGAACACGCTCAACTGGGACATCCTTCGTCTCTACCAAGACGCGACCGACGGTCTGCGGGCAGCGGCCCGGGAAGCCGGTCGCGTCGACTCGGTTGCTGCCGATTCGTGGGCCGTCGATTTCGGCCTGCTGGACCAAAACGGCCGGCTTTTGCAGAATCCGGTCCACTACCGCGACGACCGTCGTGCCCGCGCGGTGGGAGGCGTGCTGGCGGAGGTGCCCGCGCGGGATCTCTACGAGCGCACGGGCATCCAGCTGATCCCGATCAACACGGTGTTCGAGCTCGGCGCCATGGCTGCAGAACGCGATCCTGCGCTCGAGGCCGCCGAGACGTTGCTCTTGATCCCGGATCTCATGCACTACTGGCTCTGCGGCGCGCGCACGTCTGAGCTCACCAACGCGACGACGACGCAGTGCTTCGATCCACGTACGGGGACCTGGGCGGTCGACGTGCTCGAGCGGCTCGATGTCCCCACGCGGTTGCTGCCCGATGTGCTGCAACCGGGGACGAAGCTCGAACGGCTCAGCGACCGGGTGGCGGACGACACGAGGCTCGGTGGCGCGGTCGTCGTGGCCGTCGCCACCCACGACACCGCCTCCGCTGTCGCCGCGGTGCCGTTCCGTCGGCCGAGCTCCGCGTTCATCAGCGCCGGCACATGGTCGCTCGTGGGACTCGAGGTTCAGCAGCCTGTGATCAGCGATGCAAGTTTCGCGGCAAACCTGACCAACGAGGGCGGCGTCGGTTCGACGTTCCGGCTCCTGCGCAACGTGACCGGGCTGTGGCTGCTGCATGAGTGCCGTCGCGCCTGGGCGCTCGAGGGAGATGACTATTCGTTCGACCAACTCGTCGCGCTCGCGAAGGAAGCGCCCGCGCTGCGGTCGCTGATCGAGCCGAACGACCCCGCCTTCTCGGAACAGGGCGACATGCCGGCGCGCGTGCGCGCGTTCTGCGCTCACACAGGGCAGCCCGAGCCTCTCGAGCCCGGCGCGGTCGTCCGGTGCATCCTCGAGAGCCTCGCGCTCAAGCACGCGCAGACGATCGAGGTACTCGCCTCCGTCACCGGTACCGTGCCGGAGGAGATTCATCTCGTTGGTGGCGGTTCGCGCAACGAGCTGCTCTGCCGTTGGACCGCAGGCGCCGCCGGGGTCCCCGTCTTGGCCGGCCCCGAAGAGGCGACCCTCCTCGGCAATTTCCTCGTCCAGGCGATGTCGCTCGGCGAGCTCGCGTCGATCGACGACGGGCGCGAGATCGTGCGCACATCGTTCGCACCGACGATCTACGAACCGCAGGACACGGCGGCCTGGCGAGAGGCTCGGGAGCGCTTCGTGAGGGCCGTCGCCTTGCCGACATTGGAGGTGCGGGCGTGAGCGTCGCAAAAGTGCTCGACAGGATCCCCGCGCCGGAGGATCGCTGGGACGACGCAAGCTCCGCAGGGTTGAGTTCGCTCGACGCGCTCGTCTACCGGTCGAACCTGCTCGGATCGGACCGTGCTCTGGCCAATCAGGGTGGCGGCAACACGTCCTCGAAGGGGACGGCAGTCGACCATGCGGGCAACGAGCAGCGCGTGCTGTGGGTGAAGGGCTCTGGCACCGACCTCGCGTCGATCACCTCTGGTGGATTCGCCGTCCTGCGGCTCGACGAGATCATCCCCCTTCGTCGGCGCGAGGAGATGGACGACGCGGCGATGGTCGACTTTCTCCGCCGCTGCGCACTCGATTCCGACCAGCCGCGCCCGTCGATCGAGACGCTGTTACACGCGTTCGTCGCCGCTCCTCAAGTCGACCACACTCACCCCGACGCAATCATCGCGTTGACGTGCTCACCGAATGGGCGCGACCTGGCCGAAGAGACGTTTGGCGAAGAGGCTGTCTGGCTCGACTACCAGCGTCCGGGCTTCGATATGTCCCGCCGGATCGCCGAGCTGTTGGACGCCAACCCGTCGGCCCGCGCGGTGCTGCTCGAGAAGCATGGGCTGGTGACCTGGGGGGAGTCGGGTGAAGAGAGCTACCGGCGCACGATCGAGTTCGTCTCCCGTGCCGCGAGCGCGATCGAGAAGGCCGGTGCCGGTCGCTTCGGGCTGGGAGGCCCGAAGGTCGCGGAGTGCGGTGAGCAAGACGCTCAGGTCCTCCTCCTGGCGTCGCTTCCCGCACTCCGCGGAGCACTGTTGGCCGACGCGGACAGCGTCCTGCTCGAGGTCGACCGTAGTCCCGAGGCGGTCGCGTTCGCTTCTTCGGTGCGCGGCCCCGAGGTGAGCCAAGTCGGCGCCCCGTGCCCCGATCACTTGATCAACACGAAACACAAGCCACTGGCGGTCGAGTTCGATCCGTCGAGCGGTGGAGCCGCGGGGTTGACTGATGCTCTCCGCGACGGCGTCGCCGCGTACGCGGACTGGTACCGCAGGTACTACGAGAGCAATGTCAGCGACGAGAGTCGACCCTTTCCGATGGATCCGGCAGGTCCCCGGGTTGTTCTGATCCCCGGTGTCGGCATCGTCACCAGCGGCACCGACGCTACACGGGCGCGGACCGCTCGTGATCTCTACCATCGCGCGGTCGCAGTGGAGGACGCGGCCGATGCGATTGGCGGATTCCGCTCCCTCACCGAGCCCGAGGCATTCGCGATCGAGTATTGGCCGTTGGAGCGGTACAAGCTCGCGCAGGCCCCGCCGACCCGGGAGCTCGCAGGCCGGATCGCCGTCATCACCGGCGGAGCGAGCGGCATCGGGCGCGCGACGGCCCGGTTGCTCGGCCACCTTGGCGCGCATGTGGTCGTCGCCGACCTCAACCGCGAGGGAGCCGAAGCGGTCGCCGAGGAGATAGTCGGTGCGTGCGGTCTCCGCCGTGCGGTTGCGGCCCATGTCGATGTCACAGACGAGGACGCGGTGGCCGAGATGATCGGGCGGACGGTTCTCGAATACGGCGGGCTCGACATCCTCGTCGCCTCGGCCGGGCTCGCGACGAGCGCGCCGATCACGGAGACGACGCTCGAGGAGTGGGAGCTCAATTACGCAGTGCTGGCACGCGGCTACTTTCTCTGCGCCCGTGAAGCGTTTCGCGTCCTGCTCAAGCAGGACCGAGGCGGTTCCGTCGTGTTCGTCGCTTCGAAGAACGCGCTCGTCGCGGGAGCGAATGCCGCAGCGTATTCGTCTGCCAAGGCGGCGTCGCTCCATCTCGCACGCTGTCTTGCAGAGGAGGGTGGCCCTCACGGAATCCGGGTCAATACCGTCAATCCGGATGCGGTCATCGCCGGCTCTGGGATCTGGTCGTCGGACTGGAAGGCGGAACGCGCGACCACGTACGGGGTCAGCGAAGAGGACCTCCCGGCGTTCTACCGAGACCGCACGCGTCTCGGCGTCAACGTCTATCCGGAGGACGTCGCCGAAGCGATCGCCTTCTTCGCCGGTCCCCGGTCGGCGAAATCGACCGGGAACATCATCAACGTGGACGGCGGCGTTCCTGCCGCATATCCGCGATGAGCGCCGAGACCGCGCCACTCCTGGAGCTGCGGGGGATCACAAAGACCTACGGGGGCGTTCACGCGCTCTCGGATGTCAGCTTCGGCATCCAGCCCCGGACGGTTCACGCGCTGGTCGGCGAAAACGGCGCCGGCAAGTCGACGCTCGTGAAGATTCTCACCGGCGTCATTCAGCCCGACGAGGGCACGCTGCTCATTGATGGAGAGGTCCGACGGATCGCGGATCCGCAGACCGCGCACAAGCTTGGGATCGTCGCGATGTATCAGGAGCCGACGGTCTTCCAGGACTTGTCGGTAGCCGAAAACGTCTTCGCAGGGCGACACCCCCGCAGCGGTCTGCGCACGGTTGCGTGGCGGCAGCTGCGGTCGGACGCGTCGCGGATTCTTGACGAGCTCGGTGTCGACTTCGGGCCCGACACGCCTGTCCGCGGGCTAGGTGTGGCCGACCGGCAGCTCCTCGAGATCGCGAAGGCCCTCACCTCGAGCGCGCGCCTCCTGATCATGGACGAGCCCACGGCGGCGTTGTCACCGCACGAGTCGGACAACCTCTTTGCGACCGTGCGCCGGCTGCGTGATCGCGGGGTTGTGATCGTGTTCATCAGCCACCGCCTCGAAGAGGTGACGGCGATCGCAGACACCGTGACGGTCCTACGCGACGGCGGACATGTCGCCACCCGGCCGGCGGGCGAGCTCCCGCATGACGAGATCATCCGGTTGATGGTGGGCCGCTCGCTCGACGCACTCTTCCCGAAGGAACCGGCAGAGATCGGCGATGTCGTTTTCAAAGCCGAAGGTCTGACACGCAGAGGCGTGTTCTCAGACGTGTCGTTCGAATTGCGACGCGGCGAGATCGTAGGCTTGGCCGGCTTCGTCGGCTCGGGTCGCACCGAGGTCGCGCAGGCCATTTTCGGGATCGACAGTTTGGACTCAGGGACCGTCGCGATCGAAGGACGACGTTTTCGACCGCGATCCCCGCGTGCCGCGCTGCGTCGTGGACTCGCTTACCTACCAGAGGATCGGCTGAATCAAGGCCTCGTGCAGCCGATGTCGATCGCGCAGAACACGTCGATGGCGGTACTTCCAGCCCTGACACCGGGCGGCGTGTTGCGGCCTCGACGTGAGCGGGCGCTCGCGCGCCGGTTCATGGAGCAGCTCCGGATCCGCGCCACGTCCATCGCGCAGGTCGTACGGAGCCTCTCTGGTGGCAACCAGCAGAAGGTCGTCCTGTCGAAATGGCTCGCAGCGAATCCACGCATTCTGATTCTCGACGAGCCGACGCACGGAGTCGACGTCGGGACAAAGGCCGAGGTACATCGGACGATCTCCGGACTTGCTGCGCAGGGGCTGACCATCTTGCTCATTTCGTCGGAGCTGCTCGAGATTCTCGGCATGAGCGACCGCATTCTCGTCATGCGCGAAGGGCGGCTCGTCGCTGAGCTCTCGCGCGAGGAGGCAACGCAGGAACGTGTGATTCAAGCTGCTGCCGGCGTTTCGGAGGCCGCGTGATCGGCGGCGGCAGGATGAGCGCGAGGAACATCTCCGCTGCGGCTTTTCGAATGCGTGAGATCGGACTCGTGATCGGGCTCGCGGTCACGATCGCCTTCTTCGCCGCCCGCGCGTCGAACTTCTTAACCGTCGGCAATTGGCAAGGGATCGCCCAGAACGTAGCCATCGTCCTGGTAGTTGCCGTCGGCGAGACGATGGTCATCCTGACGCGGAACATCGACCTCAGCGTCGGCTCGATCGTCGGCCTCAGCGCATACCTGTCGGCCGCGACCTTCGTTCACCACAGCAACTTTCCGTTGCCCGTGGTCGCTCTGGTCGCGATCGCGGTCGGCCTCGGCCTTGGGATCGTGAACGGCCTGCTCGTCGCTGTCGCCCGGATTCCAGCGATCATCGCGACGCTCGCGACACTCGGGATCTACCGCGGAATCGACGTCCGGATCACAGGCGGCAAGAACATCACCGCCTACCAGCTCCCGGACTCCTTCCTCAACCTCGCCTCCTCGAAGCCGCTCGGTGTCCCTGCGCTGGCCTGGATCGCCATCGCCATAACAGTCCTGGGCGCGCTCGTGCTCCGCTGGGCGCCGTGGGCTCGGGACTTCTATGCAATCGGCTCGAATCCCGACGCCGCCCGCTTCGCCGGCATTCCCGCGGTGCGGCGGGTCATCACAGCCTTCGCCGTCTGCGGAGCGCTCGCGGGTCTTGGCGGGTTCATGTTCGCCGCGCGGTTCCCGACGGTTGATGCTGTCGCTGCCAAGAACTTCGAGCTCGACGTGATCACTGCTGCGGTGATCGGCGGTGTCAACGTGTTTGGGGGCGCCGGGACGATCCTGGGCGTGGTGCTCGGCGCGCTACTCGTCGAGACGATCCAAAGCGGCTTCACGCTCTTGCGGATCTCGGAGTTCTGGCGCCTCTTCTTCAACGGCTTCGCGATCGTGGTGGCCGTGACGATCGACGCGCTGGTCACGCGACGGCTCCAGACCGCTCTGCGACGTCGGCGTGCGGAGATTCTCGCCGCTCGCCATCTGGAGGCTGGCTCGTGAGTGGCGTCAAAGGAATTGCCCTGCGACTTGTCGCGCGCTGGGAAACGCTCCTGGTCGTCGGCATTCTCGGGGTCGGTGTGTGGAGCGCTTCGCTCTCGCCTTTCTTCCTGCGTCGCGCGAACCTGCTCGATCTTCTCACCCCGTACGCCTTCATCGGCTTGATGGCCTTCGGCCTCGCCTTTGTCGTGATCGCAGGCGAGATCGATATCTCTTTGATCTCGAATCTCGCCGTCTCCGTTGTCTGCTTCGCCAAGATCTTCGAAGCCGGCGTGAATATCTGGCTCTCGGCGCTCGCGGGTCTGGCCATCGCCACGACGCTCGGTCTCGTCAACGGGGTTCTCGTCGGAGTCCTGAATCTGCCCTCGCTGGCCATCACACTTGGGACGCTGGCGGCATACCAAGGACTCGCCTTCGTCGTCCTCGGAGGCGCGGAAGTCGCCGCCTTCCCTTCGGGCTTTACCAAGATCGGCGGCGGCTATCTCGCCGGCAACCAACTCCCCGTCGCGCTGCTCGTCCTTCTTGGCACGGCTCTCACGCTCGGTTCGCTCCTCCACGCGACGCGGTTTGGCCGCTATCTGTTCACGATCGGCTCCAACCGCGAGGCAGCGCGCTTTTCGGGCATCCCGGTAGCACGTGTTCGCGTCACTGTTTTCGCTCTGTCGGGTCTGATGGCAGGCATCTCGGGGATCGTCTACACGGGCTACTTCGGATCCGCCCGCGCGGACGCGGGGACAGGTTCACTCCTGGACGTCGTCACGGCTGTCGTTCTCGGTGGTGTCGACATTTTCGGCGGGGCAGGATCGATGCTCGGCGTCTTCCTCGCCTTCGTCCTCGTTGCCGAGATACGCAACGGCATGCAGCTCGCGAACGTGGCGGGCTACACGCAGGACATTGTCATCGGCGTCTTGCTCCTCACTGCAATCGTGATCGGAAACCTCGTCCGCAATGCGCGAGAAGGCGGGCTGCGGGTCGGACGGCTTCGGTTACCGCGAAGGGAGGTGGTCGGAACCGACGCAGCAGGCGCAGTCATGTCCAGCAACGGAGAACCGAAAGGAAGGTAAGGATGCGTAAGAGGAAACTCGGCCTCTTCGGCATGGTCATCGGGCTCGTGCTCGCCGTCGTGTCGACGGTTGGATTGACCGCGAGCGCGGGAACGGCCAAGCCGGCAAAAGGCGCCGGCCCGGCGGTCAAACTTGCCGGGTTCAAGATCTACTTCATTCCGAAGACCACGACGATCCCGGTCTTCACCCAGAACGGGATTGGTGCAAAGGAAGCGGCGACGAAGCTCGGCGATACGGTCACCTACAACGGCCCGACCGACGTATCGGGCGCGAAGCAGGTTCCGTTCATCGACTCGGCCGCATCCCAGGGATACGACGCCATCGTCATCTCGACGCCAGACCCTGCCGCGGTCGCACCCGCGCTGAAGCGGGCGACCGACAAGGGAGTGAAGGTCGTTTCCTACGATGGCGACACGACTCCGGACGCGCGGACGATCTTCGTCGCTCCGACGACGAACAAGGGCATCGGCGCGTACCAGGTCAAGTGGGTCGCGTCGCAGATGCACTTCAAGGGTCAGTTCGCCATTCTCTCTGCCACTCCGACTTCAGGGAACCAGAACACCTGGATCAAGTTCATGAAGCTGGAGCTGAAGAAGAAGGCGTACAAGAACATGAAGCTCGTCAAGATCGCGTACGGGAACGACAATCCGACCGATTCGGCGAAGCAGACCCAATCGCTGTTGCAGGCCTATCCGAAGCTCAAGGGGATCATTTCCCCGACGACCGTCGGTATCCAGGCAGCGGCTCAGGAGCTCCAGCAGGAGGGCAAGTGCAAGAGCGTCGCTCTGACCGGGCTCGGCCTGCCGAACGACATGCGCAAGTACGTCAAGAAGGGCTGCGCGAAGAAGTTCGGGCTCTGGAACGAAAAGGACCTGGGGTACCTGGCGACCTACGTCGCGCACTACGTGGTAGCGAAGAAGCTCGACGGCAGCCTCGGCCAGACGTTCACGGCCGGTCGGCTGGGCAAGTACAAGGTCGTGGCAAGCGACGGCAACAAGCCCGTGGTCGTGCTCGGGCCGCCGCTCGTGTTCACACCGAAGAACATCGACAAGTACCACTTCTAGGAAACCGAGCCGGGGTGGGAGCGAGTGCTTCCACCCCGGCTTCCAGGAGCGGAAGTTGCCCGAGAAAGGGGACGACACGTGACAATCGGCTCCCGGCTGGTCTTCGGCAGCGCCGATCTCCGCGCCGACTCGGCCACGGAACCACTCCTCGACCGCTTCTATGAAGCGGGCGGACGCTCCCTCGACGTCGCCAACGTCTACGCAGACGGAGAATCCGCAAGAGCCGTCGGCGCGTGGCTCGCCTCCCGCGACGTGCGCGAAGACATCGTCCTGTACGCAAAAGGCTGCCACCCTCCGTACTGCTCGCCGTCGCTCGTGGCGGCCGAGGTCGACAAGGCGCTCAACGACCTGGGCGTCGACCGGCTCGACGTCTTCAGCCTGCATCGGGACGACCCGGATGTCCCCGTCGAGATGTTCGCAGAGGCGCTCGTCGCGCACGTGGAGAACGGCAAGCTCGCCGCGTTCGGCGTCTCCAACTGGACGATGCCCCGCTTTCGCGCGCTAGCCGACTGCCTGAACGGCGGCCGTGACCGCCTCGTCGCCTTCAGCAACCACTTCTCACTCGGGGAGATGGTGACGCCCACCTGGCCTGGTTGCCTCGCGATGACGAAGGCGGACATGTCCGAGCTCGCAGAGGGCGGCATCCAGGCTCTCGCCTGGGCGAGTCTCGCGTCCGGCTATTTTGCGGGTCGTGCCGCGCCGAGCTGGGACAGCCCGGCGAACGAGGCCCGCAGACTGCGCGCGCGAGAGTTGGCCGAAGAACTCGGCACGTCTCCCGCGGCGGTCGCTCTCTCGTACGTACTCAATCAGCCGCCACATGTGCTCGCACTCGTAGGCACGCGCTCCCAAGCGCATCTCGAAGAGGCGCTGTCGGCATGCCGGCTCCGCTTGACGCCCGACCAGCTCAGCTGGTTGGAGGACGGCGGTCCAACTCGGTGAACTCGCGAATGCGCATCGGGCTCTTCGTCACGTGTCTGGGCGACACGCTCTTCCCCGAGGCGCCGAAAGCGACGGTCACCGTGCTGGAGCGGCTCGGGCACGACGTGGTCTTCCCCCGCGATCAGACCTGCTGTGGGCAGCTCCATCAAAACAGCGGATATCTCGACGAAGCGCGAGCGCTCGCACGCAGGTTCACCGCGATCTTCGGGGATTTCGACGCCGTCGTCTCACCGTCGTCGTCGTGTGTCGGCGCAGTGCGCGAGCTGAGCCCGGAGATCGCACCGCGCGTCTTCGAGCTGTCGGAGTTCCTGGTCGGGCAGCTCGGCGTCGAGGACGTTGGCGCCTACTTCCCGCATCGCGTCACCTACCACCCGACGTGCCATTCGCTGCGGGTGGTGCGGGTCGGCGCCGCGCCGCGGCGCCTGCTGCTCGCGGTGCGCGGCCTCGAGCTCGTCGAACTTCCGGAAGCAGACGAATGCTGTGGTTTCGGCGGGACCTTTGCGGTCAAAAACCCGGACACCTCGACGGCGATGCTCGCCGACAAGTGCCGGTCGGTGCTCGCGACTGGTGCAGAGGTTGTCACGGCCGTGGACGGGTCGTGCCTGATGCAGATCGGCGGTGGCCTTTCACGGCAGCGCACGGGTGTCGGCACGATGCACCTCGCCGAGATCCTCGCTTCGTGACGTCGTTTCCCGAGGCCGCGCGAATCGCGCTTGGCGACAGCCAGCTGCGCCACAACCTGCGCAACGCGACGACCACGATTCGAGACAAGCGCGCGCGCGTCGTCGCCGAGGTGCCCGACTGGGATGAGTTGCGCGAAGCGGGCCGCGCGATCAAAGCGGACGTGATGCGACGGCTCGACGAGTACCTGCTCCAGTTCGAGGAATCGGTGCAAGCCGCGGGCGGCCAAGTCCACTGGGCGCGCGACGGAGCCGAGGCGAACGCGATCGTGCTCGATGTCGCCCGTGCGCACGACGTGACGGAGGTCGTCAAGGTGAAATCGCTGACAACGGACGAGATAGGTCTCAACGAAGCGCTCGCCGCCGGCGGAGTGCACGCGATCGAGACCGACTTTGCGGAGCTGATCCTGCAGCTCGACGGCGACTGGCCCTCGCACATCCTGGTTCCGGCGATTCATCGCAACCGCTCCGAGATCCGCGATTTGTTCATGCGCACGATTGCGGACGGGCGGGAGCTCTCGGACGATCCGCGCGAGCTCGCGGACACGGCGCGGCTTTACCTGCGAGAGAAGTTCCTGGACGCGAAGGTAGGAGTGAGTGGCGCGAACTTCGGCATCGCCGAGACCGGGACCCTCGTCGTCGTCGAGTCGGAAGGAAATGGGCGGATGTGCACGACACTGCCGCCGGTGCTCGTGACGGTGCTCGGCATCGAGAAGCTCCTCCCGACGTTCGCCGACCTCGAGGTCTTCCTCCAGCTCCTGCCGCGGTCGTCGACCGGCGAGCGGATGAACCCGTATACGTCGCTCTGGACCGGCGTGACGATCGGCGACGGACCTCAAGAGTTCCACGTGGTCCTGCTCGACAACGGACGGACGCGCGTGCTCTCCGACCAAGTGGGACGGCAGGCGCTCCACTGCATCCGCTGCAGTGCGTGCCTCAACGTCTGCCCGGTGTATAGGCGGACGGGCGGCCACGCCTACGGCTCGGTTTACCCAGGCCCGATCGGCGCGATCCTCACGCCGCAGCTGCGCGGTGTCGCGAATGCGAAGTCGTTGCCGTACGCGTCGAGCTTGTGCGGCGCCTGCTACGAGGTCTGCCCCGTGAAGATCGACATTCCGAGCGTGCTGCTGCATCTGCGAGCGCAGACGGAGAAGGATGTCGCGGAGCGAATCGCGATGCGCTCGCTCGCTCGTATCTTCGGGAACGTACGGCTTTACGAGTGGGCGCAGAGGCTCGCGCGCGCCGGCGAGGGACCGGCGCGGCGTGTACCTGGTCCGCTCGCTTCATGGACGCAGACTCGCGATCTGAAACCGTTCGCGAAGGAGACCTTCCGGGAGTGGTGGAGTCGTGAACGAGGCGCGTGACGAGATTCTGGCGCGGACGCGTGCCGCGATCCGCGAAGGCACACCGCCCGACCCCCTCGCACGTGCATATCGCACGACGGGTGTGGTCGACGACCCGGGCCGGGTTGCGCTCCTGGGCGAGCGCCTCCTCGACTATCGCGCGCGCGTCGAGCACACGACGGCAACGGCTTTGCGAGACCTGCTCGACGAGATTGCGCGCGGCGACCGTATCGGCGTCCCGCGAGGTCTCCCCGAGACCTGGCGACCAGCGAACTCGGTCGAAGACGACGGCTTGAGCACGCACGAGCTTGATGCCCTCGACGGCGTCATCACGGGGTGCACGGTCGCGATCGCCGAGACCGGCACGCTTGTCCTCGCCGGCGGAGAGATGGAAGGCAGGCGCGCGCTCACGCTCGTCCCGGACGTCCACATCTGCGTCGTCCGCACGGACCAGATCGTGGAGACAGTGCCCGAGGCGTTCGCTGCGCTTCTCGGTCGCGAGCATCGCCCGCTCACATTCGTGTCGGGCCCGTCGGCCACCTCCGACATCGAGCTGGAACGAGTCGAGGGCGTGCACGGACCGCGAACGCTGATCGTCGTGATCGTGAAGGAGGCGAGCTGAGATGACGCAACGGGTGGGATTCGTTCTGCGCGTCAAGCCAGACCGCGTTGACGAGTACGTTCTTGCCCACCGCGAGGTGTGGCCGGAGATGCTCGAGGCGCTGAAGGACGCAGGAATCCGGAACTACACGATCTTCCGCGCGGGGAACGAGATGTTCGGGTATTTCGAGACCAACGATCTCGCACGCGCCGAGACGTACCTCAGCGCGCAGGAAGTCAACGCACGGTGGCAGGACGCGATGGCCGACTTTCTGGAAGAACGCGTCCAGGTTCACGGGCCGGCGCCGCTCGAGGAGATCTTTCGTCTCGCTTAATCGCTACCGCGCGATGCGTGACAGCTGAATACCGCGGTTTCGGCATGTCCCCGGTCGCTCAAGCCGGAGGTCATCTGGTCAGCAGATAACTGAGTATTGGGCCGTCAGACGGAAGGAACCAGCTGGTCTCGGACGGTCTCGTCTCAACGGGTGCGGCCGAGATCATTGAGACATGATCTGCCAGGCATGCACAGGCTGCGGATGCGATCAGTGTCCCTGCCCGGGCTGCCGCACGAGATAGCGCTCAGCCGCTGCAGTTAGACATCGACCCCCTCCTTCTCAGGGAGGGGATCTCCCCGTAACGGGTGGCAGCCCACGGCAGACGCCCTGCTTACCATGGAACTTCTCAGGCAACCGGTGGCAGCCGGTGGCAACGGATTTCGCTTGTTTTCGCCGTTTCGAGGGCCCGTTGATTTGCCAGCGATTGCGGCCGGTTGCAACCACGGGGCTCCATAAAGATGACATGTAGTGAGACCTCCTCGGCTCAAGCGTGTTACCCACGCGGTGTCGTTGATGTCGACGGAGCTCGAGGAGGTGCAGATGAGGATCGTAGTGGCGTTGGATGTGCATCGAAGGCAGATCAGGTACAAGACGCTCGACCGCGGGTCGGGTGAGGTTAGGCGGGGCCGGATCGTGCCGGCGACGCGAGGAGCGGTGCGGGAGTGGCTTGAGCAGTTCGCGGGTTGTGAGGCCGAGTTCACCGGAGGGGACGGGGCGAAGACCGACAGCGCCGACTGCGATCTGCAGCTGAAGCTGCTGCTCGCGGGCGAGCTGCCGGAGTCGTGGATCCCGCCAGCGCACCTGCTCGAGCTGCGCACGCGTGTGCGGATGCGCAAGGTGTTGATCGATCAGCGCACCGCCTGGCAGCAGCGGCTGCAGGCGCAGCTCTTCCACCAGGGTGTGCCGGCCGGGTTGAGGCCGCGCACCCGCACCGGCCGGGAGGCCCTCGTGAGGCGGAGCTCTCCCCGGCCGGGCGTGAGCTCGTCTCGCTGGCGCTACGCATGATCGACGCGATCGATCGCGAATTGGCGCCGCTCGACCGGGCGCTGTGCGCGTTCGCCCGCCGCCAGCGCGGCTGCCGTGCCCTGATCGCCAACCTCTACGGCGTTGGTGCGATCAGCGCGACCGCGATCCTGGCCGAGCGAGGTGACTGTCGCCGCTTCGCGAGCTCCGACGACGCCGTCCGCCACAGCGGGCTGGACGTCACCGTCCATCAGTCAGACAACAAGCGCGCAGCGGGCCACCTCTCACACGAGGGTCCCGAGCTGTTGCGTTGGGCGCTGTTCGGGGCCGCCCACCAGTCGGCGCGCCGCAGCTCCCCTGACCACGACTATTACCTCCAGGTCGCAGGCCGGATCGACCACAGCCGCGCCTGCCTCTCGGTCGCCCGCAAGCTCTGCCGCCGCGCCCACCACCTCCTGCGCGAACTGGGCGATCAAGCGCTCGCACCGGTTGAATCCGAGCCGCAAGCCGAGGAGGCGATGCAAGCTGCCGCCTAACAGGACAGGTAAGGCTCCACCGGGTGGGCGGCGTGTCGGGCTGAGCCACGCGTCGAGGGCTCAGGGCGCGTCGTCGTATCATCGAATCGTGGTCTGCGGAGCCACGAGCATGATCAACCGTGGCGTGATCCCGTCGGCGGCCGGGCGGGCGCGCCGGGCCGCCCCTGACGCGCGAGCGTCACATTCCGGATGTTGATCGACATTGGCGATGTCCGGCTGTTCGTCGACACAGCCGGTTCTCAGTGGGTCGCAGACGGGCAGGAGCTTCGTGAGCGACCGACGGCCATCCTGCTGCATGGAGGCCCTGGATTCGACCACTCGTTGCTGAAGAGCACGGTCGGACCGGCGCTGGCCGAGTTCGCGTACGTGGTTTACGTCGACCAACGCGGGCATGGCCGCAGCGATGACGGCAACGATGACCAATGGGTGTTGGAGACATGGGCAACGGACGTTCATCGACTTGTCGAGGCGCTCGGACTTGAGAGGCCGGTCGTCCTCGGTGTTTCCTTCGGAGCTTTCGTCGCGCTCAAGTACGCATCCATGTTCCCGTCCGAGCCGGCGGCGACGATCGCCGTCAGCCCCGCGGCGCGGTTCACGCGCGACTTGATCCTCGACAAGTTCGACGAGCTCGGGGGGCCCGATGTGCGCGCCGTCGCTGCGCGCGACCTCGACGACCCGAGTCCAGAGGCTAGGGAAGACTGGTTTCGCGTCTGCTTCCCCCTTGCCGTCGGTCAATCGGTCCCGCCAGAAATCATGGCACGCGCCATCTGGCGGCCACTCGTCAACGAGCGGTTCTACGCGCTACACGGGGAGTACCGCGCGTTCGACCTTCGGCGAGACCTGGCAGCGGTCCGGCGCTCGGTCCTGATCATCGCGGGCGGGCGGGATCCCATCACCCCTGCCGAGGCCGCTGCGGAGGTCGCGGCCGCGATCCCAAGCGAATACGCGGCCCTGCGGCTGATCGAGAACGCCGGACACGGCATCATCTGGGATCACCCCGACGAGCTTGTCGAGCTGGTCAGGAGCTTCCTTGCGACGCTCTCCACCGCCGATAGTTAAGGCGAGACCGCCTGCGCCGGCGAACACATCAACTATGGCTTGGCCCGACCCAGCAAAGGCCTGAGGAGCGCATCTGGCGGCAACGGTTTCGGCGACTCGGCGACCATGGCTCGATCGGCGACCGCCACCCGCCCGGGCGGGCGCGGCGGCAACTTCGTCTTCGTCGATTGGTGGGAACAGGAGAACGAACTGCACCATGACGCGTTCTTCTCCACGAGCACCGATGGGGGTTCACTCCGCGCCGCGACCGCGGCCGATCCGATCGCATGCGTCTGGGACCTGAGCATCGTCGCCTCGCTGCTCGGCGCGCTCGCGCTAGAACGCGCCGTGGACGCTGGGTGGACGCCGCTGCCGAAGCCGCCAAACCCGCACGACAACCGGCTTCCGAAGCCACGCCGAACGCGAGCACGGAAGCCGCCGGACGCTCGGTGGACGTCGAGGCGCGAAACCGTGCCACACTGGCTAACAAAGGGAGCTGAACTGCAGGAACTTGCCAGAGCCCTCTGACGGACTCGAACCGTCGATCCCCTTCTTGCCACGCGATCCAAACGGCAACGGCGGGCAGCCGCTGGCAAAGGTTGGGCGCTACTTCAACGCACTTTCCGCTGTTCGGCGAGGTGAACGTTTGCCACGGGTTGCGCCCTCTCTGTTCCATAACTGTTGCATCCCAATCGGCCCAAAACGGGCCGTTTGAACGTCGACGGATCTCGAGACTGCCGGAGCCGCGCCGGGGAGGATCATCGCCGCGATCAATGAGGGATGGGTTTACGGAGTTCCAGGGGCCAAAAACCGCTCAAGCAGCTACCATCGGAATCTCGCCGGGCGGTCGCTCGGGAATGGGAGGGTCATGGCGAAGGTTGTGAAGTGTCCAGCCTGCGGCGAAGCAACAGGGGTTCCGAGGTGCGCGTCCTGCGGCGCCGAGCTCCCGACCGGTGCGGTTGATGAGGTGCGTGACCACGGCGCGAGTGATCGCGACCAGGGGGCGAGTGATCGCGACCAGACGACGAGTGATCAGGATCAGACTTGGTCGGATCACGACCAGACTGCGAGTGAGCGCGATCAACGAAGCGCGGATGAGGATCAGCACGCTGCCGACGATGATTTCGCGGCCGGTGGCGATGCGATCAGCTACCACCGAAGCGCTCTGGCGCGGGAGCGGTCGGGTCGGGACCGTGACGCCGTGTCGGTGGTGCGCGCTGAGAGTGCCGCGGCGAGGCTGGGAACGGCGGGGGATCGTGATCGGGCTGCCGAGCTTCGTGATCGGGGCGCGGAGGGTCGTGATGAGCTGGCTCGTCTGCACGATTTGCAGGACGACGCGGACGCGAGTCGGGAGGACATTCTTCTGCGCGCCGAGCGCGACCGGGCACGGGCTGCGGCCGATCGTGCCAAAGCAGCCGACGATCGGGCACGGGCGGCCGCCGACCGGGAAGAGGCAGCCCGTGAACGCGCCGAGGCACGTCGGGACCGCGCCAAATCCGCAGAGAGCTTGAAGCTCGCGACGACGGACGAATTGACGGGCGCGTGGACGCGCAAGCTCGGTCTTGAGGAGGTGTCGCGTGAGCTCGAGCGTGCGCACCGCACGGGCGCCGGGCTCGTGCTTGCTTTCGTCGACGTCGACGGCCTCAAAGCGGTCAATGACAGTCAGGGTCATCTGGCGGGCGACGCGCTGCTGCGGCTCCTCGGCGAGACCCTTCGCGCGAATGTCCGCCCCTACGATGTGATCGTGCGCTACGGCGGCGACGAGCTGCTCTGCGCAATGTCGAACCTCGGCGTGCCCGAGGCCAGGGCACGCTTCGAGAAGATCGCCGCAGCACTGGCAGCGGCCGACGCGGACCACTCGATCACGTTCGGTCTTGCCGAGGCCGAGCCCGCCGACAGTCTCCAGGAACTGATCGCCCGCGCGGACGCCGACTTTCTCGGAGCGCGACACTCGCCTACGAGCAACGACTGACCCGCTTCCAGGAGCTCGGCCACTCCTTTTCAGAGCAGGGGGACCTCCTAGCCTTGAGGTTATCCAGGAGCTTGTGATCCTCAGCACAAATCTTCAGGTACAATTGGAAAGCGCGTAGACCTAGCGCGGAAGCCGTCGAGGCTCCGACTTTCCTCTCCGACTTACACACAAGGTTTAAGTGCATCGGGCGGTCCCGTTTCAGGGTCGCCGTCGGCAAGTCGAGAGAGATGGAGGCAATCACATGTATGCGACTGTGCGCCGCTACGAGGGGATCGACAAGGTGCGCTCCGAGGAAGTGACGAGAAAGGTTGGCGACAGCTTGCTGCCGCAGCTGCGCGAGTTGCCTGGGTTCGGCGGCTACTACCTGATCGACGCCGGTGGGGGCGTGCTGACCTCGGTCGGGCTGTTCGAGAGTTCGGCGCAGGCGCACGAGTCGACGCGGCTGGCCGCACAGTGGGTGCGGGAGCAGAAGCTCGAAGACGCACTCCCGAACACCCCGAAGATCACAGCAGGCCCGGTGATCGCCTGCGAGTCCAGCAGCGCGGCAGTCACGAACGGGGTTGCCGCGTTCGCGTAAGGCTCGGCGATGTTCGAGTCAGGAGGGCCTTCCACGGACCTCTTGATAGCTCGGCACAAAAACCACTACGAGAGAGACCGACAGAGACACCCTTTAGGGAGGCCTTTCATGAATCTACAGCCGCTTGGTGACCGTTTGATCGTCGAGGTCCTCGATGAGGAGGAGTTGACGGTCAGCGGGATCGTTCTGCCGGACACGGCGAGGGAGAAGCCGCAGCGCGGCCGTGTATTGGCGGTCGGACCGGGAGCCCGCGACGAGGACGGGAAGTACATCAAGATGGACGTCGCCGAGGGCGAGGAGATCATCTTCTCGAAGTACGGTGGGACCGAGATCAAGCTCGGCACCGACGAGGTTCTGATCTTGCGTGAGTCGGACGTGCTCGCCAAGGTCGTAGGTACGGGCGGCAAGCGCAAACGCAAGCTTGCGGGCGCCACCGCTTAGCTCGCATTTTCTTAGGAGGAAATGAGATGGCTCACAAGGAGTTGAAGTTCAATGAGGATGCGCGCCGCGCGCTCGAGCGAGGCGTGAACATCCTCGCCGATGCGGTCAGAGTGACGCTTGGCCCGAAGGGACGGTACGTGGTGCTCGACAAGAAGTTCGGCGCGCCGACGATTACGAACGATGGCGTCACGATCGCGCGTGAGATCGAGGTCGAGGACGTCTTCGAGAACCAGGGCGCACAGCTCGTACGCGAGGTCGCGACATCGACGAACGACGTCGCCGGCGACGGCACAACGACGGCGACGCTGCTCGCACAGGCGATTGTGCGCGAGGGCTTGAAGAATGTGGCCGCGGGCGCGAATCCGATGGCACTGAAGCGCGGCATCGAGCAGGCCGTCGACGCCGTCGTCGAGAACCTGAAGACCCAATCGAAAGAGGTGTCGGGCAAGGAGGACATCGCCCGCGTCGCCACCATCTCCGCCCGCGAGCGCGAGATCGGCGACGTGATCGCGAACGCGATCGAGAAGGTCGGCAAGGACGGCGTGGTCAACGTCGAGGAGGGCCAGACGTTCGGCCTCGAGCTCGAGTTCACCGAGGGCATGCAGTTCGACAAGGGCTACCTGTCGCCGTACATGATCACCGACGCCGAGCGGATGGAGGCCGTCCTCGAGGACCCGTACATCCTGGTCGCGAACCAGAAGATCGGCGCCATAAAAGACATCCTGCCTGTCTTGGAGCAGGTGATCCAGGCGGGCAAGCCGCTGTTGATCGTGGCTGAAGATGTTGAAGGCGAATCCCTGGCGACGATCGTCGTC
>VAWR01000160.1 GCA_005885245.1 Actinomycetota bacterium | reverse complement strand
CTTGCGCGGAGACGGCATACGGACCCGACTCCTTTGGGGCGGGGTTCGCCGGCCACTGATCTGACGCTACCCTCCGGCCGGGCCCCCGTAGCTCAGTGGATAGAGCAGCGGTTTCCTAAACCGCGTGCACTGGTTCGATTCCGGTCGGGGGCATCCCGAACGCCCGAACGCCGCGGAGCGACCCCGAAGGCCGCTCCACGGCTCCAGTCTCAGTGCACGGATGCGAAATGGTGCACGTGAATGTAGCGCTCGACCTCGCGCCCGAGGTTCGCTGCCTGGACGTCGGCGTTTCGGAAATGCAGGCCGTTCCAGATCCGCGCCTCGATCAGCTGCTTGGGCACGTCCGAGAAGCGGTCGAAGTAACGCTGCTCGCCCGGGAAGCGACTGCTCGTGACGTAGAACCTCATCTCGTCGGTCCCGAAGAAGGACTGCAAGGCATGCATGCTCGCACTGCCGTAGCAGGTGGCGCCGGACGGATGGTCCGGATACGGCGCCGTGATCAACGCCGGGCCGACTCCCGCGATTGACGAGTCGAGCGACGGGTCGAACAACGGCTTCCAGTCCGGATCGGCCACAGTCGCCGGATTGTCATCGATATCGGCCTCGCGGATCGCTGTGATCGGCCGCCAGAAGTTCCAGTAGTACTTGTCGTTCCAGCAGGTGATGATGGCGTCGGCCGCGGTCAGATCGAGCATCGCGAATAGAACGGCGCTGTCGGTCACGCCGAGTGATTGCTCCTCGGCCAACCTGCGAGCGACGCCGTTGTAGTTCGCGGCCGGGTTGCTCTGCCAGAAGACCGCGATGTGGCTCTGCTCCAGGGTACGTGTGGTGCTGTTCAGCGAGCCCAGCTCCTTGACCTCGTTGAAGTCGGCAGCGTAGGCAGCGCTGGTGAGCGGGTAGGGCCCGTCAGTGCGGAACTGCGACGCGCTCTCCACCATGAACGTCACGCCGTTCGCCACCCACGGGCTCGGATCGCACAGCGGTGCTCCTGTCGGCCCTGCCAGGGGCTGCCACACACCCGCCCCGGCCGCGAACGCGCACGGCAGCACCTGGCGGCCGTCGTGGCCCTCGGCGAGCATCGCGTCGGCGGCCGCTTGCCCGACCCGCACGCCGGTGTCCTTGAGGCTCCCGGTGGGAATCGCCGCAAGCGAGGCGTCGTACTCCGCCTGCAGCATCGCGTGCTGCGCCGGGAAGAGCGCGTCGAGCACGCGAAACGCCGCCGTCGCAGCTGCAGCGTCCATCGACGCCATCGGGAACCTTCGTGTCACGAGGTAGGGCCGCTGGTGTCGCTCGATCGCGTTGACGGCCCCGTAAACGGCGCCCTGGACCATCGCCACGAACACAGCTGCCGCGGGTGGCGCCGAAGTGATCGGCGGCTGGGCGAGCACGGTGTTGACCGCGATGTTGTTCCACTTCGTCACCTCGTTGGCCTGCGCAATGGCCACTGCGGCAAGCGCGACCGCTAAGACGATTACGCATGACGATACGAAGCGTCTGATTGTCATTCTCCCCTCCCGGAGTTTCTGCCGGGGTCCACTCCCGCGGGCTGAAACAATCGTCATCGCGGCCGCGCCGGAAGACCATTGGTCATTCGTCACATCTTTTGCAGGCCCATTTCTCCGGACAGAAAGCCTTGCTTGACGCTTTTGCAACGAACTGCGAGCATGTTGACGCGTGCCGCTGCCCGAGGGAGAACATGATGAGCCGGGATTGACCCCGCGCGAGAGCGAGATCCTCGAGTGGGTTGCCCTCGGGAAAACTAACCCAGAGATCGCCGAGATCCTCTTGATCGCACCGACGACGGTGCGGAGGCATCTCGAGAACGTCTACGCCAAGCTCGGCGTCCACACGCGAACGGCCGCTGTCACCCGATACCTCGGTCTTCTCGGCAATCGGGAGCGAGAGGTAATTACGTCAGTTCTCGCAGGTCTGTTCTTCCTACCCGGCGTCGCATAGCTGGTGGCCGGCGTCGAGCACCCCGTGTCCGACGCGAGTAAGTGAGACGCAAGGCTCTATGCAGCGTCTACCAAGACAGGCCGGAACTACACGGACTCCCGCGTACTCACAGGTACCCAACGGACGGTCGAACCCGGACTGGACGGACTCGGCGGACACAAGAGCACCCCGGATGCATCAGTCGAGCGGCTTCCTAAACCGCGTGCACTGGTTCGATTCCGGCCGGGGGCACTGCAGCCTTGCCTTGAGGAGCCAGCGGTGCCTGGGAGCGCGCAGGATGGAGAAGCGATCCGGTCGCTGACGTTGACGGCGCCCAACCGTGAAACAGGCCCGATCAGTTAGCCGCACGTAGACAGCTCGTGCCGGGTTGTTCAGGCGACAGCAGAGTCCGGATTCGCGCGTTCTGGTCTTGCAGACGCGAGGAGCTCACGGATCTGATCTGCCGGCATCGGCCGGGCGAACAGGTACCCCTGACCGAGATCGCAGCCGAAATCCTGCAGCGAATCCAGCTGCCCTTCGGACTCGATTCCCTCAGCCACCGCGACGAGGCCGAGAGCGTGAGCGAGGTTGACGAGGTGGGCCGTGATCGCCGCATCCTTCGGATCGTCGACGGTCCCCTGAACGAACGAGCCATCGACCTTGATCATGTCGATCGGGAAGTGACGGAGCTGGCCGAGCGAGGAGAAGCCCGTTCCGAAGTCGTCGATCGCGATTCGCACACCCAGTTCGTGCAACTTCTTCAGCTCGCCTCTGGCTCGATCGCCCGCGAGCCCGTCCTCGACCACCGCTGTCTCGGTCACCTCCAATCCGAGCACGCTTGGCAAGAGCGAGGCGACTTCGAGCGCCTCGCGGACGACTGCTCCAAGCGTCCCGCTGCTCAGCTGCTTCCCCGAGACGTTCACCCAGGTCACGAACGAGTCGGTCACGAGACCGCCGCGGCGCCACTCGGCAGTCTGCAGGCACGCTTGCCGGAGGACGAACTCACCGAGTTGCATGATCAGCCCGGTCGCTTCAGCGATCGGAATGAAACGCGCAGGAGGAACCGAGCCACGAGTCGGTGATTGCCAGCGAAGAAGCGCTTCGGCGCCGACGATTCGGTTCGTCGCGAGCTCTACCTCCGGTTGGTAGTGGAGACTGAACTCACCGCGTTCCAACCCGAGGCGGAGCTCATGCTCGATGCCGAGGAGTTCGCCCGCCTTTCTGGCCATCTCGGGGCAGAAGATCTCGTAGCGATTTCGACCGGCATCCTTTGCGGCGTACATCGCGACATCCGCATCGCGGACGAGTTCTTCGCTGTGGCCTGAGCCTGAATTGAGGACGATGCCGATGCTTGCCCCGAGAGAGACATCGCGGCCGGCGATGACGACCGGTCGGGCTACGCCGTCGAGCAGCCGCTGCGCAAGAGCCACAACGTCGCGCTCTGTCACGTATTCGAGCAGGAGCGCGAATTCGTCGCCGCCAAAGCGAGCCACTGTGTCGCTCTCTCGCACGATGTGCTTGAACCTTTGCGCGACCTCGCGCAAGAGCCGATCGCCGGCATCGTGGCCAAGGCTGTCGTTCACCTGCTTGAAGCCATCGAGGTCGACGAGGAGGACGGCAACAAGCTCGTTGGAGCGTTTGGCACGAGCGAGAGCCTGATCGAGTCGATCACGAAACAGAGCTCGATTCGGCAGACCCGTCAAGTTGTCGTGGAATGCCTGGTGTGTCAACTGCTCTTCGAGCTTGATTCGTTCCGTGACGTCTCGCGCATTGAGAACGACGCCACGGACCCACCGCTCCTGGCGCAGGTCGGTCACATGCGCCTCCAGGTGCCGCCATTCGCCGGCTGCGTTGAGCACTCGAAAGACGATCTCCGGCGGGCCCCCGTGAACAGCTGCGGAGTCGACAGCCACGCGGTCGTCCGAGTGCAAAAGCCCTTCGAAGCCGCTACCGAGAAGCTCGGCTTCTCCGCGATCGACCATCTCCGTTACGGAGCGGCTCACGTAGCGACATCCATCGGTGCCGAGCACCAGGACGAGATCCGTGGACGAAGTGACAAGGCTTCGGAAGTGGGCGGTCTGCCGTCTGGTCGCGAGGATCAGCGCCCAACCCAACAGAAGTGACGCGAGCAATCCGGCTGCACCGAGCACTGCTTGGAGAACAATCAGATGATTGATGTTGCGATCGGTAGAGCTTGCAAGCGTTCGAGCAGCATTGAGTGAGACGTTCGATGTCAGCGCTGCGAGGACTCGAAGCCGCAGTATGGGATCCGTCAGCTCGAGCCGCTCGTTCGCTGTCAGCGGAACGCGTGCGACTGAGCCGTGCGCAAGCAGCGTGCTTCCAGTAGCCGTCAGGTCGACGACCAGTCTCCGTTCCTGCGCGAGCTGCGCGCGCAGCGTGGCGCCCTTCGCGGGCGAGAGCGTCGTCTCGTCATCGTCTCCATACACGGGCGGAGCGGTTCCGCCGTTCAGGAGGGCGGCGGCGCTCCGGGCCAGGACCGACGCGGTGTAGTGTGGATCGACGCGCGCTCCAGTGCGCGCCAACAGGACTTCCTTGACGTAGCGCTCAGCGAGCGTGCGCTGGCGCGCGGCGACCTCGACAACCGAGGCGCGATGTTGGGAGTGTTTCGTAGCCGAGATGGACGAGGCCACGCTCACGGTCGAGAACACCGCGAAGGTCAGAAGAATCGCGAGGATCGGACGCCGCCCACCGGTGGCGAATGGCCGAAAGTCCGCCCGCCTGCGCATCTTCAGTCGACCACCAGTTCGCCGTGCATTCCCGCCATGAAGTGTCCGGCCATGTTGCAAAACAGTTCGTACCGGCCGGGCGCCAGGCGTAGCCGGACCCGCTGCACGCCGTGGGGATCGACTCCGTCAACGGCGCCGACCTCGTGCAACGCTTCCTCGTCGACCGTCAAGCCATCCCGACGGAGCGGTGGCTGTGAACCACTCGAGCGAACCATGATCAGCTCGTGTGTGTCCGGTCCCTGGTTTCTGACGACCAGCTCGACATCGCCTGCCGGGATGCGGCCAGGCTCGACCACGATCCGAAAGTCCTTCTCAGAGATATGCACCAGCGTGTGCGGGGCACGCGAAACCGTGTCGGTTTCAGCACAGCCGACTAGGAAGAGCACCGGAAGGACGACCAAACTGAGCCGCCCCAGCCATGAGGACAGCCGCCGCATCCGTGTTCCATCGGACGCCGGCACGAAGAACATTAGAGGACGATGCGTTGGAGGGACCGGCGTAGTCCCTCGGACGGGGGATCCCGCCTACTCTCGGCCGCCAGATCGGCGGCACGGAGCTACCGCGCGGGCGCGGTCACGCACAGTCCGTCTACCAGCCGTCTACCAGGATAGGC
>VAWR01000036.1:19301-21440 GCA_005885245.1 Actinomycetota bacterium | reverse complement strand
AGACCGATTCGCTGGAGCTCGAGCAGCGCCGCGGCATCACGATCAAGTCCGCCGTCGTGTCGTTCGCCATCGATGACGTCACCGTCAATCTGATCGACACGCCCGGCCACCCGGACTTCATCGCCGAGGTGGAACGTGTCTTGAACGTGCTCGACGGCGCCGTGCTGGTGATCTCCGCCGTCGAAGGTGTGCAACCGCAAACCCGCGTGTTGATGCGGGCGCTACAGCGGCTGGGCGTTCCCACGCTGATCTTCGTGAACAAGATCGACCGTCGCGGCGCCCGGTACGAGCGCGTCCTGGAGAGCATCTCCGAACGAATGTCGCCTGCGATCGTCGCGATGGGTTCGGTGCGGGATCTCGGCACGCCCACCGCCGACTTCACGCGCTTCGGCGCGGCCGAAGCCACCTTCGCGGCCAGGCTCGCCGATCTGCTTGCTGAGCGCGACGATGCGATCCTCGCTGCGTACGTCGACGACGAGACGAGCGTTCCTTGGTCCCGACTCCGCGGGGAGCTTGCGGCGCAGACCAGGCGGGCGCTTGTGCACCCCGTGTTCTTCGGCTCGGCGCTCACCGGAGCCGGCGTCGATTCGCTGATGACAGGCATTGCGGAGCTCCTGCCTGCGGCCGAACGTGACGTGGATGGCCCAGTTTCGGGGACCGTCTTCAAGATCGAGCGCGGCTCGGCCGGCGAGAAGATCGCCTACGTCCGCATGTTCTCGGGGACGGTGCGAACGCGGGATCGGCTGCGATTCAGCGCGGAGGGAGAGCGGAAGGTGACCGCAATCAGCGTCTTCGACCGCGGCTCGACCGAGCAACGTGGTTCGGTCAGCGCAGCAGAGATCGGGAAACTCTGGGGTCTCGGCGAGATCCAGATCGGCGACGCGATCGGCGACTCCCGAACGATCGGCGACCAGCACCACTTTGCCCCGCCGACACTCGAGACGGTTGTCGTTCCGCGCAGTCCCGAGGACAAGGGCGCTCTCCACGTCGCGCTCACTCAACTAGCCGAGCAAGACCCGCTGATCAACGTGCGCCAGGACGACACCCGGCAGGAGATCTCCGTCTCGCTCTACGGCGAGGTGCAGAAAGAGGTCATTCAGGCCACGCTCGCAGCCGACTACGACATCGACGTCGGTTTCCGCGAGACCACGACGATCTGCATCGAACGACCGATCGGCAGCGGTGCGGCCGTCGAGAGACTCAGAGAGTCCCCTAATCCATTCCTCGCCACGGTCGGATTCCGGATCGAGCCGGCCACGGTCGAGTCCGGCGTCGAGTTTCGGCTCGAAGTGGAGCTGGGTGCAATGCCGCTCGCGTTCTTCCGCGCAGTCGAGGACACCGTTCGCGAGACGCTTCAGCAAGGCATCTACGGCTGGCACGTGACCGACTGCACGGTCACGATGACGCACTCCGGCTACCTGCCGCGGCAGAGCCATGCGCACCAGCGGTTCAACAAGAGCATGTCGAGCACCGGCGCGGACTTCCGCGGCCTGACACCGCTCGTCTTGATGAGCGCGCTGAAGCAGGCCGGCACGATGGTGCACGAGCCGATCCACCGTTTTCGGCTCGAGGTCCCTCCGGACGCGCTCGGACCGCTGCTACCGGTGCTGGCACGGCTGCGGGCCGTCCCACAAACGCCGACGATTCGGGGTTCCTCGTGCACCCTGAAGGGCGACATTCCCGCTGCTGGGGTACACGAGCTGCGGCGAGAGCTGCCCGCCCTGACGCGTGGCGAAGGCGTCCTGGAATGTGCGTTCGACCGCTACGAACGAGTCAGCGGGACGATCCCGACCCGGCGACGCTCGGACAACAACCCTCTGAACCGCGAGGAATACCTGCTGCGCGTGAAGCAGGGTGGACCGTTTGGCTGATCGCAAGATGCACGTGGACGAGGTGGACACCGGCGTCGATCTGGTTCGAAGGCTGCTCGCCGCACAGTTCCCGGAATGGTCGGCGCTCCCCATTCAGCCTGTCCCCTCCGCGGGGACAGACCACGCGCTGTATCGGATCGGTGACGGCATGGTCGTGCGCCTCCCGCGAATTCAGCGGGCCGTCGGTGAGGTGGACAAGGACTTGAGGTGGCTGCCCTTGCTTGCGCCACTGCTTCCGGTCGAGCTGCCGCTCCCGCTCGCAAAGGGT
>VAWR01000036.1:0-19163 GCA_005885245.1 Actinomycetota bacterium | reverse complement strand
TTCGCGCGGTGTGCCGCTGGTACTGCGAGACGATCCGACTCGGATCGCGATTGCCGAGCTCGAGGAAACGATCGACACGGACGCGACCGCTGCTGCCTGGGAAGCAGCCCTTCAGACGCCTGCCTGGTCCGGCCCACCGGTGTGGGTGCACGGAGACCTGTCACCGGGGAACCTGCTGCTCCGAGGCGGGCGGCTCACCGCGGTCATCGATTGCGCCGGTCTGGGCGTGGGCGATCCGGCCTGCGACCTCATCGTCGGGTGGAACCTCCTCCCGGCCGACGCAAGAAAGGTCTTTCACCACGAGCTTGGCATCGATGACGCGACGTGGGCCCGAGGTCGCGGCTGGGCCTTCTCTGTCGCCCTCATCCAACTCCCGTACTACCGGGACACGAACGCCGCGGTGGCAGACAATGCCCGCCACGTCATCCGCGAAGTCCTGGCCGAGTGCAAGGGTTGAGGCCACCGGGACGCGATGTCCCGATGGCCTCTGGACGGCGACGCGTCTCAGCGAAGCGAGATCGAGACCTGCTCGAGGAGGTCCAATGCGTCCTGCAGGCCGGCCTCCATCCCCGAGTCGATGATGGCGTCCCGGGATACCTTGCTCGTTGCCTGGACGAGGAGCGTGACGGTCGTGCGTCCGTCTGCCTCGGTGAATGTCGCAGTGTTGACGGTTGCCCCCTCCTCTTCGGACACCCCTTCGGGCAGACCCTCGTAGATTTCGGTCGAGACGATCCGTTCGTCGGGGACGATCTCACGGTACTCACCGTGGAAACCGACCTCGAATCCGTCGTCGGCGACCATTACGTACCGCCACTTGCCGCCGACGCGCAGGTCGATCTCGACGACAGTCATCTCGCCGCGGTTGGCGTGCCACCAGCGCTTGACCAGCTCGGGCGTGGTCCACGCTTCGTAGACCAGGTGCTTGGGCGCGTTGAACTCCCGCGTGATGAGGATCTGCTCATCCGTGGGGAGCGTCAGCAGCGCCGTCCCACTACTCGTCATTGCCATCTCCTTCCTCCTCCTTTTGCCTGAGGTCCACCAGCACGACGTCCAGCTGGTCGAACCGATCCGACCACGAGCGCTCGTAGTTCTTCACCCAGTCGTGGATCGGCTTGAGCGCGTGGCCGTTCAGCCGGTACACGCGCATCCGTCCTTCCTCGCGCACGTTCACCACTCCCACTTCCCTGAGCACTCGGAGGTGTTTGGACACCTGTGGCTGGGCCAGCCCGAGTTGGCGCACCAGGTCGTTCACCGGGCGCTCCCCGCCCGCGAGGACGTCCAGGATTTGCCGCCGCCTGGGCTCGGCGACCGCGTTGAACGCATCTGCTGTGGTCGCCGCCCGAGCCATGAAAGCAATCATATACCCATATAGGAATATGTCAAGAAGGAGGCCGGCGGCCGCCCGAGGGCACTCACGATCCGCTCATCTTCCGGGGCTAGGCTCGGTCGACCTGCGAGGAAGGGGGGACGAGATGAGACGCATCCGTCGGACGCTGGTCTTCGGCGGGTTGATGCTCGGTTTGGGGTTGCTGGTTCCGATCGCCTATGCGTCGCCTGGGAATGGTCCTGGGTCGAGACCCGCGCCCACGTGTCCGAGCTTCAACTCGGCCAACTTCCACAAATCCACGACGATCGACAATCAGTACTTCCCGCTCGTGCCAGGGACGCGGTTCACCTACAACGGGACCGTCAAGCAGACGCCGGTCGTCGACATCGTGTACGTCACGCGCAACGTATCGACGATCGCCGGCGTGAAAACCGTCGAG
Organism: Actinomycetota bacterium; assembly: GCA_005885245.1. Taxonomy (GTDB): domain Bacteria; phylum Actinomycetota; class Thermoleophilia; order Gaiellales; family Gaiellaceae; genus 3-1-20CM-4-69-9. The sequence continues at coordinate 17,397 of VAWR01000036.1, read as the reverse complement.
GTTCGTGATCAAGTGTTCGAATCGGGCGTGCTGACCGAGGACACGCTCGACTGGTACGGGCAAGACGACCAGGGCAACGTCTGGTACTTCGGCGAGTTCGCGACCCAATTGCCTGCGGGTACCCATGATGGATCCTGGACCGCCGGAGTCGACGGCGCACAGCCGGGATACATCATGGAGGCGTCGCCGACGGTCGGTGACCGCTACTGCCAGGAAAATGCTCCCGGCGCCGCGCAGGATGCCGGCGAGGTGCTCAGCGTGACCGCCTCTCGCTCGGTTCCGTTTGGCAGTTACGCAGGGAACGTCCTGCAGACGAAGGACTACTCGCTGCTCGAGCCCAAGAACGAGAACAAGTTCTACGAACCAGGTGTCGGGATGCTCGAGGCGATCTCGACAACCGGGCCCAGCGAGGACATTCAGCTCTCCACCATCGAGCACGGCGTGTAACCGAAGGGTCGGGGGCACGGTGGGCGGTCGAAAGGCCGCTCACCCACGGCCTCTGTCGTGGGCGACTGACGGTGTTCCAGCTGCCCGTGCCGGGCTCTGGCCTACGCTGCGCTTGTGAACGCCGCAATCCTGGTCGTGGAGGATGATCGGGCGGTTCGAAGGATGCTCGAGCGCACCCTCGCGGCGGAGGGATACGACGTGACGGCGGCTCCCGGCGGTGGAGAGGCGCTCGCTGCGATCGAACGGTCGGTCCCGGATCTCCTGGTCCTCGATGTCGGTCTTCCCGATCTCGACGGGTTCGCAGTCTGCCGGCGGATTCGCGGCAAGGGATTGGCGCTGCCCGTACTGATGTTGACGGCGCGCGTCACGGTTCCAGATCGCGTTGCGGGCCTCGACGCGGGCGCCGACGACTATCTCGTCAAGCCCTTCGCGCCCGAGGAGCTGTTGGCCCGGGTGCGCGCGCTCCTGCGGCGGGGCGAGGAGCCGCCCGAGCTGCTCACCTTCGGTGATCTCGTCTTCGACGTGCAGGCGCGTCAGGCCCGGCGCGGCAGCGAGGACGTCTCGTTGAGCGCGCGCGAGGCGGACCTGCTCGAGCTGCTTCTCCGCAATCCGCGCCGTGTTGTGAGCCGTGAGCTTGCACTGGAACGCGTCTGGGGCAGCTCGGCTGCTGCGAACCCGAATGTCGTCGACCGCTACGTGTCGTACTTGCGGCGCAAGCTGGGTGAGCCCGAGCTCATCCGAACGGCTCGCGGCGTCGGCTTCCTGCTCGATCGGTGATGCCACGCTCGCTGCGGGTCCGCTCGGTCGTCGCTGCCGCGGTCGCCGTCCTCCTCGCATTGGTGGTCGTCGGAGTCGTGGTCGACGTCCTCGTGGCACGGCATCTGAATGGATCCCTCGACCGCGCTTTGCGCCAGCGGGCGGTCGAGGTCGCCCAGCTGAGCGCGGCTGCCCCGGCGCTCCTGACGTCTCCCGGTGCGCTGGATGCTCCGTTGGGCGGGCAGCAGCTCGACGTGGAGGTCGTCGATCGGCGTGATCGCATCGTCGCGCGTTCCCTTGCACTTGCGGGGCGCGTCGTGCCCGTCGACGCCCTCATGCGGGGCGTCGTCGCTCGCGGCGTCCCCCGCTACACCAGTGTCGACCTGGGCTCGGATCACCTGCGTGTGTACCTCGCACCGCTGGCCGAGACCGGAGGTCCCGCAGCGGGCGGAGCCGTGGCGGTCGCCGGTTCTACCCACGATGTGTCCTCGACGTTGGCGAGCGTGCACCTCTTCGTGGTCGTCGGGGCACTGGTCGCCGCCGCCCTGGCAGCGCTCGCGCTGGCAGCGTTGATGGGACGCGCGCTTTCGCCGCTCGCGCGGCTCGCGCGCTCGGCGGCCGAGATCGAGCGCACCGGGGATCCGTCACGCCGCTTGCCGGAGCCGACGTCAGGCGACGAGCTCCTCGGTCTGACTCGCACACTGAACGCGATGCTCGCGAGTCTCGCGCGCGCGCGCGAGGCGGAGCGCCGCTTCCTCGCGGACGCTTCGCATGAACTTCGTACACCGTTGACTGCGTTGCTCGGCAACGTCGCCTACCTCGCGCGGCACGGCGCTTCGGAGGAGCTCGTCACAGAACTCGAGGCCGATGCGCAGCGTCTGGCCAGGCTTGCGGACGACCTGCTGACGCTTTCGCGGGAAGAGGCGACCGCTGCTCTCGATGAGCTCGTCCGTCTGGACGAGCTGGCTCACGCTGCGGGCGCCGAGGACGAGGCGATCGACGTGATCTCTCCCGAGGCCGTGACCGTGCGGGGCGATCGGATCGCTCTCGAGCGGGCACTGGCGAACCTGCTCGAGAACGCCCGCCGCCATGGCCCGTCGGGCGGGCGCATCACCTTGGCGGTGCGGTCCGGCGAGGCGGGCGCGACGCTGAGCGTCACCGACGAGGGCCCCGGGTTGCAGCCGTACGAGGCGGTGCATGCATTCGAGCGCTTCTGGCGCGGGCGGTCGGATACCTCCGGGTCCGGGCTGGGGCTCGCAATCGTGCGGGCGACGGCGGAGCGGCATGGAGGCCGCGCCTATGCCGAGGGGTCGCGGTTCACGATCGAGCTGCCCGTTCTCAGAGATGTCTCAGAGTCTTCGGCTACAACAACCGAGGAACAGTCGCCGAAAGGATCGCCATGAAGTTCCTGCGCACGCTTCCGACCCGTCGTTTGGTCCTGTTTCTCGCAGCCGTGGTTGCGCTCGCCGCTGGAGGCACCGCGATCGCCGTTGCGTCGAGCGGAGGAGGGCCGACACCGCCCGCGAAGCCACTCGATCAGGCGATCCACGATGCGGTTGCCGCGCCCGCCCCTGCCGGGATCAAGGCGCGCGTCAAGTTCACGAACAGGCTCTTTCCCTCGGGCGCGCTGCTCGGAAATGTCGGCTCGGCATTGATGTCCGGCGCGTCGGGACGGCTGTGGGCGACGAACGATGGCCGCGGCCGCATCGAGCTCCAGTCGGACGCAGGCGACGTCGAGATCGTCTGGAACCAATCGACCGTCAACGTCTACGACGCGTCCTCGAACACCGTCTATCGCGTCGCTCTGCCCGCGAAGCAAGGCGCCTCGAGCGCCGTCGACAAGGGCGCGCCGCCGGCGCTCTCCGAGATCGACAGTCTGCTGAGCAAACTCGGCGCCCACGCGACTGTCTCGGCGGCGCGACCGACCGACATCGCCGGGCGACCCGCATACGACGCCTCGGTGTCGCCGAAACACGACGGCGGGTTGCTCGCCTCCGCGGAGCTTGCGTGGGACGCGGAGCGCGGGGTCCCGCTGCGGATCGCGATCTTTGCCCAGGGAAGTAGCTCGCCCGTTCTCGAGCTCAGCGTGACGCAGATCTCCTACGGATCGGTGCCCACGAGCGACGTCGACCTCCAGCCGCCCGCGGGGGCCAAGATCGTTGATCTCGGCACGCCGGGACAGGAGCCGTCCACGGGTGACAAGACGGCGCCGGTGACAGGGCTTGCGGCAGTCCAGGCGGCCGCCGGCTTTCCGGTCACGGCCCCCGAAACGCTCGTTGGTCTCCCGCGTCAGGACGTGCGTCTGGTCGGCGGGAGCGACTCGAAGACCGCGCTTGCGGTCTACGGCCACGGTCTCGGGGCGATCGTCGTGATCGAGCACAAGGCTGATTCGACGCAGAGCAACAATGGGGCCCTGTCGGGTCTGCCGACGGTCTCGCTCAGCGGGGTCAGCGCGCACGAGCTCGCCACGCAGCTCGGAACCGTGCTCGAGTGGCAGCGCACCGGAACGTCCTACGTTCTCGCGGGCTCGCTCCCCTCCGCGGCCGCCGAGGCCGCCGCGCGCCAGCTCAAGTGAGCGGCGCGCTTCCGGTCGAGACGCGCGGGCTGATCAAGCGGTACGGCAGGATCGTCGCCGTCGACGGCGTCGACCTCGTCGTCGAGCCCGGCGACGTCTATGGCTATCTCGGTCCCAACGGCGCCGGCAAGACGACCTCGCTGCGCATGCTGCTCGGGCTGATCCGGCCGACCGCCGGCTCCGCGCGGCTCTTTGGCCGAGATCCGCTCGTCCAGGGAGCAAAGGCGCTCGACGGCGTCGCCGGCTTCGTCGAGGGACCTCGCTTCTACTCGTACCTGTCCGGCCGCAGCAATCTGCAAATGCTTGCGGACTACGACGAGCCTGACTCGCGTGCGCGCATCGAGGAGGTCCTCGAGGTCGTGGAATTGCGCGACCGAGCAAAGGACAGGGTCGGCGGGTACTCGCACGGAATGCGTCAACGCCTGGGCATCGCGGCGGCGCTGCTGCGCTCGCCACGACTGCTCCTCCTCGACGAGCCGACGACCGGCCTCGATCCGGCAGGTATGCGCGACATGCGCGAGCTCGTGCGCCGGCTTGCCGAGGACAAGATCACGATCATGCTCTCGAGCCACCTCCTGTACGAGGTCGAGGAGCTCTGCAACCGCGTCGCGATCATCCGCAAGGGACGCATCGTCTACCAGGGCGCGCTACGCGAGCTGATGGCTGCGACGACGACGAGCTACGTGATCCGCGCCGGCGACCCGGAGCGGGCGCGGACCGTTTGCCTGACACAGACGGGAGTCGAGAACGTGGCTGTCGAGGACGGGGTCGTCCGTTTCAGCGCGGATGAGGAGTCGGTGGCGGCGCTCTCGATCGCGCTGGGACAGGCGCGCATCGGCATCACCGCGCTCACGCCGGAGCGCGCCAGCCTGGAGGAGTTGTTCCTCGGCCTGACGGGCGGGGAATCGAGCGACCACGACCGCGCGGCGGTCGCCTCATGACCGCCGTGGCCAGGATCTACCGTTGGGAGCTCGCGAAATTGCTGGCCCAGAAGCGAACGTACCTCGGTCTCGGTGCTGCCGCGATCGTGCCGGTCATCTTCGTGGTCGTGCTCCTCCTCCAGACGGGCGGTCCGAACGACGTGCCGCTCGGCCGCTACATCCGCGACACGGGACTGGCCGTCCCGTTCGTCGTGCTCTTCTTCATGTCGATCTGGGGCTTCCCCTTGATCACGGCGCTCGTTGCCGGAGACATCGTCGCCGCCGAGCACCACAATGGAACGCTGAAGACGATCCTGACGCGCTCGCGGGAACGCGGCGAGGTGTTCGCCGGGAAGGTGCTCGCAGCTGCCACCTACACCATGATCATCGTGTTCGCGATGGGACTGGTGGGGGTCGTCGCAGGCAGCATCGCCTGGGGCTTCCATCCACTGACGTCGCTTTCGGGGACGAAGGTTTCCGCCGGGCACGGCCTCGCGCTCTTGCTGGCAAGCCTTGCGATCTACACGCTTCCGCTCGCCGGAATCGCAGCGTTCGGGCTGTTGCTGTCCACGGTCACGCAGAACAGCGCCGCCTCGGTCGTCGGCGCGCTCATGTGGGCGTTGTTGATGCAACTCCTCGGCGTGCTTCCCGGCACCGAGAGCTTCCGCCCCTATCTGCTCGGAACACAATTCGAAGCCTGGCACGGTTTCCTGCGCGTTCCTGCGGACTGGGCACCCGTTGTCCGCGCCGTCTGGGTCTGCGCCCTCTACATTCTCTTGCCGCTCTCGGCGGCGTACCTCGTGTTCCTCCGCCGGGACGTGGCCGGCGAGTAGGCATTTCCGCGCACGTGTAGCGGACGCGTTCAGGCGCCGTTCAGGCGGCCGCGGCGAGCATCGCCGCCGATGCCTGCTCGGGTTGCCGTCTTGGTCGCTGCGCTACTGGTCGCCGGCTGTGGTTCGAGCAAGAGCAGCGCGCCCAGGGCGGGAGGCCACACCACGACCGCCTCCGCGACTGCGCCTGCCCGGACGACGAGGGGCTCGGCGCCGTCGGCTCTGCAGGCAGAGGCGACATCCGCCGCGACGGGAGACATCCCCGACAACCAGGTGTTCATTCGCTTCCACGACGCGGCTTCCGCGTACTCGATGAAGTACCCGGAGGGGTGGGCGCAGCAAGGGACGGGCGCGCGTGTGACCTTCCGCGACAAGAACAACATCGTTCGAGTGGTCGTCACAGCCGGTGCGCAGCCGACTGCGGCAAGTGTCCGTGCGGATCTCGGCCGCCTGGCCGGAGCGCATGTTCGGAGCCGCCCGCGGCCGCTGACGGTCAACGGCGCGCGTGCCTTCAAGGTCGTGTACACGACGGCGAGCGCACCGAATGCAGTGACGGGGAAGCGCGTGACGTTGATGGTCGACCGCTACTACCTCTCGCACGCAGGCGAGGAGGCGATCGTCGATCTCGGTACGCCGATCGGTGTCGACAACGTCGATGCCTATCGGTTGATGATCGAGAGCTTCCGGTGGCGATAGCGAGCCTCTGGCGCGAGCCCGAGCGGCGCGAGCAGCCGTCGTTCGGCGCGCTCGAGTTCCACGACGTCTTCAAGATCTACCGCTCGGGTCCGGTCGAGACGGTTGCGCTGCGAGGCTTGGACCTGCGGGTCGAGCCTCGGGAGTTCGTGGCGGTCTTCGGCCCCTCGGGCTCCGGCAAGAGCACGATGCTCCATCTCGCGGCCGGGCTCGACGAGCCCTCGGCGGGGGACGTGCGCGTCTTCGGCCGCTCGCTGGCACTGCTGGACGAAAACGAGTTGGCAGCCTTCCGTGCGCGTGAGGCCGCGATCGTCTTCCAGACCGGCAATCTGTGGCCCGGGCTGTCGGTACGGGAGAACGTCGATCTCGCGCTGCGCCTTGCCCGCGGCAAACGCGTCGACAACCGGGTCGAGCGCGCGCTCGACGTGTTCGGTCTCAGCCGGCGCGAGCGAACGCGCGCCGGTGCCCTCTCGGGCGGCGAGCAGCAGCGCGTTGCGATCGCCGCGGCGGCTGCACGAGAGTCGCCGCTCGTCCTCGCCGACGAACCAACCGCCGAGCTCGACGAGCGCAACGAGCGAATCGTGCTCGAAGCACTTGCGCGCCTACGCAGCCAGTTCGGGAGCACGGTGGTCGTCGTGACGCACTCGCCGCGAGTTGCGGACGCTGTCGACCGGGTGATCGAGCTGCGCGACGGCCGGGCAGCGTGAAGGTGCCGCTCGCGGCTTGCCGCGGGGTGGCCGTCAGCTACGGCGACGGCGAGGCGGTCGTTCGCGCGCTGGTCGGAGTCGAGCTGTCGATCGCCGAGAAGGACGGCCTGGCGCTACTCGGGCGCTCGGGCTCGGGTAAGACGACCCTGCTGCACGTGCTCGGCGGCCTGGTCGAGCCGACCGCGGGCATGGTCGAGTGGCAGGGACGGCCCCTCGCGACGCTCGACGCGGCAGCCCGCGGCGGCTTACGAGCACACGGAATCGCCTACGTGTTCCAGGGCGGGAACCTGCTGCCGCACTTCACCGCTTTCGAGAATGTCGCGTTCGCGGCGCGCGTCTCCGCCGACGGCGCGGACCCAGCCCTCGCTCCGACCCCGTTGCTGGAGCTGGTCGGACTGGCGACGAAGCTCGATCACCTTCCGGCTGAGCTCTCGGGGGGTGAGGCGCAGCGCGTGGCGATTGCGCGAGCGCTCGCGCAGCGCCCGCAGCTGCTGCTTTGCGACGAACCGACAGGCCACCTCGACTCGGATACGGGCGAGCGCGTGCTCGACCTACTGCAGGCGCTGCAGCGCGAGTTCGGGTTCGCGCTCGTGGTCGCGACGCACGACGTCGACGTCGCCGCCCGGCTGGCTCGCGCGGTGCAGCTGCACGACGGGCGCGTGCTCGCGACGGAGGTGGTGGCGTGACCGGCCTGCTGCGGCTGGCGTTCGTCGGGCTTGTGCGTGCGCCGTTGCGAACGGCGGTGCGGATTGTCTCGCTCGCCGGGGCAGTGGCGCTGATCGGGGCGATGATCCTGTTTGTCGGCCATTCGCTGCGGACGATGACGGCGAGCGCGACCAGGAGTGTGCCGCTCGACTGGCAAGGGCCCGTGGGTTCCCACTCGGCGGCGGTGCGCATCGCGGCCGCGGTACAGCGGCAGACAGGCGTGCAGCAGGCGTCGCCGGTCGCCACAGCCCCGTTCGCCTCGATCGTGCACCGGGCCCCTGTCGGCACGATTCGCTCCGGCTCGGGTGCGGTCTTGGCTGTGCCCCCCGGCTATCTCGATCACATCCACACCTTCCGGTTCCTGCGCGGTTCTCTCCGTCGCGGGGAAATCGTCTTCGACCAGCAGCTCGCGGCGACCTTGCGGGTCGAGCCCGGGGACATGGTGAGCCTGACGCCCAGGACCGGGGCGCGCGCCCATCGCTTCCGTGTCGGCGGTGTTGCGCTGGTGACGGCGCCGGATGTGCTCTTCCAGCCGCTCAACCCGCTACTCGGTCCGGCGCCTGCCCAACCGCCGGCCGACATCGCGATCCTGCCGCTGGCGACCTTCGCTCGCATGCTTGCGCCGGGACTGCCGACGATCGCGTCCGCCGGCGGCAACGCTCTGGCGGTGCCCGGCGCGCCGCGGGGGACGCAATGGCAGGTGCAGGCCCAGGTCGATCCGCATGCCTTGGCCGGCAGCCCGACGAATGCGCTCCGCCGCGCCGACCGAATCCGCAACGCCGTCGAACGCTCGCTGCCCGGCCAGGTCGTATTCGTAGACAACCTCTCCGACACTCTCAACTCCGCGGCCGGGGATGCGCTCTACGCGGAGACGCTCTACATCATGCTCGCCGTGCCCGGCGGGCTCGTCGCCCTGGCGCTCGCGTACCTGGCGGCGCTCGGCACGGCCGAGCGCGATCGACGCGACCTCGCACTTCTGCGAGCACGCGGAGCGTCGCGCCGCAGCCTCCTCTTCCTCGCCGCGGTCGAGAGTGCGGCCCTCGGTCTACTCGCCGGCGCGATCGGGACCGGCGGCGCATTGCTCGCCGTACGTCTTGTCGGATCTGGTGGCGCAATCGGCACAGCCCGCGGGCTCGTCGCATTCGCAGTCTGCGTCGTGCTCGGCTTTGCCGGTGCGGTGGCGGCACGGATCGCCGCCGGGATCGGCGTCTTCCGCGAGAGCGTGATCCAGGGGCGGCGCAGCGTCCGGCGACAGGACCGCCCACTGTGGCAGCGGCTCTACCTCGACCTGCTCTGTCTCGCGGGCAGCGGACTCGTGTACTGGCTGACCGTCCGCACCGGGTTCTCTGCGGTGATCAACCCGGACTCGAACCCGACGCTCTCGCTCTCCGTCTACATGTTCTTCGCGCCGGCGCTCCTCTGGCTCGGATCGGCCCTGCTGCTGGTGCGGCTACGCGGACGCTTTCTCGCCTGGCTCGCCGGCAGGGCGGGCGGCGGCCGCGCGAGCACCTGGCGCGGTTTTCTGCTGGCAAGCGCGGGCCGCCGCGGCGCTGCGATCAACCGCGGGCTGCTGGTGGCCGGCCTGCTGCTCGCCTTCGGCGTCAACCTCGGCCTGTTCGCTGCGACTTACGACCAGCAGGCACGGGTCGATGCGCAGTTGACCCTCGGCGCCGACGTCGTCGCCACCGCCCCGCCCGGCGCAATCCGGCGACACGCGCTCGAGCAGCGGGTCGCGCTATTGTCCGGCGTCGCCGGGACGACGGCACTCGATCGCAGCTACGCCTACGTCGGACCCGACCTGCAGGACATCTTCGGGATCGATGCCCGCACGCTCACGCGCGGGACGAGCCTGCGCGATTCCTACTTCCTCGGCGGCAGCGCAGCGCAGATCCTCGCCCGTCTGCGCTCGACGCCCGACGGCGTGCTCGTCTCGAGGGAGACGATCAGTGACTACTCCCTGCGACTCGGCGATCTGCTCAAGCTGCGGACGCTGGATCGCGCGAACGGCCGCTTCAAAGTGGTGCCGTTCCACGTAGTCGGCGTCGTGCAGGAATTCCCCGCGGCCCCGCGCGACTCGTTCATGGTCGCCAACCTCGGCTACCTCGAGCGCGCAACTCATGATCCGGGTCCGAACGTTCTTTTCGTCAAGGCGAACGGCGACCCGGTCGCCGCTTCGAGGCAGGTCGCTGCGCAGACGCGTGCGCAAGGGACGCTCGTCAAGAACATCCGCCGGCAGACGGCGCAGACCGTCAGCTCGATCACGACCGTCGATCTCGGTGGAATCAGCCGAATCGAGGAGACCTTCGCGCTCGTGCTCGCGGCCGCCGCGATGGCGCTCTTCGTCGCGGTCGCGCTCGCCGAGCGGCGGCAGGAGTTCGCCACCATGGCCGCGCTCGGCGCGGGCTTGCGCGAGATCGCGGCCTTCCTCTGGACGGAAACTGTGCTCGTCCTCGGTGCCGCACTCGCGCTGGCGGCGCTCCTCGGCTGGCTGCTCGCGGAGATGCTCGTCGCAATGCTGCAGCACGTGTTCGATCCGCCGCCCGACCACCTCGCCGCACCCTGGTTCTTCCTCGGCGGCCTCGCCGCAGCCGCCGTTGCCGGCGGAGCGATCGCAGCGTTGGTTGCGGCTGCCGGGATCAGGCGCATGCCGCTGGGGGCAATACTGCGTGAGGAATGAGCGAGCTACGCGTACTGATCGCGGAGGACGATCCGGAGCTGCGCCGCGTGCTGCGGCGCGGCCTGGCCGAGGAGGGTTTCGCGCCGGAGACGGTCGGGACCGGGGCCGAGCTGCTCGCGCGCATCGATTCCGAGTCGCCGGACCTGCTCGTCGTCGACATCGGTCTGCCCGACGCCGACGGCCGTGACCTCTGTCAGGCGCTGCGGGCGCGGGGCATCCAGGTGCCGGTTCTGTTCCTGACCGCCCGCGATGCGCTTCCCGACCGCCTCTCGGGCTTCGATGCCGGGGGCGACGACTACGTGACGAAGCCGTTCGCATTCGCGGAGGTCGTGGCCCGCCTGCAGGCGCTTGCTCGCCGCGCCGGAGCCGACGGTGTGATCGAGGCCGCCGGCCTGCGTCTCGACCCGATCACGCACGCGGTCTCCTGTGGGTCGAGCTCGACGCCGCTGACGCCGACCGAGTTCCGACTGCTCGCCCGCCTGCTCGCCCGTCCGTCCGAGGCGGTCCGTCGGCGTGACCTGATCCGTGCCGGCTGGCCTTACGGCGCGATCGTGCACGAGAACACGCTTGACGCCTACGTCGCCCGGCTCCGCCGCAAGCTTGGCGCCCTGGATGGAGCACCGCCGATCACAACCGTGCATGGCGTCGGTTACGCGCTCCGATGAGCCGGGTTCCGCTGCCACGAAGCATCCGCGGACGTCTTTTCGTGACCGTCGTGGTCGTGGTCGGGGTCGCGCTCGCCGCGATGATCGCCGGCTTCAATCTGCTTCTCCAACACAACCTCTCGCGCGGCGCGGATCAGTTGGTCCGTGCGCGAGCTGCTGCGGAGCTCGCGCTCGTTCGCACGCACAACGGAGGGGTCACCGTCGGCGAAACCGCTGACGATGCGGCGGTCGACAGCAATGCCTGGGTGTTTGTCGGACCGCGCACGCTCGAGGCGCCGCACGCTGGAGCCGAGCTCACCGCCACAGCGCGCGCCCTTGCCGCTCGTGCCTCTGCGAGGAGCGATGTCGCAAAGAGCGACACGCGGCTGTACGCGGTGCCGATCATCAGCGACGGTCGTCGCCTGGGCACTGTCGTCGCGGCGGTCGCGCTTGCGCCCTACGAGCAGACCCAGCGGACAGCGCTTGTTGCGTCACTGGCGCTCGGAGGACTGTTGTTGCTCCTCGTCGCACTCGCGGCGCGCTGGCTGCTCCTCGCGTCGCTCCGCCCGGTTGAACGAATGACGCGGCAGGCCGCCGAATGGAGCGAACACGATCTCGACCGCCGCTTCGGCCTCGGCGATCCCTACGACGAGGTCAGCGAGCTGGCCGGCACGCTCGACCGGCTGCTCGAGCGGCTCGCCGCCGGTCTTCGTCGCGAGCAACGGTTCTCGACGGAGCTCTCTCACGAGCTACGCACGCCGCTCGCGCGCGTGATCGCCCAGGCGGAGATCGCGCTACGCCAGCAACGCCGGCCGGCTGCCTACCGCGAAACCCTCGTGGACGTGCTCCGCAATGCGCAGCAGGTATCGCGGACGGTCGACGCCCTTGTCGCCGCCGCCCGCCACGACTCCGCGGTCGCACGCGGCACAGCCGACGCCTATGCGGTCTGCGAGCAGACGCTCGAAGCAGTCGCAGACGTTGCCGCCGAACGGCAGCTCGAGCTCGTGCATCTGCCGCCGCCCGCGCTAGCGCTGCGGCTTGGTCTGGACGCCGATCTCGCCGAACGTATCCTGCAGCCGGTGGTCGAGAACGCCTGCCGCTACGGCCGCAGCCGCGTGCAGATCAGAGTTGAACGCGACTCGTCGCGCATCGTCTACCGCGTCGAAGACGACGGACCTGGAGTCTCGCCCGACGAACGGGAATCGATCTTCGAGCCCGGCATCCGCGGGCACGCTGGACGCTCGAGGAACGGCGCCGGCGGCGCCGGCCTCGGGCTCGCGCTCGCTCGCCGTCTCGCCCGCAGCGCCTCCGGCGAGATCGCCGTCGAGGCAGACCAGGACGGCGGCCGCTTTCTCGTCTCGTTGCCGGCCGCCTGAGCAATTCAGGCGCCGTTCAGCCGCCCACGGCGATCCTGACCCATCGTGAACGCCGGTGCCGCGGCAATCGCCGCTCTTCTCCTGACCTTGCCCGCAAGCGCCCACGCTCGTCGCGTCGTCCTCGGTCACTCGGTTGAGGGCCGCCCCGTCGACGCCGTCGAGCTCGGCGACCCACACAGCAGCAACAAGCTGCTCGTCGTCGGATGCATCCACGGCAATGAGTGCGCCGGCCTGGCGATCGTCGGCGCGCTCGAGCGGCTTCCGATGCCGGCCGGCCTGGATCTCTGGGTGATCGAGAACCTCAACCCTGACGGCCACGCGGCCGGAACTCGCCAAAACGCGCATGGAGTCGACCTCAACCGCAACTTCCCCTGGGTCTGGCGGCCGCTCGGCGGCATCTACGACTCGGGCCCACGACCGCTGTCCGAGCCGGAGAGCCGGATCGCCTACCACTTGATCCTCCGCGTGCGGCCGCGGATCTCGATCTGGTTCCATCAGCATGAGCGGCTGGTCGACGAGTCCGGGGGCGACATCGCCGTCGAGCGCCGCTTCTCTGCGCTGGTCGGCTTGCCGCTCAGGCGGCTGCTGCGCGAACCCGGCAGCGCCGTCGGCTGGGAAAACCATCGCTTTCCGGGCACGACCGCATTCGTCGTCGAGCTACCCGCCGGTTCACTCCCTTCGGCGGCAGCCGTCCGCTACGCCCGCGCCGTGCTCGCGCTCGCACGAAAGTCGGCAGGTTGAGGCTCCCAGGCAGGTCGTCGCGCGTGCTCAATTTAGCTCGGCTGCCGCAGAAGCATCGTCCGAGGACGTCTCCAGTGCGTGTCGGAGGAGGCTCTGGTTGCAGGCGAACGAACGACGACATCATCCGCGGGTTGGCCGAGGGTCCATAGACTCACCCGGACGCCGAGGTCGGGAGGCTGAGATGGACGATCGGCAGCGCAACTAGAAGTAGCGCGGCTTCGTGCAGGATGTAGACGGCACTCCGAACGGCGGACCACGGGCGACGCGCTTCACGGGGCGGACTGCCTGGGCGCGGAATTTGCAAACGCCGTTGCGCGAGTTTCTGCGCACCGAGACCGGCGGCGCCGCAGTCCTGCTGTCAGCGGCGGTTGCCGCCCTCGTCTGGGTGAACGTCCACAGGTCCTCTTACGACTCGGTGTGGTCCACGGTGCTTTCGATCAGGCTCGATGGATCGGGGGTCGCGCTCGACCTCCGCGACTGGGTGAACAGCGGGCTGATGACGTTCTTCTTCTTTGTCGTCGGACTCGAGGCGCGCCGGGAGTTCGACCTCGGTGAGCTCCGGGAGCGGCGACGGTTCGGGCTGCCTCTACTCGCGGGACTGGGAGGCGCAGCGGTGGCGGTCGCCGTCTATCTCGCTTTCAACGCGGGCCGTTCGTCGGCCCACGGGTGGGGGATTGCAATGTCGACGGACACCGCCTTCGCACTCGGCCTGCTGGCGCTCGTCGGTCCGCGTTTCCCCGACCGCTTGCGCGCCTTCATGCTCACCGTCGTCGTGGTCGACGACATCGTCGCGCTCGTCGTGATCGTGACGGTGTACTCCGGCTCCCTCGACCTGTGGCCTCTTGTCGTGGCCAGCCTGTCGTACGGGGCCGTGCTCGTTCTGCGGAGCATCCGCTTCCGCGTTGGCCTCGTCTACTTCGTCCTCGGTGCGACGGCGTGGGTGGGGTTGCTCAAGGCGGGGGTGGAGCCGGTGGTCGTCGGGCTTGCGCTGGGCGTCCTGCCGTTCGCCTATCCAGCGGAGCGGCCCAGCCTTGAGCGAGCCACGGAGCGGTTCCGCGAGTTCCGGGAGCAACCGACAGCGGAGCTCGCGCGTTCGGCGGCCGCCCAGCTCAGGGCGGCGACCTCGCCCAACGAGCGGCTGCAGCACCTCTACCACCCCTGGACGAGCTATGCGATCGTGCCGCTCTTCGCGCTCGCGAACGCAGGGATCGCGATCAACGGCGGCTTCCTGGCGCGGGGGTTCGGCTCGCCGATCACGCTCGGTGTCCTGTTCGGCTACGTGGTCGGCAAACCGGTCGGCATTCTCGCTGGCACGTGGGTGCTCACGCGGCTGAGCGGCGGGAGGTTGAGGCCGCCGGTTGGCTGGGCGGCCGTCGCCGGCGGTGGCACCATCGCCGGGATCGGCTTCACGGTCTCGCTGCTGATTGCGACCCTCGCCTTCAACGGACGGGAGCTCGAGGAGGCGAAGCTCGGCGTCCTCTCCGCCGCCCTGGGCGCCTCGACACTCACCTGGCTGCTCTTCCGCGCTGCCGAACTGCTGCCGCCGTACCTGCGTATACGTGCCCTGCTCGGCCCTGCCGAGCCGCTCGTCGATCTCTACATCGATGTCGACTCCGAGCGCGACCACATCCGCGGCCCGATCGACGCACCCGTCACCGTGGTCGAGTACGGCGACTTCGAATGCCCCTACTGCGGACAGGCCGAGCCGGTCGTGCGCGAGCTGCTCCGCGATTTCGCCGACATACGCTACGTCTGGCGGCACCTGCCGCTCAGCGACGTTCATCCACGTGCCCAGCTGGCCGCCGAGGCGGCCGAAGCGGCCACCGCCCAGGGCGGGTTCTGGGAGATGCACGACCTCCTCCTCGCTCATCAGGACGCGCTTCGTCCGCAGGACCTGATCGGCTACGCCGAACAGCTCGGGCTCGACGGCGAACGCTTCACGAATGATCTGCGCGAGCACCTCGGCGCCGCGCGCGTCGCCGACGACGTCGACAGTGCCGATCTGAGCGGTGTTTCCGGCACACCCACCTTCTTCGTCAACGGCCGCCGTCACTACGGCGCGTACGACATCGCAACGCTTTCCAACGCCGTGCGGGCAGCAGGTGCGCGCGCGATGCTGGCGACATCGTGACTGTCAGGACGCCACGCGATCGTGAAGCCTGGTGCGTGACGTCTCCACGCAAGCTTTCAGAGTCTTTGTCGTGTCGTCCCGGCCGAGGTCCTCGCACGGATTGGGCACGCGGATGGAGAGGTCGGCGCCGCCGGCGCTCCTTACAAGTTCATCTCAACTACTTGTTCCTCAACGTGCGGGCACTGCTCGCCGGCATGGCGACGTCGCTAGGGTTCGTCGCAGGCGTCCTGCTCGTCAGCGGCCGCGTCTGTCGTCGGATCGGCGCAGGGCTCGCCGAGGCCGCTGCTCTCTGCGGCAAGGACGAGTAGCTCCCGTAGCTGGGCGCGCTGCTCGTGGTCCAGGGCAGCCAGAAGCTCGTCTTCGACGGCGGCGGCCGCCGCGAGGGCGGCGTCGACTCGCGCCTCACCTTCTCGCGAGTTCTCGACGATGTGCCGGCGTCGGTCGACGGGGTCGCGGCGGCGGAGCACCAGGCTCCGGCCCTCGAGCTCGTTCAGCAGACCGACCAGCTTCGTCGGGTCGGCGCCTACCCGGTCGGCGAGCGCCTGCTGGCTCATCGGGCCCTGACGCAGCTCATCGAGCACCTGCAGGTGGCGCGGCGTGAGCTCGATCGGTTTGAGCGCGTCGTTGAAGCCGTGCTGTAGGGCCCGGCCGAGTTTCACCAGCAGCATCCCCGAGAGCGGCAGCGAGCGAGCCCGGGCGTTGTTCACCAGATCGGTGGTTGCCATGCAACCAATCATACATGATTATCAATAATTGACTAGAGCGATTAATTTCCGATAGGAAATAAATATCTCGGCCAACCGTTGATTAGGGCATGAGCAGGAAGTCCGTATCCCACTTGCCCAGGAAAGAGGAGATCGAGCAGCTACTCGTACGGCTGCGCGAGCAGGTCGCCCAGCAGCGCCGGCTCGAACGGACGTCTCACGACGAGAGCGATCTCCAGACCAGCAGGCAAACGATCGCGGAGCTGCGCTGGCGGCTCGCACGCGTTGCCGGCAACCACTCCGACGACGGTCACCACGTGGCCGCTTGACCGAAAGGAAAACCGATGAGCATCCCCCACAAAACGCTCGGTAGCAACGGAGGCGGAACGTGAGCGCCTCGACGGCCGTCGAGGCGCCGCTCGAGCAGACCGATACCCGTCGCTGGATCGCCCTGGCGGTGATCGTCCTGGCCCAGTTCATGGTCGTGCTCGACGTCGCGATCGTGAACGTCGCGCTGCCGTCGATCAAGACCGATCTCAATTTCAGCGAGCAGAACCTGCAGTGGGTGATCACCGCCTATTCGATCCTCTTCGGCGGCGTGCTGCTGCTCGGCGGACGGCTGGCAGACATCCTCGGCCGGCGGAAGCTGTTCATCGCCGGCATCGCGCTCTTCACCGTCAGCTCGCTCCTCGACGGCCTCGCCTGGTCCGAGGGCTCGTTGATCGCATTCCGCGCGCTGCAGGGGCTCGGTGCGGCGCTGGTGTCGCCGGCTGCGCTCTCGATCCTGACGACGACCTTCGCCGAGGGGCGCGAGCGCAACCGAGCGCTCGGCATCTGGGGCGCCGTCTCGGGCAGCGGAGCAGCGGCGGGCGTGCTGCTCGGCGGCGCGCTGACGAGTGCGTTCAGTTGGTCCTGGATCTTCTTCGTCAACGTCCCGGTTGGCCTGCTCGTGCTCGTGCTCAGCCCGCTGCTTCTGCGTGAGAGCCGCGCCGATCTCGCGGACCGCCATTTCGACGTGTCCGGCGCAGCGGCGATCACGGGCGGGCTGATGCTGCTGGTGTACTCGCTCACCCGGGCGACCACGCACGGGTGGGGCAGCGGCAGCACGATCGTGCTGCTCGCCGCGTCCGCGGCGCTGATCGTGGGCTTCCTCGTGATCGAGCTGCGGTCGCGTGCTCCGTTACTTCCGCTCGGCATCTTCCGCTTGCGGACCTTGTCGGGCTCGAACGTGACCGGGCTCTTGTTGGCCGCCGCATTGTTCTCGCAGTTCTTCCTGCTGACGCTGTACATGCAGCAGGTGCTGCACTACTCGGCGCTCAAGACCGGCGTCGCCTACGTCGGGATCACCCTGACGATCATCATCGTCTCCGCCGTCGCGCAGGCGCTTGTCACCCGCATCGGCGTGCGCCCGCTGCTGCCGATCGGGATGGCCCTTGCCGCGGTCGCACTCGTGCTGTACGCGCGTCTGCCGGTGCACGGGCACTACTTCAC
>VAWR01000162.1 GCA_005885245.1 Actinomycetota bacterium | reverse complement strand
ATCACGCGCAGCAGCGTGGACTTTCCGCTCCCGCTCGGGCCGAGCAGCGCGGTGAGCGAGCCGGTCGGCACGTCGACCGAGACGCCGTCCAGCGCGGTGAAGTCGCCGAACCGCTTCACGATTGCACGCGCCTCGATCACTGTGTTTCCTCCTTCGGCCTCAGGCGGGTCATCACAATCAGGGTCAGGACAGCGAGCAACGCCAGGAGGACGGACGAGGCGTAGGCCCCCACGTCGTCGAACGAGCGATAGCGATCCTGGACGTAGAGGGTCATGGATTCAGTCTCGCCCGTGAGGCGGCCGGAGATGACGCTCACCGCACCGAACTCGCCGAGCGCGCGCGCCGTCGTCAGCACCACCCCGTACGCGGTTGCCCAGCGGATCGCAGGCCAGGTCACGCGCCGAAACGTCTGCAGCCACGAGGCGCCGAGCGTCGCTGCGGCCTGCTCCTGCTCGGTGCCGATCTCTCGCAGCACGGGAACGACCTCGCGCACGACGAACGGCAGGGAGACGAAGATCGTCGCCAGGACCAATCCCGGCAGAGCGAACGCGATTCCGTGACCGCCGAGCCAGCCGCCGCGCCCGTACAGCAACAGCAACGCAAGGCCGACGACGACGGGTGACAGCGCCAACGGCAGATCGACGACGGCGTTGAAGATGCCCGCCCCCGGGAAGCGGTGTCGGACGATCGCGAGCGCAGACAGCACGCCGAAGATCGTGTTGGCGGGGACGGCGATCGCCGTGAGAATCAGCGTCACCTTCAGAGCGTGAACCGCATCGGGCGTCGTCACGGCGTCCCAGGCCGGTCCAAATCCGTGCTGGAACGTCTTCCAGAAGACATAGCCGACGGGAGCCACCAGCAGGACGGCCAGGTAGCCGAGCGACGCGAAGCGCACCGCGTACCTACCGATCATGTCTGGTCACCCAGCGGCGCAGAACGCCGATCGCGAGCAGTACGCCGAAGGAGATGCCGAGAATCACAACCGAGGCCGCGGCCGCTCCGCCCGGATCGCCGCTTTCGATCCGTCCGAAGATGTACAACGAGACGACTTCCGTCTTGAACGGGATGTTCCCCGAGATGAGGACGAGCGACCCGAACTCGCCGACCGCGCGCGCGAACGCGAGCGCGACGCCCGACAGGATCGCCGGCAGGATGCTCGGCAGGATGATGCGCAGGAAGATCCGGGCGCGGCCCGCACCAAGCGACGCGGCAGCTTCCTCCATCTCGCGGTCCAGCTCGAACAGCACCGGCTGCACCGTTCGCACGACGAACGGCAAGGTCACGAAGAGCAGCGCGAGGACGATCCCGGTGCGCTTCAGGCTGACGTCGACGGCGACGGGCGACCTCGGCCCGTAGAGAGCGAGTAGCGTCAGTCCCGCAACGATCGTCGGCAGCGCGAAGGGCAGGTCGACGAGCGCGTTGACCAGTCCCTGCCCGACGAAGCGGTCGCGGACGAGCGTCCACGCGATCGCCGTGCCGGCCACCGCGTTCACGAGCGCCACGAGGAGAGAGACGCCGAGCGTGAGCTCGAGCGCCGCGGTCGCCTCTGGATTCGTCACCGCCTGCCAGCCGTGGGCCTTCCAACTCAGCGCGGCGAGCGGAAGGAGCACGATCAGGCTGAGATAGATCGTGCTCAGCCCGATCGAAAGACCGGGCGCGAGGGAGCGCCGAGCCGCTGCCGCCGGGAGAGCGGTCGCGTTAGCCGCCACTCGACCCCTGGATCTTCGCCATCACTCCCGTACGCGGGTCGAAGAACTTGCTTTCGACCTTCGCCCAGCCGCCGACGTACTTGATCGTGAACAGCTGCGGCCGGACGGGGAAGTCGAAACCGCGCGCCGCACTCTTCACGACGGGGCGGTAGCCGTTCTGCGCGAAGATCCTCTGAGCTGACGTCGTGCGCAGGAACTTCAGGAAGGCATTCGCCTGCGTTTTGTTCTTCGACGTCGACGTCACCGCGATCGGGTTCTCGATCAGGATCGTCGCCTTCGGGATCACGAACTGCACGGGTTGGTTCTTCTTCTGCGCGAAGATCGCCTCGTTCTCATAGGCGAGGAACACATCGCCGCGGCCGCCCAGGAAGGCCGAGAGCCCTTCGCGGGCGCTCGTGGGTTCGGAAATCACGTGCTTCCAGAGCTTGCCGAGGTAGTCGATAGCCTGCTTCGGGGTCTTGCCCGAGCGCAGCGCGCCGCCGTAGGCGGCCATCACGTTCCACCGTGCGCCGCCCGACGTGAACGGGTTGGGCGTGATCACCTGGACGCCGGGCTTGAGCAGGTCGTTCCACGTCCTGAGGTGCTTCGGGTTGCCGTCCCGCACGATGAACACCACGACCGATCGCGTGACCATGCCGTGGAAGGGGTTCTTGTTCCAGTTCGGTGAGACGAGCTTCTTCTGCACGAGCGACGTGATGTCGGGCTCAAGCGAGAACGCGACGATGTCGGCGTCGAGCCCGGAGGCGACGGCTCGGCTCTGCTCACCGGAGGCGCCGTAGGACTGGGCGAACGAAACGCCGTTCCCGGCCGCGGTCTTCTGGAAGGCCGAGATCAGCTGTCCGTACGCATCCTTGGGCGTCGAGTAGGCGACGAGGGTGAGTTTCGTGTCCTTCGAGGCACCGGCCGCGAGGGCTGGCAGAAGCAGGGTGGTGAGCAAAGCCAGGCTAATTCGTCGCATCGGCTCTCCTTATTAGTCCACTGAATTGGTGGACTTTAGGGAGAAGGCCGGGCCACGTCAAATGGGTAGCGCCGGGGTGGTCGCTGGGGGAACCTCCCGGTTCCCCAGACCCCCTCCACCGGTCCGCTTTCGCGGACGGACGGCTCACGCCGTCTCCGTAGAATCGACTCCATGGCCGCGTCCACGCTCACAGTTGCGGGCCGGAGCTACGAGTTCTTTCCGCTCGAGGACGTCGAGCGCCTGCCCTACACCCTCCGGATCCTGCTCGAGAACTCCCTCCGCCACGGCGAGGACGCCGACGCTCGGGCGATCCTGGCCTGGCAGCCGCACGAGGATGCCTCGCACCCGATCTCATATCGACCGGCCCGCGTGCTGCATCAGGACTTCACCGGGGTCCCGGCCATTGTCGATCTCGCGGCGATGCGCAATGCGATGGCGGAGTTCGGCGGTGATCCGGCGAAGATCAACCCGCAGCTGCCGTCCGAGCTCGTCATCGACCACTCCGTGCAGGTGGACGAGTACGCCTCCGCCCGGGCGATCTTCCGCAACGCCGAGCTGGAGTTCGAGCGGAATCGTGAGCGCTACGCGTTCCTGCGCTGGGGCCAGACGGCATTCGACAACCTCAAGGTCGTTCCACCGAACACCGGCATCGTCCACCAGGTCAATCTCGAGTTCCTTGCGCGCGTGGTCGAGGCGCGTGACGGGCAGGCGTTCCCCGACACGCTCGTCGGGACCGACTCGCACACGACGATGATCAACGGCCTGGGCGTGCTCGGCTGGGGCGTCGGCGGGATCGAGGCCGAGGCGGCCATGCTCGGCGAGGCGATCTCGATGCTCGTGCCGCAGGTGGTCGGCTTCAGGCTTACGGGTGCCTTGCCGGAAGGCGCGACGGCGACCGATCTCGTCTTGACCGTCACGCAGCTCCTGCGCCAGACCGGCGTCGTCGGCAAGTTCGTCGAGTACTTCGGCCACGGGCTCGTAGGCCTGCCGGTCGCCGACCGCGCGACGATCGGGAACATGTCGCCCGAGTACGGAGCGACCTGCGGCTTCTTCCCGGTGGACGACGAGACGCTGAAGTACCTCCGGCTCACCGGCCGCGACGCCGAGCGTCTCGCGCTCGTCGAGGCGTACTGCAAAGAGAACGCCCTCTGGCACGACCCCGAGCGCGAGCCCGAGTACTCGGAGGTCGTCGAGCTCGACCTCTCGACGGTCGAACCTTCGCTCGCCGGCCCGCGGCGCCCGCAGGATCGCGTGCCGCTCCGCGAAGCCAAGCGTTCGTTCGTCGAGTCGCTGGACACCTTCGGCATCGACTACGGCAACGAGCACGACGAGGCCGTCGCGGAGTCCTTCCCGGCCAGCGACCCGCCGGCGACCGCAGGTCCCAGCCACGGCGGACTGAGTCCGATCGGCCACGTCGAAGTCGGACGTGTGGCCGTCGCGGAGCGTCCCGAAACAGAGCCAGTTGCTCTCGACGGCGAGGAGTTCGAGCTGGAGCACGGCTCGGTCGTGATCGCGGCGATCACGTCCTGCACGAACACGTCGAATCCGCAGGTGATGATCGGAGCGGGGTTGCTCGCGAAGAACGCGGTCGAGCGGGGAATGCAGCGGAAGCCGTGGGTGAAGTCGAGCCTCGCGCCGGGGTCGAAGGTCGTGACCGAGTACTACGAGCAGGCCGGTCTCACGCAGTACCTCGACGAGCTGGGCTTCCAGACGGTCGGCTACGGCTGCACGACCTGCATCGGGAACTCCGGACCGCTGCCCGAGCCCATCTCGGACGCGATCGCGGACGGCGACCTCGTCGTGTGCTCGGTGCTCTCCGGTAACCGGAACTTCGAGGCCCGGATCCATCCCGAGGTGAAGGCCAACTACCTCGCCTCGCCCCCGCTCGTCGTTGCGTACGCACTCGCCGGCCGCATGGACATCGACCTGATCGAGGAGCCACTCGGACAAGACGAGGACGGGAACGACGTCTACTTGCGGGACCTCTGGCCAAACGCCCAGGAGATCCAGGAGACGATCTCGCGCGCCGTGCGCGGCGAGATGTTCACGCGCACGTACTCGGACGTGTTCACGGGCGATCCCGCGTGGCGCGAGCTGCCGATTCCGGAAGGGGACCTCTTCGCGTGGGATCCGAGCTCGACCTACGTGCGCCGCCCGCCGTACTTCCAAGGCATGTCGCGCGAGCCCGGTAACGTCGACGACTTCTCTGGCGCCCGCTGCCTCGTGAGGGTCGGCGACTCCGTGACGACCGATCACATCTCACCGGCGGGCGCAATCAAGCCCGACTCGCCGGCGGGGAAGTACCTGGTCGAGCACGGCGTCGAGCGCAGGGACTTCAACTCCTACGGCTCACGTCGCGGCAACCACGAGGTGATGGTGCGCGGGACGTTTGCCAACGTCCGTCTGCGCAACCTCCTCGTGCCCGGCTCCGAAGGGACCTGGACCGTGCACGTCCCGAGCGGCGAGGAGATGACGATCTACGAGGCCTCGCTGCGGTACCTGGACGAGAAGACGCCGCTGATCGTGATCGCCGGCAAGGAGTACGGCTCGGGGTCGTCCCGGGACTGGGCGGCGAAGGGGCCGAACCTGCTCGGGGTGCGTGCCGTCGTCGCCGAGTCGTACGAGCGCATCCATCGCTCGAACCTGCTGATGATGGGAGTCCTGCCGCTGCAGTTCATGGACGGAGAGAATCCAGACTCGCTCGACCTCACGGGCCGCGAGGAGTTCGCCGTCCAGGGAGTCGAGAACGGCGAGGCGAGCGAGGTCACCGTGCACGCGGACGAGAAGGAGTTCCGCGCCCGCGTCCGGCTCGACACCCCGCGCGAGCGCGAGTATCTCCAGCACGGCGGCATCCTCCGGTACGTGCTCCGCAGACTTCTGAGCGCCTAACCAGAGTTTGTGGCTCTGAGCCACTTGTTCGACACGCAAGCCAATTGGCCGCGTCGTGAGTGGCTTGAAACCGACTTAGTGGCTCTGAGCCACTAAGTCGTGGTTCAGGCAACCCCGCCCCGGGCCCGCCGTCTGCGAAGTCGCTCTCGGCCCGACGCGCGTGCTCCGTCACACGGTAGTGACGGACTCGCGTCACGCCTGCGAAGTGACCTCGGCCGCTCGTACAACTCTCGTCACATGCTCGTGACACTTCGGGGCGGGTGTCTGACACCGGCCCTTGGAACGCCGCTTGTTCCGGCTAGGCGGCTCGGTCCTTTGAGGCGTCCGTGAGACCGCGGAAGCTCGCTGCGACTCGCGCGACGGCTTCTTCGTAGCGCTTCTTCGACAGCTTCAGCCCGTAGCCGTTCTTGCGGTGGGACTCGACCACGCGGTCGATGAACTCCCTCGCCTGCCCGTCCGCATCCGGGATCTTCGCCACGCGACTCAGTGTAGGTCACTCCACAGCTGGTCGACAATGAGCTCGGCAAACCACTCGTACCAGAAGCGCTGACTGAGCTTGCGTTCGGCGAGGTACGTGCGCAGACGGTCGGAGACCTCGAGCGCCGGCGTCAGCGTCGGCACGACGTCGTCCGGGCGGACCTCGTTCCCCGACCCGCGCACGAACTTGCTCGTGTAGGCGTACGCGTCCTTCGCCATCGCGGTCCAGAGCTTCCGGTCGGCCTCGAACAGCTCCGTCAGCCCAGCGTCTCCGAGACGCTTCAGCTTGTTGAGGCTCAGCGCCACAGCACCGCGCGCGCCGTCGTCACAGCCGCTGATGCGGTGGCCGCGAGCTCGATCCCGAACAGCACGACCACGACGTCGCGCAAGGCCCGTTGCGGCGAGAGCAGCCAGGCAAAGGACACCGCGACGTCCACGAGTCCCAGCAGGAAAGCGCCGAGGATCCAGCCGCCGGCGCGCCGAAACCGCGCCGTCGCAGCGGCAGGAGCGTCCCCCGCGAACGACTGGAAGGCGGCGATGGATACCCCGAGGAAGACCAGCAGCAGGCCTGCGAGGCCTGCCGCAGCCCCGAAAACCGCTGGAACAACGTCCACCTCTTCACAGTAGCCAGGGGTCCGGAAGGCGGTTACAGTCGCGGCATGCGCCTCGGCAAGGACGGGAAGATCGAGCTGATCCGCAAGGTTCCCCTCTTCTCCAAGCTCTCGAAGAAGGGACTCGAAGACGTCGCCCACATCGCGGACGAGATCGACCTGCCGAAGGGCAGGGTGATGGCCCAGGAAGGAGATCGCGGCCGCGAGTTCATCGTCCTCCTGGAGGGCGAGGCCGACGTGACGAAGGGCGACCGCAGCATCAACACGATGCGAGACGGCGACTTCTTCGGCGAGATCGCGCTGGTGACGAAGATGCCTCGCACCGCGAGCGTCACGGCGACCACGGACGTCCGCGTCCTGGTCGTCACCGAGCGGGACTTCGACGCGCTGCTGAAGCGTTCCCCGGAGGTCGGCCGCGGCGTGGCCGAGGCGCTGGCCGAGCGGATCGCGCCCGAACTGCCCGTCTAGGCGACCGGCTTCGCCTCCGCGAGCTCGCGTCGCAGCTCGACGACCTCGCCGCGCAGGAGCTCGTCGCAGATCCGCTTGGCGAGGACGAGCGCGACCAGAGGCAGCACCCAGACCAGGATGCGGTACACGCGGATCTGCCCCTGATACGAGAGGTCGAACAGCACGAACAACCGGTCGGCGGCGCCCGCGAGAAAAACG
>VAWR01000035.1:822-19918 GCA_005885245.1 Actinomycetota bacterium | reverse complement strand
CTCGTGTTCGGGCAGATCTACCACTTCATGGGCTTCATCGCGGGCCTGAAGGGCTTCACCGCCGCGGTCATCGGCGGGATCGGCAGCATCCCGGGCGCGATGGTCGGAGGGCTCATCGTCGGACTGGCCGAGTCGTACGCCACCGGCTACCTCCCGCAGGGCTCGACGTTCCAGAATCTCTACGTCTTCGCGCTGCTGATTCTCATGATCCTCATCCGACCCAGCGGCCTGTTCGGCAGGGCGGCGCTGCAGAAGGCCTGATGGCGGCGGACGGCACCGGCCCGGAACATCTTTCGGCTCCGGCGGATGCTCCGGACAGCCCGCGGATCGGCGTCGACGAGTGGGTTGCGAGCGTCGAGGGGAAGCGGGAGCGCTACACGGGCGTCAGGGGAGCCGTCCTCCGCGAGTGGGACCGCCTGCCGATGGCGGTGCGCGTCCTCGTCTTTGCCCTGCCGGCGGCGCTCTTCCCGTTGGTGACGACCGAGGGGAACCTGTTCAGGTACGGCCTCTTCACGCTCGTCTATGCGCTGCTCGCGCTTGGACTGAACATCGTCGTTGGCTTCGCGGGCCTCCTGGACCTCGGCTACATCGCTTTCTTCGGCTGCGGCGCCTATATGTACGCGATCCTGGCGTCGCCGCAGTTCGGCAACCACTGGCAGGCCGAGGCGGCCATCCCCGTCGTCGTCGTCTTCACCGCGCTCGTCGGCCTTCTGATCGGGCTGCCTTCTCGGCGGCTCTTCGGGGACTACCTCGCGATCATGACGCTCTTCTTCGGACAGGCGTTCGTCGTGTTCGTCAACAACGCGAACCGGATCAGCTTCCCCTTCGTGGGCCACGCCGACCTGACGGGCGGCTCGAACGGCATCGCCAACATCGACTCCTTCAACTTCTTCGGCTACGTGTTCTACTCGACGAAGCAGCAGTACTACTTCCTGCTGGTCGCGGTCGCGCTTGTCCTGATCCTGCTCGCCTTCATCAACGACTCGCGGACCGGGCGCGCCTGGCGCGCGCTACGCGAGGATCCGCTGGCTGCCGAGGCCATGAGCATCCCGGTGAATCGGCTGAAGCTGCTCGCCTTCGTGTTCGGTGCGGCGACTGCAGGGTTCACCGGTGCGATCTACGGCACGATCGCGACCGCGGCGCTGCCGGGCGACTACGACGTCGGGCTGCTGATCACGATCTACGCGATCATGATCCTCGGCGGCTTCGGGAGCATGATGGGGATCGTCGTCGGGGCCGTGATCGTCAGCAGCGTGCCCGAGTTGCTCCGCTCGTCGGTCAACGCGCGCCCGCTCTTCTACGGCGCGATCCTGCTCGCCATCCTCGTCAAGCTGCGGCCGTGGCGCCGTCTCGCCGCCGAGCTCGCCGGCCTGGTCGCCTTCGGCTTCGCCCTCCACGCCATCGCTTCCGCCGCCTACCCACGGCTCGTCGACGGCAATGCGATCGGCTCCGGCGCCTTCGCACGTGGCCTCAACCACTGGATGCTCATCCCGAGAGACGTCGTCAAGATCGCCGACGTCGCGTACATCGTCCTCGTCGCTGCGATCGTGATCTATCCGCAGCTCAGCCGCCTCTGGCAGGCGATCTTGTTACCGCCGCTCCTCTATCTCGTCATGTTCGTCTGGGAGAACCTGCTGCTCGTTCACATCGGCGGGGCGACCCGCCTGATCCTGCTCGGGGCGCTCCTCGTGGCGCTGATGAACATCCGGCCACAGGGTCTCTTCGGCAAGGCCTACGTGGAGATCGTGTGACGGGCGACACGCCGCTGCTCGAGCTTCGTGGCCTCGACAAATCGTTCGGAGGGCTGCGCGTCATCGCCGAGCTGGACCTGGTCGTGCGCGAGCACGAGATCGTCAGCGTCATCGGCCCGAACGGGGCGGGCAAGACGACGCTCTTCAACCTGATCACCGGCCTCTACCGGCCGGACTCGGGCGAAATCAGGCTCGACGGCAGGAACCTCGTCGGGCTCGCGCCGCACAGGATCACGGACCTCGGCGTCGCGCGCACCTTCCAGACGCTGCGTCTCTTCCTGAACATGACCGTCAAGGAGAACGTCATGGCGGCCCAGTACGGGCAGACGAAGGTCGGCGTCCTCCGCTCGATGATCCGGACGCCCGGAGCGCGGAAAGAGGAGAAGCAGATCCATCGCCTCGCCGAGGAGAAGCTCTCGTTCTTCGGCGACAGGCTGATGGGCTACCGCTGGGATCAGTTCGCCTACAGCCTCTCCTATGCGAACCGCAGGCGGCTCGAAATCGCGCGCGCGATGGCCACCGAGCCACGTGTCCTCCTGCTCGACGAGCCCGCTGCCGGGATGAACCCTCGAGAGACGCACGAGATCACGGAGTTGATCGGAAAGCTCCGGGAGGACGGTGGCTACACGATCCTGGTCATCGAGCACGACATGCACGTCGTGGAAGGGATCTCCGACCGGGTCGTCGCCCTCGACCATGGCGTCAAGATCGCGGAGGGGTCGTTCGACGCGGTCGCGACCGATCCGCGAGTCGTCGAGGCCTACCTCGGCCTGCGCCGGGCGGAGACCAAGTGAGCACGAACGGCGCACCTGACCTCCTGCGGCTCAGGAACATCGACACGTACTACGGCCAGATCCACATCCTCGAGAATCTCGAGCTGAACGTCCAAGAGGGCGAGCTCGTCTCGCTCCTCGGCGGCAACGCGTCGGGCAAGTCGACGACGCTCAAGACGATCCTCGGGCTCGTCCGGCCGCGCAACGGCTCGGTCGAGTTTCGAGGCGAGGAGATCACCAATCGCACGACGAGCTACCGCATCCAGCAGGGAATGGCAATCGTCCCGGAGAACCGGCGCCTGTTCGGCCCGATGACGGTGCTCGAGAACCTCGAGATGGGCGCGTACCTGAACCGCGACACGAAAGGCCGCAAGCACGACTTCGAACGCGTCTACACACTCTTCCCGCTGCTGCACGAGCGCCGCAACCAGCTCGCCGGCACGTTGTCGGGCGGCGAGCAGCAGATGGTCGCGATGGGGCGGGCTCTGATGGCTCGCCCGAAGCTGCTCCTCATGGACGAGCCTTCGATGGGGCTGGCGCCCATTCTGGTCGAGCGGAGCTTCGAGATCATCCAGCAGGTTCATCAGTCGGGCGTCGCGATGCTCGTCGTCGAACAGAATGCGAACATGGCTCTCTCGATCGCCGACCGCGGCTACGTCCTCTCGACGGGTCGCTGCGTGCTGAGCGGACCGGCCCAGGAGCTCCTGCAACACGAAGACCTGAGGAAGGCCTACCTTGGCCGTTGAGGCCGCGACGCTCGCCGAGCGTTGCCGCCACCGCTTCCCCATCTTCGAGCAGCAGGTGTACATCAACTCGTGCTCGCAAGGAGCGCTGTCGGACGCGGTCCGCGCCGCCTACGAGCAGTACCTCGACGACTGGGACGAGAAGGGTGCCCCATGGGAGTACTGGGTCGAGCGCCAGGAGGCGGCGCGCTCGGCCTTCGCAGGCCTCGTCAACGCAGGCACCGACGAGATCGCCGTGACGACGTCGCTTTCGGCGGGCGTGAGCGCGCTCGCGAGCGGACTGCGGTATGCGAGACGTTCGAAGGTCGTGCTCACCGACTGGGAGTTCCCGACCATCGGCCAGATCTGGCACGCGCAGGAGTCGCGCGGCGCGCGCGTCGCTCACGTGCCGGCAGCTGCGGACGGCACGATCCCCCTCGAACACTTCGAGCAGGTCATCGACGACGACACGCTGGTCGTGTCGATCACGCACGTCTGCTACCGCAACGGCGCCATGATCGACGTTCCCGCGGTTGTCGAACTCGCGCACGAGCGCGGCGCGCTCATCCTGCTCGACGCCTTCCAGGCCGTCGGCTCACTGCCCGTCGACGTCAAGGAGCTCGGCGTCGACTTTCTGGGAGCCGGCGTTCTCAAGTATCTGCTCGGCTCTGCCGGCCTGGGTTTCTTCTATTGCCGCCAGGAGCTCGTCGAACGCGTCTGGCCGACGCAGACCGGCTGGTTTGCGGACGAGAACATCTTCGCGATGGACCACACCGACTACTCGCCGGCGGCGACCGCAGCGCGCTTCCAATCCGGCACGCCGCCGGTCCCGGCGATCTACGCCGGTATCGCGGGAATCCAGTTGATGCGGGAAATCGGCATCGCCGAGACACGCGAGCACGTGCTCGCGCTCAACGCGCATCTGCTCGACGGTCTGGACGAGCTCGGCGCAACGGTGGTCACGCCGCGAGCAGCAGAGGGACGCGGGGCGCTGATCTGCGTCAAGTCGACCGATGCGGTTGAGCTCGTCGCCGCGCTGGACCGCGAGCAAATCATCACCTCGGAGCGGGACGGCAATCTGCGCATCTCGGCGCACTGCTACAACACGCGCGAGGACGTCGATGCCGTCCTCGGGTCGCTCCAGCGGCACCGCAACCTCTTGGCGGCCACCTAGCCGCAGCCGAACTCGGCAAGGAGAATCAGGGCTGACCCTGAACACGCCCGGTGGCGCACCCCCTTTCACGGGGCGCACCGCCGTCCTACGCTCGTCGGGAGTGACGATGCAAAGCAACCCTCTCCCTACGCCCACCCAGCGCTCCGGCGCAGCCGTGGCTTTTGCCATCACCGGGCTCCTCTGGACGGTTTGGCTCGCAGGCATCCTCGACGCCGTCACCGACGGCCATCTCTATCTGCTGTTGTGGGCCGGCAGTGCGGTCGTGCTCTGGTTCCTCCTACTCGAGGAGCTGCGGGATCCGAAGCATTCGGCGTTCGCGGTCGCCGTGAAATGGTGGGTGCTGACCCTCTTTGGTCCATTCGGGGTCGCCTACGCGCTCTACGTGCGCAGCACGAGCTCGGCGCCGCGAGCTGCTGAATCGCACGCTGCAGCACCGCACGCTGCAGCAGCGCCTGGCCACTCTGCGCCGCCGCTCACCCTGGAGGCTCGAGTGACGTTCCTCGAGCGCCGGGTGTCCGAGCTTCAGTCGACCGTCGACGAGCTGCGCGCCGGCCGGCCCGCCGCTCCTTCGCGTGCTGCTGCCGCCGCTGCCACACCGCCGCCGCGTCCCACGCCGCCCCCGCAACCGCCGACCCCCGCCAGGCCGATGCCCCCCGTCGCGACGCCGCCGGCTGCCGCCGAGGCGGGCGCCCCCGTGCCGCAGCCGGCCAGGGGCTTCGACTGGGGCCGCACGATCTCTGCGGAAGAGCTGATGGGCGCCAAGACGCTCGCCTTCACGGGCGGTGTCGTCACGCTCCTCGGCGTCGTCTTCTTCTTCGTGCTCGCGGTGAACCGCGGCTGGATCGGACCCGGTATGCGGATCGGCTGCGGTGCGTTCGCGTCCTGTCTCGTCTTCGCGGCCGGGCTCTGGCTGCAGCGGCGCTACGAAGCGACGTACTCGGCGCTCGCGGCTGTCGGCGTCGGGATTGCAGGTGCCTACACGACGCTGCTCGCGGCGGTCTCGCTCTACGACATGGTCTCCAAGCCGGTCGCGCTGATCGTCGCCGCCGCGATCGCGGCCATCGGTGTGGCGGTCTCGCTCGCCTGGGAGTCAGAGGTCGTCGCCGCTTTCGGGTTGATCGGCGCCATGATCGTGCCGGCGACGCTCGTCTTCCAGGGTGGCTTGCAGGAGATCGGGACCGCGTTCGTCGCCGTGGTCTTTGCCGGCGCCGCAGTCGTGGCGGTGCGTCAGCGCTGGTGGACGATGCTGCAGATCGCAGCGCTCGTCAGTGCGCCCCAGGCGCTGGCGCAAGCACACGATGCCTTGGCGCCGCATGCCGGAATCGTGACGCTGATGGCTCTCTTCTGGCTCCTCTACCTTGGGGCCGCCCTCGCGTTCCAGTTCAGGCTCGGTCCCGCACTCGCGGCCGCACCGGCGTCGTTCCTGACCGGCAGTGCCCTCTTCGCCGGACTCTCGGCCGCACTCCTCTACGGCCATCGCGACGGCGGGCTGCAACAGGGAATTGCGCAGCTCGCCGCCGCTTCCGCCTACGTCGTCCTTGCCGGCATCCTCTTCCGACGCGCGCGAGAGACGGCGACGGTGCTCTGGGCGATCGGGCTCGCCCTCGGTGCGATCGGACTCGCCGAAGCGCTGTCCGGCTCCGCGTTGACGTATGCGTGGGCGGCAGAGGGTGCGCTCCTCGTCTGGCTCTCGAGCCGCGTACGCGACGCCCGTTTTCAACTGCCTGCGCTCGTCTATCTGGGTCTCGCGCTCGTGCATGGCATCGCGTTCGAGGCCAGCCCGGACCACCTCTTCGAGGCCGGTCGTCATCCCGCCAAGGGAGCACCGGCCATGCTGGCGATCGCGCTGGCAGCGGTCGTCTTCGGACGGGTCACGCGCTCCTGGGAGGACGAGAAGCCGACGCGAGGAATCCTGCGTGCGCTCGATCCGCTGCTCGAGTGGCTGCGAGCCCGCGAGGCCGCGGTCGACGCCACGGTCTACTCGCTTGCCGCCGCGCTCACTGCCTACGCGGCATCCCTCGGCATCCTCGAGCTCTTCGAGGGAGTCTGGCCGGGCAGCGGCATCGAGACGCCGTTCGAGTGGGGACATGTTGGAATCACTGCGGTCTGGTCGCTCGGTGGGCTCGCCGCTGTGGTCATCGCCGCCCGTCGTCGGTCCGCCGTCGCGCTGGCTGTGTCATTCGGCTGGCTCGCCCTCGTCGCCGGCAAGGTGATCGCGTTCGACGTCGTGACCCTGAGCGACACTCGCTACGGAATTTCGTTGCTCATCGTCGCCGCGGCTGCCTTGCTCGCAGGGCTTGTACGGGAGTTGACGGCCGACCGCGGGCTAACCGCGGAGGGAACCGGCGCAATCGTCTTCAGCCTGATCGCGTTGCTTGCCGGTGCGCTGGTCCTGGTTCCCGAGCGTGTCGGCGGGAACGACGGCAACGGCCTCGTGCTCGTCAGTGCCGGCGCTCTCTACACGACGCTTGCCGCCTTCGCATTCACGCGCCAGAACCGACGTGACCTGACGACGTTGCTCTGGACGCTCGGTCTCGCCGTCGCCGCGGTCGGCGAGGGGATGCTGCTGAACGGTGGCTGGCTCGTGCTTGCCTGGACGTTCAGCGCTGCGCTGCTCGCAATCGTCTCGGTCGAAGTCGAGGAGCGTCGGCTGCAGGTCGCGTCACTCGTGTACTTGCTCTGC
Organism: Actinomycetota bacterium; assembly: GCA_005885245.1. Lineage (GTDB taxonomy): Bacteria > Actinomycetota > Thermoleophilia > Gaiellales > Gaiellaceae > 3-1-20CM-4-69-9. Next base: position 12,815 of record VAWR01000035.1, on the reverse strand, counting down.
GGCGCGCTTTTCACCCTGGCCGAGGAGACGCCTCCGTCGCACCTCGTGATCGCGCGCTCGCACCCGGGTCACGGCCTGCAGAGCCTCGTGCTCGTCATCGCCGCCACCGCGACTGTCGCCTGGGCGCTCGGCTGGCACGAGCGGTATCGCTTCTCCGCGATCTGGGTCGCCGGAGCGCTCGCGGTCTATGCGGCCTCGCTCGGGATCCTCGAGGCGATGCAGCGAATCTCACCCCAGGGCATCCAGACGGACTTCCAGCGCGGGCACACCGCCGTGAGCGCCTTCTGGGGCTTGCTCGCGCTCGTCTCGCTCTACGTGGGCCTGAAGAAGCGCCGAGGAGTGCTCCGCGTCGGCGGCTTCATCCTGTTCGCGATCAGCCTCGGCAAGATCTTCCTCTACGACCTGCCGAGTCTCAGTTCCGTGCAGCGGGCGCTCTCGTTCCTGGCCGTCGGCGGCGTCCTCCTCCTCGGCGGCTTCTTCTACCAGCGCCTCAGCGCCCAGTTCGACGACCGCTTGCCATAGCATGCATGCAATGCCAAAAGCGAGCAAGGGCGCGCTCGAGCGCCTGCAGGAACGGATTCGGACCGCCGATCGCGGCTGGTTCTTCGCCGCAGTCGCGGACAAGGTCGCCGAGCGTCGACAGGCCCGTGGGTTCTCTCAGCGCGAGCTGGCGGAGCTCGTCGGCACGACGCAGTCGGCGATCGCCCGGCTGGAGCGCGGGGGTCGACCTCCCCGGATCGACACGCTCCTTCGGATCGCCGATGCACTCGACTGCGACCTCGTCGTCGAGCTGAAGCCGCGTCGTCACTAGCAATAGACTCCGGCCGGGGTGGAGAACCGCGAGATCGAGCTCGGCACTGTCGAGGAGGCGTCCGTTGCGGTGGCACGCCTGCTCGCCGTGACTCATGCGACCTACGAGCGTCGAGCGCAGCTCGAGCATGCACTGCAATCCCGGATCGCAATCGAACAGGCGAAGGGAGTCGTCGCGGAGCGGTATGGACTGGACCTCGATGACGCGTTTCAGCTGATCCGCCGGGCGGCCCGGACGAACCGAATGAAACTGCACGACCTCGTCGGGGCGATCAAGCCCGGCGAGCCCTCTCCGCCAGAACTGGTCGCCGTCGTCTCCGACGGCGAGAGCGTTTAGCGCGCACCGCGTCGCGCAAGAAGAGCGGCGATCGATGAGCGACACGACCGAGGAGCGGATCGTGAACAACAATCTCACGTTCCGCCAGGCCAACGAGAGAATCCGCTCGAAAGCGGAGGAATGGGACGCACCATTCGACCGGTTCCCGTTCCTGTGCGAGTGCCCATGGCCCGATTGCGTTCAGATCGTGCGTCTGACGATTCGCGAATACGCTGCCGTACGGGCCAACCCGACCCACTTTTTCACCGCGCCGGGGCACGAGGCCGCTGAAGAGCCGGTCGGCAGGGTGGTGGGCAGCGAGGACGGCTACGTGGTCGTCGAGAAGGACCAGACGGCCGTGGAGGGGTAGGGTCGATCTCGATGAGCTCGCGTGAGGAACGCATCGGGCTGAACGAGGCCGTCTTTCGAGAGGTGAACGAGCGGATCGAGGATCTCGCCGAGACGTTCCAGCTGAAGGAGGAGCTCCTCGATCTGGTCTGTGAGTGCGGCGATGCCGGCTGTGTTCGGCGCATCAGCATGACCCGAGCGGAATACGAAGAGCTCCGCTCCGAGCCGCACCAGTTCGCCGTCCATCCCGGCCACGAGTATCCGGATGTCGAAGCGGTTGTCGACAGGCGAAAAGGCTACGACATCGTCAGTAAGAGCAAAGGTGCCCCGGAGCGGATCGCGGAGCGGACGGATCCTCGAACCTGACGCGGCACGGCTCGTGGTCGCCGCGCTCGGCGACTCGATCACGGAAGGCAGCCCCGCCTACGACGCTCGTCTCGGCGGCGACGAGGAGAGTCAGTGGGAGCATTGGGCTGCACGGGCCGACGCGAGGCTCGATTTCCGTAACTGCGGCGTCTACGGCGAGCGCACCGACCAGATCATGCAGCGGCTGGACACCGCTGCGCGTGGCGCCGACGTTCTCGTCGTGCAGGGCGGGATCAACGACATCGCGCAAGGCGTCGCAGCGGAGACCGCGGCGGAGACGCTGCGCGAGATGGTCCGCCGGGGCAAGGAGCTCGGCCTCGGCGTCGTCCTTGCCGACGTGCTGCCGTGGAACAACGGCTGGCCGGTGACGGAACCGGAGATTCGGCGTCTGAACGCGCTGATCGCGACGATCGCGCGCGAGGAGGACGTCCCGCTGCTGCCGTTTCACGACACGCTCGAGGATTCGGGCCGGCCGGGCCGCATGCGGGACGACTGGACCTGCGACGGCGACCATCCCTCCGTCGCCGGGTATCGCCGACTCGGCGAGCTTGCCTTCCGCTTGCCCTAGACCTCGTACTGGTCGCCGTCGGACGCGCGCTCGATGCCGTCCGGAAGGGGAAGCTCTTCGGGCCGGTGGATGATCACGAGCCGCCGTGCGCCGGACTCCTCGAACGCGGCGATCGCCTCGTCCGCCGAGAGGTGCCCCCGCAGGCCGTCGCCGCCCTCGCGGCCTTCCTTCAGCGTCGCCTCGCAGAGGAAGAGGTCGGCGTCGCGTCCGACCTCGGCGAGCTGAGGGCTGGGCGCCGAATCGCCGGAGTAGGCGAGCGTGGACGCGCCGTCGGTCGCCCGCAAGGCGTAGGTCTGCAACTGGTAGTGCGGGACACGAACGGGGATGATCGTCAGGCCGTCAGCCTCGAACGATCGGCCTTCGACGTACTCGCGAAGATCGAAGGCGTCGAACATCCCGGCGAAACCCAGCTTCTCGCCGAATCGTCCGAGCTCGTCCTTTCCGCCGGGGGGGAGCCACAGCTGAGGTGGGGGGACCTCGCGGCCGGGGCCGAACATCGACCCGAACGTCCACGGGACCAGATCTCCCCAGTGGTCGAGATGAAAGTGCGTGATCACGATCGCATCGACCCGGGGCCAGGGCTCCTGCTCTCGGAGGCGGGGGAGCACTCCGGGCCCGCAGTCCAGGAGGACTCGGCCCGAGCCCTCCACGAGGTATCCGGACTGAGCGCCGCCGGGATTCGGCCAGGCCGGCGAGCACCCGACGATCGTCAGCTTCACGCGTTCAGTGTGGCATAGTCCTCACGTGGCAGAGGGCGCAGCCGAACTCCTTAAGCGGGTGCCGATCTTCTCGGACCTGGACGACAAGGAACTGGGCCGGATCGCGTCGAGCATGAAGCAGCGCACCTTCCAGGCCGGTGACACGGTCACGACCGAGGGCCAGGGCGGCGTGGGGTTCTTCGTGATCGAGGACGGGGAAGCGTTGGTCTCGGTCGGCGGCGACGAGCGGCGCCGGCTCGGACCGGGTGACTACTTCGGCGAGGTCGCGCTCCTGAATCAGAGCGTTCGGACCGCGACGATTACGGCGGAATCGGAGCTGCGCTGCTACGGGCTGACATCCTGGGAGTTCAGGCCGCTGGTCGAGACGCACGGCTCGATCGCCTGGAAGCTGCTCCAGGCGATGTCCAAGACGTACCAGAGTCCGGCGTAGCGTTACGCAGGCCGGCTTGCGAGCTTCACCGTGACGGTGTGGCTCTGACCGCCGCGCCGGTACGTGAGGGAGACGCTGTCGCCGGGGCGCCGGGCGTTGATCGCGGCCCGCAGCTGACTCGCGGTGCTGATGCTCTTGCCGCCGAGCGCGGTGATGACGTCGCCGGCCTTCAGGCCGGCCTTGGCCGCCGGGGTGGCGGAGCGCACCTGACTGATCGCCGCGCCGTTGGACGAGGACGCGTCTCTGAGCACGACCCCGAGGAAAGCGTGTTCGGCCTTGCCGCTCGAGATCAGCTGTGCGGCGATCGAGCGGATCGTGTCGGACGGGACGGCGAATCCGACGCCGTCACTGCCGCCGGAGTCGCTCTCGATCTGCGAGGTGACGCCGATCACCTTCCCCTGCGCGTTGAGGAGGGGCCCGCCCGAGTTACCGTGGTTGATCGCAGCGTCCGTCTGGATGGAGTCGTCGATCGCGAAGTTGTTGGGAGAGGTCATCTCGCGGTGCAGCGCGCTGACGATGCCGGAGGTGACCGTCTCCTGGAGGCCGAACGGACTGCCGATGGCAACGACGCTGTCGCCGACGGCAACCTTGCTCGAGTCGGCGAGGGTCAACGGGAACAGCTGCGACGAGGGCGCGTCGACCTTGAGAACTGCGATGTCGGTCGACGCGTCGGTTCCGACCACGTGCGCGGTATAGGACTTGCCGTTCCAGAGCTGGACGGAGACCGACTGAGCGCCGTCGACGACGTGCTGGTTCGTGATCACGTGACCGTCGGAGTCGTAGACGAAACCCGACCCCTGTGCTTGCGACGAGCCGCCGAGCGGGCTCGCGCCCGTCGAGACGGTGATCTTGACGACACCCTTGCGGGCAAGCTCGTAGATCGAGTGCACCGACAGCCCACTCGTGTTCGCGGCCGGCTGCGAGTCGGGCACCGTGACCTGATGGACGACCGTCCTCGAATTGCCGGACGAGAGCGCGGCGTAGGTGGCCGCGCCCCCGCCGGCGCCGATGCAAGCGCCGGCGAGGAGCGCGCCCAGGAGGGGGAGGGTGATGCGTTGTCTCACGGCGTCCATCTCAACATCGCTCTTTAAGAGCGTCCTGAAACGTGAGTAAGAAGTCGCTAAGAGCGGATCTCACAAACTCCTTACGGGCCTCTTAAAGGCGTCTTAGGAGTGGGTGGCAGCGTCGTGCGGATGGCTTCGCGGGATCTGGAACCCCAAGCGACCGTCCGCTCGCGAAGCTCAAGCCGGGCGGGCCGTTCCCCCTCCGCCCGTCGTCTCGTTCTGTGTGCCGCCGTCGTCGTTACTGCCCTTACGGCGGCGGCGGTCTCACAGGCAGGCCCGGCCTTCAGGCTGAAGTCCCCGAGCCTCGCGGAGATCTCGCGTGCATCGCGCCCGATCGTCGATACGACGATCACGACCCCGTCGACCCTCGGCTTCGTCCCGTCGGGGTACTGGGGCGGCGAGTACACGATCTCAACCGGCGAGAGGGTGACCGTTTACGCATCGAACAGCTACCCGATGGATCCCGCGCTCGAGCAGCGCTGGGCGGACTTCCTGGGTTCGCTCATCCATGGCTCGGAGATCTCGCAGGTCACGGTGTTGCTCTCGACCGCCGCGCAGATCTCGCGCGTCTGCGGCGAGGACGCCGTCGCCTGCTACAGCCCGCAGGGCGGCCTCCTCTACACACCGGGCGAGGATCCAGGCTCGGATCTCTCGGCAGAAGCGGTGATCACGCACGAATACGGCCACCACATCGCGGCGAACCGCTCGAATGCGCCCTGGACGGCTCTCGAATGGGGACCAAAGCGCTGGGCCTCGACGATCCAGGTCTGCGCCAGGACCCGCATGAACGAGCTCGTCCCTGGCGCCGAGGACCCGGTGCACTACACGGTGAACCCGGGGGAGGGGTGGGCCGAGACCTATCGCGTATTGAACGAGCGGAAGGCCGGGAGGGCCGAGACGCCCTGGGACATCGTCTCGCAATCCCTGTACCCCACAGACGCCGCCCTGGCCGCAGCCGAACAGGACGTGACCTCATCCTGGGTGCAGACCGCGCCGACGACCCGGACCCTCGCGCTCACGCGAACGACGCGAACGCGGACCTTCACGGTTCCGACCCAGCTGGACGGCACGCTGAAGCTGAGTCTGCGACCGACCCGGGGTCTGCGCCTGGCGGTCAACGTCTATGCCTCATCAACGCGAGTTGCACACGCCGTCACGTCCTCTTCCGTGAGTCGCACGGCGACGATCTGCGGCGTGCGGAGCTATCGCATCCGCGTTCAGGCCCTCAAGGGGCAGGGCAGCGTGCGCCTATCGGTGACCAAGCCCTGATCCTGCTCTCTTAGCACTCTCTCAGCTTCCGCTAGCACAATAGGGCTGTGAGGATCCTGGTCGTTGACGACGAACGCGCCGTGCGCGAGTCGCTCCAGCGCGCACTCGAGCTCGAGGGGTACGAGATCGAGCTCGCGGCCGATGGTCGCGAGGCGCTCGCACGATTGGCGAACGGCGAGTCTCAGCCCGACGCCGTCATCCTCGACGTGCTCATGCCGGTCGTCGACGGCCTCGAGGTCTGCCGGCGCCTTCGCCGCGCCGGGAACCGCGTTCCGGTCCTGATGCTCACTGCTCGTGACGAGATCGAGAATCGGGTTGCGGGGCTCGATGCCGGGGCGGACGACTACGTGCCGAAGCCGTTCGCCCTCGAGGAGCTCGTTGCCCGCATTCGCGCCCTGCTCCGACGGACGACGGGTACGTCGGACGACGTTCTCCGTTTCGCCGACCTCGAGCTCGATCCGGGCACACGTGAAGTGCGGCGTAACGGCGACTCGATCGAGCTCACTCGCACCGAGTTCGCCTTGCTGGAGCTCTTCATGACGAACCCGCGCCAGGTCCTCACCAGGTCGATCATCTTCGAGCGAGTCTGGGGTTACGACTTCGGGTTTGCTTCGAACTCGCTCGACGTCTACATCGGTTACTTGCGGCGCAAGACCGAGGCCGGTGACAAGCCCCGTCTGATCCAGACTGTACGCGGCGTCGGCTACGCACTGCGCGAGCCATGAACGTCGCCCGCCTTCGACTCGCTCCGTTCAGGGAAGCCGTGGTTCGCTTCACGAACACTCTCTCATCGGCGAGAGGCTGGCCGATGAGCTTCCGCGCTCGCCTCGCGTTGGTTGCCGCTGCCGCCGTGGCGCTCGCGGTGGTCGTGGCCTCGTTCGTGATCTACTTCGTCGTCCGCGGACAGCTGGTTGGAACGGTGGACGGTTCGCTCGCGACGACCGCTGCACAGCTCTCGAACACGCCTCTCCACGATTTCGACCACTTCGCCGCACCGCAGTCGGAACTCGGCGCCGCACCCGGCTATCCGCAGCTCGTAGGAGCGAACGGCAGGGCCTTTCTGCCGCCGGGGGAGACCGTCTCGCTGCCGATCAACGACCGTGTCATCCAGGTTGCCCGCACCGGACGCGGCAGGTTCTTCATGAACACGCGCGTGCAGGACACCCACCTGCGCATGCTGACCTTCCCGTACGGCCCCGGCCTCGCGGTGCAGATCGTGCGGCCTCTGACCGAGGTCGATCATTCGCTCGGACGCATCGAGAATCTCCTCATCCTGATCGCCGGGAGCGGGATCGCGATTGCGGCCGGGCTCGGCCTCCTCGTCTCGCGAGCTGCGCTCGCACCCGTCCGACGTCTGACTGCGGCCACCGAGAACGTCACCGAGACCGGAGATCTCTCGCAGCGCATCGACGTCAGCGGGCGGGACGAGCTGAGCAGACTGGCCGGCAGCTTCAACACCATGCTCGGCGCGCTGGAGGAATCGTCTCGCGCGCAGCGACAACTCGTTGCGGATGCCTCCCACGAGCTCCGCACCCCCCTGACTAGCTTGCGCACGAACATCGAGGTGCTGGCCAGCGAACGAGAGCTCCCACCGGGAGATCGCGAGCGGTTGCTGGCCGACGTGGTCGACCAGCTCGGCGAGATGACGGCGCTCATCTCCGGCTTGATCGATCTGGCGCGCGGAGAGGGCGAGCCCGTGGAACCGCAGGACGTTCGGCTCGATCTGATCGCGGCCGAAGCGGTCGAGCGAACGCGGCGCAACCGTCCAGCTGTCAACTTCACCACCGACCTGCGGGAGTCGACGGTCCGCGGGGTGCCCGGAACGATCGAACGCGCCGTGGCGAATCTGCTCGACAACGCCGCGAAGTGGAGCTCGGCGGGGGGTTCGGTGGAGGTAGTGGTCCAGGACGGAACCGTGACTGTCCGTGACCACGGCCCCGGGATCGACGACAAGGATCTTCCGTACGTCTTCGACCGGTTCTACCGTGCGCCCTCGGCGCGCGGGATGCCGGGCTCGGGGCTCGGTCTGGCGATCGTTCGCCAGGTCGCCGAAGCGCACGGGGGAAACGTCATCGCGGAACCGGCCGACGGCGGAGGAACGCGGATGACCCTCCGGCTCAATGGATACGGCGAGCCTGAGGAACGAACTTCTTAGGGAGTTCTTAGCGCCTTCTTAAAACGCGCTGGTTGGCTACGTCCAGGCGATCCGAGGAGCGAGAGATGGAGCTGAGCCGGAAGAGCAAGTACGTCGTTGGCATAGCCGCATTGCTGGCGGCCGCGGGTGGTGGCGCCGCGGCGGTGGCGGCGTCGCAGGACACTTCGCCGAGCGACGAGAGCAAGGCGATCATCGACGACGCTGCGGGACAACTCGGCATCTCTCCCGACAAGCTCGGCAACGCTCTCAAGAAGGCGTTGGCCGATCGGGTCGACGCTGCAGTCGCGGCGGGACGCATCACGAAGGCCGAAGGCGACGTCCTCAAGGCACGCATTCAGGCGGACGATTTCCCGATCATCGGTGGTCCTGGCCGCGGCTTCGGCCACTTCGGTTTCTTCGACCGCCTCGATGCCGCGGCGAGCTACCTCGGTCTCACGGCTGCTCAGCTCGGGACGGAGCTCGAGAACGGAAAGAGCCTTGCCCAGGTCGCGAAGGATCACGGCAAGTCAGTGGACGGCTTGATCAGCGCACTGGTCGCTTCTGCCAAGCAGAAGCTCGACCAGGCGGTGGCGGCCGGCCGCCTGACCAACGCCCAGGAGACCGAGATGCTGAACGGCCTGAAGGACCGGATCACGAACCTGGTCAACTCGACCGGGCTCGACAGGCCGCACTTTCGGGGTCCAGGTCCGGGTTTCGGCTTCCGAGGCTTCGACTTCCGACGCTCGAACGGTCCATCCGCCTAGCGCACCACGACTCGGCGCGCTCCGGTTATCGTGCGGGGCCGTTTCCGTGCACAGTCCCGATCACATCTCAGCTCAGCTGGAGAGGCCGCGGCTGCGGGGAGTGCTTCATCAGGCAGCCTTCGTGGTCGCGGTCACGCTTGCGCCGTTGTTGATCGTCGGCGCCGACGGCGGTCGCAGGCGCCTGGCCGCCGCGGTGTTCGGTGGCTCGGTCGTCGCGTGCTTCGGAGCCAGCGCGCTGTATCACCGCGTGACCTGGACGCCGGGCGTGCGTCTCTGGATGCGACGGATCGACCATGCGGGCGTCTACCTCCTGATCGCCGGTACGTACACTCCCGTTTGCCTGCTGGTACTGCAAGGGGCCTGGCGCCCGGTCGTCCTGACGATCATCTGGGTCGGCGCCGTCGCAGCGATTGTGACCAAGTTCGTCTGGATTGCGGCGCCGAAGTGGCTGGCGGCGGCAATTGGGCTGGCGCTCGGCTGGGCGGCCGTCGTCGTGCTGCCCGAGCTCATCGGACGACTTCATCCGGCGGCGGTCATCCTGATCGTGATCGGAGGGCTTGCGTACAGCGCCGGCGCGGTGATCTACGCGCGGCGCCGCCCGGACCCGGCTCCGGCGGTGTTCGGCTACCACGAGCTGTTTCACGCACTGACGATCGTCGGCGTCGCCTGTCAGTACGTGGCGATTGCGTTCTTCATCATCCGTGCCGGATGACGTAGTTGCAGAAGGCTCCAGCCTTTGCTCTGAAGTCCGAAGGATTGTCGACGAGCCAGGCCTGAGAGCTCCGGACGCAGAGCTTGCCGTCGGTACGGAGCGTGAAGGTCGCCTTGATGATTCGCGTGCCACCTGAGCTCACGCCGTTCATCACCATGCTCGTGGCGCCGGGAACGTAGGGCCTCCTCAACCGCAGGCCGCGTGCCATGACCTTGGGCTTGAGCGTTCTGGCGTGACCGTCCGCGGCGACGAAGGAGAGGAAGATCTCGCCGGATCTGCCGGGGCCTGAGTAGTTCACCGAGAAGCGCGTGACGAATCGACCGTTCGGAACAACTCCCCTGGTCAGCGGAGTCACTCTCAGGTGCAGGCCCGCTCCGGCGGGGGTGTCGTCGGTGCCATGGGCGCCGGAGGCAACGCAGAGCGTGCAGACGAGCGTGAGCAAGAGAGCAAATGCCGATCTACGGTGCACTTCACAGGACCTTAGACGCTGAAGCCTACTCGAGGAACGCTGCATAGATCTCCATCTCGCGCGCCAGAACGGGCTTCAAATCCTCGGCCTGGTCGCTCCAGGCCGGAACCTCATCCGGCCGCCCAGTCAGCTCGCACTCGGGCGGGGATCACGCCGAGCTCCTTCTGCCGCGCGAAACGTTTCCTCGCGCAGCGTTCCCCTCAAAAGATGGGCCGCGCAGGGATCGAACCTGCGACCGTCGCCTGTGCGGTCACGGCGGCGCTCGGCTATCTGCTGGCACATGAGCTGCACGTCGAGGGTGTGTGGTCGGAGGGCTTCGCCGCGGGTGCGGTCCTGACCATGCTGGCCGACGCGATGATGCCCGAGGCATTCGAGCACGGCGGCAAGACCGTCGGGCTCTTCACTGTGCTCGGCTACCTGGTGGCTGCCGTGCTCTCTGTCGCACAGTGAGGGCGATATCCGGGATCGTCACCTTTGGCACGGGATGACCGTCACCGAAATTCTGCTGCTGGCGGTGCTCTCAGCGTTCTGGCCGACGCTGATCATCATCGTCCTCGTCGCAATTCGGACGCCACATCCGATCCGGATCCTGTCTGCATTCCTCGCAGGCGGTCTGTTGACCTGCGTCGCGGTTGGCGGTACCGCAGTCCATGTCCTTCGCGGCACCGCTGTGGTTTCCGGGTCCAAACAGACCACCGATCCAATCGTGAATCTCACGTGCGGGGCGTTGGCCTTACTCGGGTCGTACGCGCTGCATCGCTACCAAGCCTCACATCGCCTCAAGAAGTCGAACACGACAAACGAGAAACGCGATCCTCCAGCTTGGGCTGAACGATTCGTCGCTCGCGGCGCCATCCTCGCCTTCGGCGCCGGGATCGTCCTGAACATCGCACCGGGGATCCTTCCGCTGGTGGCGATCAAGGACATCGCCGAGCTGCAAGCTGGAGCCGCGGCGTCGCTCGCGATCCTCACAGGCTTCTACGTGATTATGTTCTCATTCGTGGAGATTCCGCTCCTCGGATCCGTCTTCGCACCGGCGAGCACGGTTACGGCCGTAGGCCGCTTCAACGACTGGTTGAGTGCGAACGCATGGCGTGTCATGACGGCGGCACTCACCGCCGCAGGTCTGTACCTGCTGGTTCGAGGCATCGTAGGTGAGCTCACGTCTTAGCTGACCGTCGCTCACAGGATGGACCGGGAAGGATCGAACCTGCGGTCCTGACCATGCTGGCTAGTCGCGTTTCAGGTCGGACTCTCCACGACTGCTTGGGCGAGCCTCATCCGGTCCAAAACGACTGGTCTTCTCTGATGTTGTCGAGCCTCTCCTCAACGAGCTCCTCGTTGACTTGTTCAGTCTCTTGCGGCTCGCTGTGCTCCGGGCGCGGCGCAGACTCGGGCTCAGACGTTGAGCGACCGAGGAGACGATCGAGCACGGAGCGGATCCCCATTCACCGCGAGTTTACGCTGGAAGCACCATTCCGAACAAGCGAGTGGGTCTCGCGGGGGATTCCAGCGCCTTTAAGGATGGGCCGGGCCGGGATCGAACCTGCGACCTTGGGATTAAAAGTTCTGCATTTCAGCAGAACTCGCGTTTGGGAAAAACGCCGCTTCAGGCCATTGCTCAAGCCGTTTTTGGCTGTCGGCCACGCCGCCTTCGTGCTCGGTTGGGCGTCATCGCCAACGCACCGCGTGCGCCGCATAGGCTCGGGACGCTGAGTCCTGGTTTTTCGTTCGTGGAGTCCGGTGCGTTAATGGTGCGTTAAGCCCGAAGTAGAATTTGGGTTGTGAAACACCAGCGGCGACTGCGCAAACTCGTTCCCGATGCGGAGCTTATTCACAGGCGAGCGGCCGGAGGTGTCGGCACAGCTCAAGGACGCCGTCCGGCAGCATCGTGCCGCGGAGCGGGCAATTGCTGCTCGGCGTTCCGCTGACCAGCGGATCGAACGGGAAGTCCGCAGGAAGGCGAAAGAGCAGATCGAGCGGGAGAGACCCTGGCGGGCCAAAGTCGAAGCTGACGCCCGTCG
>VAWR01000035.1:0-808 GCA_005885245.1 Actinomycetota bacterium | reverse complement strand
GTGCCGTTCACCCGGCAAGATTTGCACAGCCAGCACGACGCTACGGTGGCACGCGTCGTCGCAGAGGGCGGCGGCATCCAGGCCGTCATCGACGCGACTGACCTACGTTCTCACGAGAACGTCGTCAGCTCGATCGATCCGGACGGCAGGGACCCTCGCCCAACCGAGGACATTACGATCGAGATCGCGTTGACTCTGGTACCGGAACGGAACTAAACTCGCGCGCGAGGAGAGCTCGGGGATGCGGCGCCCCGTAAAAGGAGGTGCTGTGAATGATTCCCAAGCTTCCCGTCGCCGTCTCCGCCGGCCTGGCGATAGCCGCAGCGCTCGCAGCTCTCCTGACGCTTGTTCAGGGGGACTGGATCGAAGTCGTCTTTCGCATCGAGCCGGACCGTGGAACGGGTGCAGTCGAATGGCTCATTGCCGCTGCGTTGATGGCGCTCGCCGTCGCGTTCGCCGCGCTCGCCCGACACGAGTGGATCGTCGCCGTCGCACCGTCTAGCGGCCGCCCACGCAGATGAGCACAAGGCGCACCCGCGCGTCAACTGCCGAGACGATCGACGACCTCGTACGGGCCTCGAGCCTCATCTTCACCGGCACTGTCGTGGCGGTCGGTAGGTCGAACCTGCGTGTGCTGGAGCCGCGGGAGAACCTCGTGCTCGTGCGTGTGGACAGCGGTTTGCGCGTCGATCCGTCGCTCGGCGACATCCGCGGCCGAGTCCTGACCACCGAGACACCGAAGGTGGGGGAACTCCCCCCGGGAACGAGGGCCGTCTTCTTCACGCAGAGCTGGATCCACGCCGAGGAG
>VAWR01000161.1 GCA_005885245.1 Actinomycetota bacterium | reverse complement strand
CAGGTGCCGTCGTCGACGATCTGCAGGCTCGCGTTGAGGACGACGCCGTCGAGATGCAGGGAGCTGACGTTCTGTCCGCCCGGATACGCGTTGTGGTTGTCACCGAGAGCGAAGTGGACGGTGCCGAGTCTTCCCTTCTCCGACGGCGAGCCGAAGGGAGAGCGCTCACTCGTCCCGAAGGCGAACTCCCCGATGACGTCCGCTCCGTCGACACCGTCGATGACATCGCGAAGCCGGTCGGCCTCGGAGCCGCCCTCGATCTTCGTGCAGCGGCCGTTCTCGAGCGTCCAGTGGATCGGCGTCTCGACCTGACCGGGTAGCCCGATCCCGAGCATGACGCCGTCGACCACGATCGTCCCCGCCGTCTTGTCCTCCACGGCCGCGAACGCCACTTCCGCCCAGAGCGGCACGGGCCCCATCATCTGGCCGCGTTTCTTGATCGGTGTCACCTCGAGAGCCGGCCGGCCGTCGATCGAGACCGTCACGTCAGTGCCGTTCGCGGCCGTGACGCGGCAGAGCTTCTTCCCTTCCAGAGCAGCCATCGCGTCACGCGCGCGCTGCGTCGCCTCCTCGATCATCCCGCGGGTCAGCTCCCACGCGCCCATTCCCTCCTCGACGGACGCGATCTTGCCGTTGGCTGCACACGTCTCCCGGACCGCATTGACATGGGCGAAGCGGTTTGCCCACTCGAGGTTCGTCAGGATGATGACCTCGTCCGAGTTGGTCATCGCGTTGTGCAGGTTGCGCGGCGGCGCCATCGGGAAGCGCGTGTCGGCGCGGCCGCGCGCGACCTGGGTCTCGTTGTTCATGATCACCGGCCAGGCGCCCCGATCGACGCAGACGCGTGCGACTGCGTCGGCCTGCTCGCGGTGCTCGTCGTCGCAGATGATCGTGACGACGTCGTCCTGCTCGACGGACATGCAGACGTCGACCACCAGCTCGGCGTCCTTTTGCAACGTGTCGACTGCGGTTGCCATGTTCACCTCACTCGCTCGGCCGTGAATGCGGGCAGGATCTCCTTGGCGAAACGCTCGACCTGCCCGAACTGATCGATCGCTCCGAATCTGCAGATGAAGTGGTCGACGCCGCGATCGGCGAAATCGCGCAGCCACGCTCCGATCTGCTCCGGTGTGCCGACGGGACCCCAGTTGGAGAGATCCATGGCCTTCGACAGCTCCGGGTAGTACTTGGAGATGTAGTCGTCGAAGGCCGTTCGGGCCTCCTCCTCGGACTCGCCGATGTTCATCGTGACCTGGTAGGAGACCGTGTAGCGGTCGAAGTCCTCGTCGTAGCGCTCGGCGGCGTCGCGTAGGTAGCCGAGCTGCTCCGTCAGCTCCTCCGGATGCTGGGCGCGGCAGCAGGTCATCCAGCCGTCGCCATACTGGATCACTCTGCGGCAGGCGCGCTCCATCCGGCGGCGCATCTCGTCGCTCGGCGCATCGCCGACGAGGCGTGGATTCGAGACGACCCAGATCGGCGGCGGCGACTGCAAGGGCCGAAGGGGCGCCATCTCCGTTCCCGAGTGAAACGAGACGCCGTCGTACTCGAAGTGCTTGCCCTGGAAGGTGATCTCGCCCTCGGTCCACAGCGTGCGCAGGACGTGGAGACCCTCTTCCCAGATCGACCCCGCCTTCGCGTAGTCGAGGCCGAGCGCGGCGAACTCGCGCCGTACGCCTTCCTCCGGGTTTCCCTTGCAGGCGCCCAGGATCGTGCGGCCGCCCGAGATGACGTCGAGTGTCGCCCACTCGAGCGCGAGGTAGAGGGGGTTGCGCGTCGACGTGACGAGACAGGCGGTGCCAAGGCGGACACGCGAGGTGCGCTGCGAGATCGCGGAGAGCAGAGCAAGAGGTTCGTAGCGCGGCTTGGAGAAGAGGCTGTCGCCCACCCAGACCGAATCGAAGCCTGAGTCCTCGACGACGGACGACAGGTCGAGCAAGGCTTGCAGGTCGTAGTCGGGCGCAATGAGCGGCTCCCTGTTGTTGAGGTTGACGCCGAACTCGAGCGTCTTGTCGCTCATGCTTCTTCCTTTCTCTCGAAGGAGGCCTCGGCCTCGAGCAACTCGTCCGCCGTCATCGACTGCATCCGGATCTGTGGAACGCGGATGTGGTCCGCCAGTAGCCTGGCCGCCGTCTCCTCGTCTCCCTGTCGTGCGGCGTCGAGGATGGCGCGGTGCTCGGAGACCGAACGGCGCAGATCACCACGAAGCACCAGCGAGCGTCGCCAGTAGCGGTGCATCTGGCCGGCGAGGCGACGGTAGATCTCCTGCAGCTTTGCATTGCCCGACGCGTCGACGAGCCGTTCGTGAAAGACGGCGTTGGCCTCGAAGAACTCCGTCACGCGGCCGGACGCGGCGTGGGTTTCCATCGTGTCCGTCAGCCGCTGCAGCTCGTCGAGCTCCGGCGGTGTCAGGCGCGGCACGGCGAGCCGGATTGCGAGCCCCTCGAGCGCCTCGCGCACCTGGTACGCCTGGAGAAAGTCCTCGGAGGAAAGCGAGTGCACGACGGCGCCCCGCCGGGGGCGCACCGTGACGAGCCCCTCGGCGGCGAGACGTCCGAGAGCTTCCCGGATCGGCCCGCGGCTGACGCCGAGGCGCTGCGAGAGTGCCAGCTCCTGCAACTCGGTGCCGGGCGGGAGGCGGTTCGAGAGGATCTCCTCACGCAGATGGGCGTGAGCGCGCTGGGAGAGCGTCAGGTTCTCCAGCTCTGGAACTCCGTCGTTCTGTTCGCCTTGAACCGTCGCCTCGGTGGTCATTGCATCCTTCCCGCGAAAGCGGTAGGGTCGCCTCGCGCGCCGATTGTTGACAGTTACCAGCCGACCCTAACACCCGTTGAACGAGGCGATCAAGGAGCAACACGCTCGCCCTCGTGGGCGAGGCAGACGTCGGCTCGGCCCGCGCTCACAGCCGTGTCGAGAGGTGGCGGGCGCGGCGTGCAATGCCCCTTTGCCAGGCCCCGAGAGAAGGTCTCGATTCGAGAGGAGGAGCTCCCGAAATGCATAGGCGTCTTCCGGTAACGGTGCTCGCCGGACTGGCTGCGGTCGCCGTGGTGGTCGCAGCGGGTGCCGCGTTCGCGGCGACGGCAGCGAAGAAGGGATCGGTCAAGCAGGTGGCGATCGCGACGCCGGCCAAGCCGAGCGACTACGGCTGGAACCAGCAGGGCTACAACGCCGCGAAGACCGCGGCTGCAGGGGTCGGCGCGAAGTTCGTGGCCCAGACGAACATCGGCTACGACAAGACCGAGTCCGTGCTGCGGCAGCTCGCGCAGGGCGGCGCCGATTTCATCATCGCCCACGCGAGTGGCTACGACACGATTGCTGGGCGGATCGCCCAGCAGTTGAAGGTTCCGGTGATGACCTACGACATCCCCACGCAGCTGACGAAGGGCTACGTCTCGAACATCACCACCTCGAGCCAGCAGGGCTCGTACCTCGCCGGCATCCTCGCTGCGCGGATGACGAAGACGAAGCACGTGGGAATCGTCATCTCCGCTTCGGATACGAACTGGTACAAGATGAGCGGCGGCTTCGTCGCCGGCGTCAAGAGTGTCAACAAGAGCATCAAGATCTCGTTCGTGACCGTCAGCTCGGCCGGCTACGACGACTCGGCCGGCGGCAAGCGCGTCGTCACGAGCGTGATCGCGACCGGCGCCGACGTCATCTTCGGCATGGGCGACGGCGCGTCCTTCGGCTACCTGCAGGGAATCGAGACCGCCAAGGCGGGTCACAAGGTCTGGTTCATCGGCGACATCGGGAGCATGGGGCCGATCGACAAGCGTCACGTCCTGCTCTCGTCGGTGCTCTGGAGCTTCACGAGCGCGTTCAAGCAGGCGATCTCCGACATCCAGGCGAACAAGTACGGAACGCGCGGCTACAACCTCACGCTCTCGAACGGCGGGATCTCGCTGCTCAAGACGCGGTACATTCCGGCCAATGTCTGGAAGCAGATCACGACCGCTCGCGGGCGCATCACGAGCGGGAAGCTGAAGGTGCCGTTGACGACGAAGGCGGGGCAGGTCAAGGCGCTGATCAAGAAGAAGTAACCGCGCCGGGACGCTGCGCGGAGACATCGCGGCGGCCGCTTCGGCGGCCGCCGCCGCAACACGAGAGGGCTTCGAACGGAATCGCTCAGTCGCACAGCGGCCACATCGACAGGCGCTCCGTCCGGTGGCGACACCGCTGCGCCGGCGGTCGAGCTCATCGGCATCACGAAGCGCTTCCCCGGCGTGCTCGCGAACGACGACGTCTCCGTGGCCCTACGCGGCGGGGAGGTTCACTGCCTGCTGGGCGAGAACGGTGCCGGCAAGTCGACGCTGATCAGCATTCTCTCCGGCATGACGCGGCCGGATGCCGGTGAGATTCGCGTCGACGGCCGGCCGGCGCGTATCGACTCGCCGCGCGACGCCCTCGAGCGGGGCATCGGCACGGTCTACCAGCACTCGACACTCGTGCCTGCGCTCACCGTGCTCGAGAACCTCCTGCTCGGCGAGACCCGCAGCCTGCGGCTCGACGTCGCCGCAGCGCGCGCCCGGCTCGCGGAGCTCGGAGCGATGCTCGACGTCGACGTCGAGCCGCACGCGGTAGCCGGCGAACTCGCCCTCGGCCGCCAGCAGCAGGTCGAGATCATCAAGGCGCTCTGGCGCGGGTCGCGCATCCTCATCCTGGACGAGCCCACGTCGATGCTGACACCTCAGGGTGTTGCCGAGCTGCAGAAGGTCCTGCGGCGGCTCAAGGAGGCCGGCATCGCCGTCGTCTTCATCACGCACAAGCTGCACGAGGCCCTGGCCGTCGCCGACCGGATCACGATCTT
This sequence comes from Actinomycetota bacterium, assembly GCA_005885245.1. GTDB lineage: Bacteria > Actinomycetota > Thermoleophilia > Gaiellales > Gaiellaceae > 3-1-20CM-4-69-9. Next base: position 1,223 of record VAWR01000161.1, on the reverse strand, counting down.
GCGGGCAGGCCGCGTGATCGGATCTCTGGCCGCCTCGGAGCTCGCCGCCGATCCGCCCGAGAAGCTGCAGGCGCGAATCGTGCAGCTGATGTTCGGCGAGGAGGCACGGGTGGTGGCCGACGTCGCCGAGCTCCAGGTCGAGCTCGAGGGAGATGCGGGGCAGGTTCAGACCGAGCTCGCCGAAGCCGAGGCGCTGCTCGAGCTCGTCGAGGTTTCTGCGCGCGGCATCGGTGGCTCCGATCCCGGGATCGAGGCGATCTCGCTCGCCCTGCGCGAGGGCGAGGTGCTGGGTGTCGCGGGGATGGACGGAAACGGGCAACGTGCGCTCGCCGAGGTCGTCGCAGGCGAACGTCCCGCAAGCGCGGGCGAAATCCGGCTGTACGGCGCGCCGGTGCAGCGCCTCGACGTCTCGGCCCGCCAGAAGCTCGGCCTCCGCTATGTCACCGACGACCGACTGGGCGAAGGAGTGGTGACGGCGCTGCCCGTCAGTCTCAACCTCGTGCTGAAGCGAATCGGACAACGTCCTTTCTGGCGGCATGGACGGATCGACCAACGTGCGATCGATCGGCAGGCGCAGTCTCTCGTCGAAACGTTCGACGTGCGCACCCCGAGCGTCGCGACGCGTGCGGGCACGCTGTCCGGCGGCAACGTGCAGAAGGTGGTGCTCGCGCGCGAGCTGTCGTTCGACCCGAAGGTGGTCGTGTTCCACAAGCCCACCTACGGGCTCGACCTGCGGACGACGCGGAGCGTGCGCGACACCATCCGGGATTTGGCGGGCAACGGCGGCGCCGCGCTGGTGATCTCGACCGACCTCGACGAGCTCCTGGAGCTCTGTGCCCGCATCCTCGTGCTGTCGCGTGGGCGTGTGGTCGGTGAGGTCGAGAACGGACCGAAGGCAGGCGAGCGGGTCGGCGAGCTGATGGTCGGCGCCGGAGACGTGGTGGCAGCGTGAGCTGCCACGTGGAAGGGGCTGGGGGAAACCGGGAGGTTTCCCCGCTCGAACTCTTCGACGTTCGCGGCGATCTCATCGGCGCGGGCGTCGAGGCGCACACTCCGGAAGAAAGGGGTTCGTGGGGGAAACATGGTTTCCCCCACGCGACCGAGCCGCAGGCGAGGGAGGTGGCAGCGTGACGGATGTCACCACCGAGACCGCCCTCTCTCCAGAGACGCGTGTGCCCACGGAGCGGGGGATGCCCCCGCGACGCGGCGTCACGGACGCGCTC
>VAWR01000034.1 GCA_005885245.1 Actinomycetota bacterium | reverse complement strand
CACGCGTTCGGGCTCTAGGCCGGCCTTGGTGGCGAGCTGGCGGAGGATCAAGAAGACACCTGCACGCGTGAGGCCGCCGCCCTTGGCGTTGAGGAAGAGCTCCGGTCGGTGACGTGAGTCGAGATACGGGCGGCCTCGTGCCAGGTAGCGACGCAGCGCCTGTGCGGCCTGACGCCCGATCGGGACGACCCGCTCCTTCGAGCCCTTACCGATGCAGCGGACGAGTCGGGCCTCGAGGTCCACGCTCGACCTGTTCAACCCGACCGCCTCGCTGACTCGCAGGCCGGCGCCGTAGAGGAGCTCGACGAGCGCGCGGTCCCGTAGTACACGCGGCGTCGTCCCGTTCGCGGCCTCGACGAGGCGTTCGGCCTCGGCGGGCGAGAGAGTGCGCGGCAGCGTCCGGCTACGTCGCGGTAGGTCGAGTTCGGCGGCCGGATTGTCGGCACGAGCTCCGAGCAGCGCCTGATGGCGGAAGAAGGAGCGGATCGCGGCGACGCGACGCGCGATGGTGGCGGGCGAGAGCCCCGCGGCGCGCAGCTCGGCGAGGTACTGCTCCAGCTGCTCGGTCGTGATGCGCCCGAGCGGACGGTCGAACCAGGTGGCGAGCGCCGTCAGGTCGCGGCGGTAGGCATCCACGGTCTTGGGTGCCCGCCGCGTCGCGAGCAGGGCCAGGAAGCCTTCGACTTCGGGATCGAGCGCGGGAGTTCCCACCGCGGACGGTTTCGCGGCGCATACGCGATCGCCTCCCAGTCAGAGTTCGGGCGCAAGGGCGCCCGAACCAGATCGCAGCGGTCTGTGCGCCCCTTTCCGGCCTTGAGTTGGGAAAGCATCCGGCAAACCGTCACTGCGCGCCAGGTCCTGTGGAAGAAAATTCACACTCTTGTTGCGGAGGACCGGTCCAACCCGGTCAGAACGACACGTATTCCCGAGCCACGTCCGGGGACAGTCCCCAGACTTGGGACAACGTGACCTGTCTCCGGAGGATCAGGACCTGGGATGCGAACGGTCGTACACGCGGCGGAGGCGGCGGCCGTCCACGTGGCTGTACAGCTGCGTCGTCGACAGGGAGCTGTGGCCCAGCAGATCCTGAATCGTGCGCAGGTCGGCGCCGCCTTCGAGCAGATGCGTGGCGAAGGCGTGCCGCAGCCGATGCGGATGAGCGAACACGCGGCGCAGCGTCGACGTGTCGAGCCGGCGCCCACGGGTCGAAAGGAACAGCGCGGTCTCCGGCCCGCTCACGAGCTCTGGCCGAGCCTGATGAAGATAGCGGGCGAGCGCGTGCGCAGCCTCCTCGCCGAGCGGGACGATGCGCTCCTTTCCGCCTTTCCCTCGAACGTGTAACTGCTCCCGGTCGAAGTCGACGTCGCCGAGGTTGAGTCCCACGGCCTCGGCACTGCGGAGACCCGCCGAATAGACGGTCTCGACGAGCGCACGGTTTCGCACGGCCAGCGGCTCGTCGCCGTCGAGTTCGACCAGTGCCGCCTCGACCTCCGCGGCTTTCGGCGTGTCGGGCAGTCGCCGTGGGCGCCGGGGCGCGAGCGAGGCATCCGGGACGTTCGTGGGGCCCAGCGTGAACCGAAGGAAGCTGCGGACCGCGGCGAGTTTACGGGCGATCGTCGCCGGCGCGAGCTTCCGTGGCCGTGCGCGTCCCAGTTCGGTTGCATACTCGGCGAGCGCTCGGACGTCGACCTCGGGGAGCGCGAGACTTCGTTCCTCCAGCCAGCCGCCGAACTCTTCGACGTCGTGGCGATAGGACCGTCGCGTTCCTTCGCCGAGGGCCGGTGACTGGAGGAACCGTTCGATCGCGCGCCTTGTGTCCACGCGATGCCTTTCGCGGCGCAGCTAGCATCGCCTCCCTATGCGACCACCTCTCGAGGGCCTCGCAGATCTCATCGTCAGCTTCGGGGCAAACGTGCAGGAGGGTCAGATCGTGGACGTGGGCTCGGCTCTCGGCAAAGAAGACCTCACGCGTGCCATCACTGCGAGTGCCTACAAGCGTGGGGCGAAGTTCGTCGACGTCCACTACTGGGATCCGCACCTCAAGCGCGAGCGAGTGCAGCACGCGGCCGCGGACGTGCTCGAGTTCGTACCCCCCTGGTACGGCGAGCGGACGCTTCAGCTGGGAGACGAGCGAGGCGCCGCGATCTCCCTCAGCGGCCCGATCGAGCCCCGCCTCTTCGACGATCTCGATCAAGAACGGCTGGGCCGTGACGTGTTCCCACGGGTCAAAGAGTGGACGACGGTGATCAACGCGCGAACGGTGAACTGGTGCGTGGCGCCGGGCCCGTCCGCGAAATGGGCCGAGCTCGTCTTCCCGGACCTCGAGCCGGAGGCGGCACTCGAGCGGCTCTGGGAGCAGGTCGTCCACGTTTGTCGCCTCGACGTGGCCGACCCGGTTGCAGCCTGGCGTGAGCGCAGCCGCTCGCTCGGCAGTGTCGCCGACCGCCTGTCGCAGAGACATTTCGACGCGATCCACTTCGAAGGGCCCGGAACCGACCTGACTGTCGGGCTCTTGCCGACCTCCGAGTGGAGCGGCGGCGGGGACGAGACGGCCGACGGCATTCCGCACATGGCCAACCTGCCGACCGAGGAAGTGTTCACGACGCCGGACCCGGAGCGCGTCGAGGGCATGGTGCGCGCGACGAAGCCGCTGTACACGCAGGGACGGATCATCGACGGCCTGACCGTTCGCTTCGAGCATGGACACGCTGTGCAGGTGGAAGCCGAGTCTGGTGTCGAGACGCTCCGCGCCATGATCGAGCAGAACGAAGGAGGCGACCGGTTGGGCGAGCTCGCGCTAGTCGACCGCGAGGGCCGGATCGGTCCACTCGAGACGGTTTTCTACGACACGCTGCTCGACGAGAACGCGGCAAGCCACCTTGCGCTTGGCTCGGCCTACGAAACGGCCGTCGGCGAGGCGGACCGCGGACGTCTCAATCGCTCCACGATCCACATCGACTTCATGGTCGGCTCCCCGCAGGTGGACGTGACCGGCGTCACGAGCGACGGCGAACGAATGCCCGTGTTACGCGATTCGACCTGGCAGATCTAACTCGGCGGGGAGTAGCGAGAACATCACGAAGTCGACGCGCCGATCCTGTCGCGCGTTGAAGTGCACGGAGCGCAGAACGCCTTCGCGCGTGAAGCCGGCTTTCTCCGCAACGCGCTGCGAGGGGAGGTTCCGTTCGTCTGCGCGAAGCTGAAGGCGCGCGCAGTCAAGCTCGCTCAGCGCCCACTCCGAGACGAGTCGCACCGCTCGGGTTGTCAGCCCACGCCCGCGCGCGTCCCGGCGCATCCAGTAGCCGACCTCCCCGACGTGCTGGTCTCGGTCTCCGACCCAGCCGAACCCCACGCTGCCGACGAGCTCGCCGGTCGTCGCATCCGTCACCGCGAAGGGCGCCGACGTCCCTTCCTCCCAGGCCGACGAAGCGTGCTCGACCCAGGAGTGCGCCTCGGCCTCGCGGTATGGCTGCGGCACCGCATCCAGCCAGCGCACGATTTCCTCGTCTCCATCGAGGCACGCGACGAGACCGTCCACGTCGCCCTCGCGCCACGGACGCAACGTCACGACGCCGTCGGACAACGGAGGATCGGGAGCGGGGATCACACCCGCGAGGCTAGCTCAGGGCAGCGGAAGCGCCGGGAGCGGCGGCAGCTGTTGCCGTGGCAGCTGCACGGGGAGCGCCGGCACTGTCACCGTCACGGGCAGCTCGGGCACCGTCACGCTCAACTCCGGCAGCGTCACGACCGGATCCGACTCATTTGGAGTGGGGGCGCTGGTCTGTGGCGCAGTCGACTGCGTAACGGACGTGGGCGCGGAGGCAGCCTTGGGCTTCGCCTCCGGAGTGCGGGGCGGCGTCGGAGAGCTCTCGCTCCCGAGCGGTTCGTCGGCCGCTGCCGCTGCGACGACCACCTGACCTTGCTCGTGCGCGGGACGGCGAGGCGAACGGTGACGTGCCGGCCCCGGCGAGACCTGCGGCAGTCTCCGTCCGGGGCCTGACACGACTGGATCGCGCGGCACCCGCACGACCGGTGCATTCCGGCCTGCCTCGCGGCCCTGGGCAAAGGGGGAAGCGGGCCCAAGGCCGAGCAACACGACCGCGCTGTAGAGGACCGCAGACGCCACGGTGGCCGAGAGACCCAATCTGACCTGGCCGCCGGAATTGTGCGCCGCGAACCCCATGTCTACCCTTATCGGGGTAGGCCGTGCGGCCTATGACCCTCCTGCGAGTGATTTGTTACCAGCGGGCAGCGCTCAGCTGACGGCGGCGACGATCTCGCTGGAAAGGCTGGGAAACGCGGCGAGAAATTCCGCGCGTTCTTCTTTGAGCCGGCGTACCTGCTCGCGGTACTCGTCGGCTCGGCCCGTGCGCTCGTACAGCCTCCGCGGCTGGAGGATCTCTTCGTCGTCGAGGCCCTGGACCGTGGCGGCAACCCGATAGCCGAAATCCGGATCGCGCTCCCACTCGATCGTGCCTTCTGCAATGCCTTTGACGATCGCAGACGAGTGCTTGATGCGCACTTTCTTGGAGCGCTCGTCCTGCTCCGGCCCGCCGACCCGACCGGTGTTGAGGAGGTAGACCTCGAGTGGGTGCTCGTCGAGCAACTCGAGGAAGCGGTTTCCCTGCAGGTCGTGCAGCATCGGGAAGAACGGATTCGTCCCGGGCACGCGCAATGACCTGCCTGCCTCTTCAGCGCCGCCCGCGGCGGTTCCCCTCGTCTCCCCGAGCATGAAGTAGGCAGCGGCCTGGGGCCCTTCGAGCCTGGCCACGGCAGGGATCACGTTCTCGTTGCGATTGAGGATGAGCAGGAAGTGCGCGCCGTCGATCTCGCGGTCCGCGGCGGACTCGATCACGCCGAAGGGGAAGGTTGCGCGGCCGTTCTGCGTGTAGCTCTCGTCGTAGAAGTCGACGTCGTCTCCGTGCTGGGAGACGTTCTCGAGGTAGGAGTCCGGCTGCGTGACGGCGCCGTAGATCGTCGGCTCGTCCTCGGGATTCAGTCCGTACGTCTTTGCGAAGCAGCCGTTCTCCGTCACGTACACGTGGCCGTCCGACATCCAGGCGACGAAGTCGTCCTGCACCGGTAGGGAACCGTTCTGACGCGTAAAGGTCGTGGTTGTCTTGCCGGTGCCAGACAGCCCTACGGTGAGGCAGACCTTGTCGCCCGCGTCGGTCGGGATGATCTTGCAACCGGCATGCAGTGGCAGGCCGCCTCGGTCATACACGAGCTTGTTCCACATCCGGAGCCCGCCCTTCTTCGACTCGCCGAAGTAGTCGGAGTTGAAGACGCGGGTCACGCCCTGCTCGAGGTCGACCATGATCAGCCGGTCGTCGGGAAACCCCTCGGCCTTCAGATTCGGCGTGTAGATCACGGTCAGCTCGGGCTCGAAGTCCTCCTCGGCCGGGCCGAAGTAGAGCTGCTGCTGCATTGCGGCGATGTTGGCGTTCGCTGCCTCGACGTAGAGACGTGCAGGTGTGCGGAACTCCGGGTCGTTCCCGATGTAGCCGTCGATCACGACCATCACCTGGTCCGCGATGTAGCGGTCCTGTCGTTCGGACCACTTCGCGGCTTCGTCGGTGGAGATTGCCTGGTTCTGGCCGTCTGGCTCGTCGCTGACGAGAAACGTGGAGCGCTTCGAGCGCGCGAGGACCTCGGTTTGCACGTTGAGGTTGCCGTACTTCGTCGGACGTGCTGTCGGCATCTTCGCGGCGAGTTCCTTGACCTCCTCGGCGCTCGGGTTGTCGATTACCCGCTTCGCCTGCGGTAGCCGGAACAGCATCTTCGCCACGTGTTCAGCTCCTCTTTGGACGGCCTGGACTCGGGGATCTTACCCGCCTCCCGGGCAGCCAACCCGGGCATCAACCCGGTGCAAGCCGCCGCCGCAACTCGAAGGCCGTCCCGATGTCTTGTCCGCGCTCGCTTCGTAGCGTGGTCGTCATGAACGGAACGCATTAGTCAGACGTTGGCGCCGCGGTAGTTCGCCGTGAGTGCACCCCCAGACGCTCGAGCCGAATGCGCAACGGCTCAAGCGAAGGGAGGTGACTCAGATGTCGAAGACGAAGAAACTGCTCGCGGCAACGCTGGCGGTGTTGGCGATCGCGGCCGTCCCGTCGACGAGCGTCGCACTCATCGGCCCCGGCCAGGCACTCGCCGGGCAGTGCAACGGTGGCAGCGGATGCTAGTGGGATGACGACTATCGGAGCAAAGAGCCTCGGAGGCGGGGCTCTTTTGCTCTACTCGGTGAGCACCGCATCCGGAATCGACGCGCGCGCTTGTTTCGCCGAGACAAGGTTCCCCTTCCCTTCATACAGTCGGATTGCCTCTTGCGTGACGGTTGAGGCTTTCGCCTCGTCACCAGCAATTCGGAGGATGTCCGCCAACGCGAGCAAGCAGTCGGCGTAGCGATTGAGCGAATCCGTCCGTCGAACACTCTCGACGGCCGCCCGCGCGAGTTGCTCTGCCTCGACCAGCGCTCCCCGTCGTGCCAGGAGTCTTGCCTGCGTGGGTTGCCATGAAAGGGCAGCGTCGAGATCATCGGCTCCTGCCGACCGCCGTGCCAGATCGGTCCAGGTCTCGGCCTCGCCGTAACGCTTCTGCTCATAGAGTGCCGCGGCGAGTGCGCCTGCGCGGGTCGCAAGCAGCGGCGTCTGTCGAAGCCGCTGCACAAGCTCGCAGCACGCACGCAGAGCTTCGGCGGCCCTGTCGGGTCGAACGGCGAGCATTTCGATTGCGGCAAGGACACGTCCGCAGACATCTACAGCGCCACTCTCCAAGCCGAGCTCCTGATAGATGGCTCGGGCGCGCGCCACCATGCCACGACCCCGGTCGAAGCGTCCGCGCATCGCCTCGAGTCCCCCCTGCCAGGCGACGATGTTCGCTTCGCTCGCACGGTCGCCCTCGTGCTCCAGCAAGAGCTGCACGCATTGGGCGACCGCGGTCTCTACGGTCTTGGGGCCATAGAAGAGTGCTGTGCCGAGATTGTCGAGCGCCGTGGATGGAGACCATCCCGCCCGTTTGTAGTGTTCAGCTGCGCGAATCGACGCTTCTTCGAGCGCCGCGTATTCGCAATAGAAGCCGCCCCTCACGTGCCCGACGCAGAGCCAGGCCCGTCCCAGAGCCCGATCGTCAGCTGCCGCCTCGAGGATCGGAATCGCAACGGAGGCCACCTCTAGAAGGTCGCCGACGCGGTCAGGCTCTCGCAGCGATCGCACGAATGCGAGCTCGATCTGCGCCCGCAATTGAGTTACCGGTTCCGAGGCTTCAGCGGCTTCGAGCAGGACGCTCTCGGCACGGTCCACCTCGTTCGATGCCCTGAGGGCGGTGCCCAGTTCGCACTGGAATTCATACGCGTTCGGGAGGAGCTTCACTGCACGGGACAGCAGGTTCACAGCGGCCGGCGCATCGGCCCGCTTCCACGCGCGGATGCCGGCGCGTCCGAGCCTTTCGCCGCCTTCCTGCGCGAGTCGTCGTGCGGGCTCCTCAGGGCCCGAGAGCTCTTTCAGATAAAGGAAGGCCTGCTCGAAGTGGTAGCCGACCAGCTCCTCGGCGCCGTCGCGTCGGTCGAGCCCTCGCCCGGCGAGCTCGTGCAGCTCCCAGCGTTCGGCTTTCGGGATGCTGCGATACGTCACGTCGCGGACGAGGATGTGGTGGAAGCGGAAGCGGTCGTCCAGCGGATCCACGAGTCCTCGTTCGGTGAGGCGGGCAAGGTGACGTTCGGTGTCGGTCTCTGGTGCAAGATCGTCGAGCTCCGCGGGTGAAAAGCTTCGGCCGATCACGGCGGCCCGCCTGAGCACGCCGAGCTCGCGTGGATCGAGCCGGTCAAGCCGGCTTGCGAGCAATGCCTCGAGGGTCGACGGCGGCTTTCCGAGCATCAGGTCCGGCATCTCAAGGGCGGCTGCAAGCAACTGCTCGGCGAAAAGGGCGTTGCCGTCTGCGTGCTCGACGATCGCCTCCTGCACCTGCGGATCGACCGGCTCGTCGGCCAGCTGCTGGACGAGCATCCCGACCGCTGCCGGCGACAGCGGCTCCAGTTCGACGACGAAGCCGGTCGACGTGGGCCCACCCCAGCCGGCGCGGGTCTCCAGAAGGTCGCGCCGCGCGAGACAAACAACGAGAATTGGGCCCTCGCCCCACTCGCCGAGGTACTCGACGAGATCGAGGAGCGTCGGCTCTGCCCAGTGGATGTCGTCGAGCGCGACCAGAACTGGACGGTCGCGGGCAATGGCTTCGAGCAAGCGACGCACCGCCCAGAACGTCTCGCCGGGAGCGGCGGGGGACTCGACGATCCCGATCAGCTCGGCGACGCGCTGGGCGACGGCATCCGCGTCCTCTTCCTCTGGGAGCAGCGCGCGGATGCCGGCCAGCGAATGCTCGGCGGCTGCCTGTCGCACGATCTCAGCGATCGGGAGATACGTGGCGCCCTCGCCGTACGAGACGCAGCGTCCGACGAGCACACGTGCTTCCTCGCGCAGCGCTTTGACCAGCTCCCGCGCCAGGCGTGTCTTGCCGATCCCGGCCTCACCGACGACGGTCACCACGCGGCAGTGCTTGTCGGCGCAGGCGTTCGCGTATACGCCCCGCAGCCGCTCGAGCTCCCGCTCGCGGCCGACGAGCGGCGCGTCGAGGCGGCGGGCGTACGCCGGCGAATCCGCAAGGACCTCGTCGAGGCGCCAGGCCCCGTCAATGGGCTCGGCCCGGACGGCATCGCGGACGAGCTCATAGGTCTCGTCACTGAGCAGAACGCCACCGACCGGCGCGCACGCTTCGAGCTGCGACGCCACGCTCGCTGCCGCGCCTGACACATGCAGGTCCTGTCCCGGCGACGAGAGCACATGTACCTCGCCTGTGCTGAGGCCGATGCGAGCTTCGAGCGCACCGTCGGGGAAGTCCGCGAGAGCGTCCTGCGCCTCTCGCGCGGCGCGCACCGCGCGCAATGCGTCGTCCTCGTGGATCGCAGGCACGCCGAAGACCGCCATCACCGCATCGCCGATGAACTTCTCCACGGTGCCGCCGTGCCGTTCGATGGGCTCCCGTACGGTCTCGAAGTAGCGTGAGATGAGTCCGCGATAGACCTCTGGGTCGAGCTCGGCGGCGAGCCGGGTGGAGTCGACGAGGTCGCAGAAGAGCACCGTCACCGTCCGGCGATCTGGGCCGCGCTCGATTGTCGTCGCCGCGGCAATGCCCAACGCCGTGTCCTGCTGCAGGATCGACTGCTGCAGCGAACGAAGCTCCTCGCTCGGCTCGAGCCCGAGCTCGTCCATGAGCACGCGCCGCGCTTCCTGATACGCCTCGAGGGCTTCGGCCTGCCGCCCTGCACGGTAGAGCGCGAGCATCAGCTGCGCGCGGAAGCGCTCGCGCAGCGGCTGCTCCTCGACTAGTCCCTCCAGCTCGCCGACGAGCGCACCCGCAGATCCCAGCTCGAGGTCCGCATCGATGCGTTCCTCCAGCGCCGCGAGGCGTGCCTCTTCCAACCGTCCGATCTCGTCACGGGCAAACGGCTCGTAGGCTAGGTCCTCGAGGGCGCCGCCACGCCAGAGCGCGAGAGCGGCTCGTAGCTTGTCTGACCGCTCTCGCGGCTCGGCCCCACGGGCCTCCGTTGTCAGTCGTTCGAAGCGGGCGAGGTCGAATCGCTCGGGGTCGACGCGCAGGACGTAGCCGGGCGGCTGCGAGACGAGTAGATCCGTCCCGATGGTCTTCCGCAGCCTGGAGACGTAGTTCTGGAGAGAGGCGGCGGCTGTCTTCGCCGGCTCGGGCCCCCAGACCTCGTCGATCAATCGATCACTCGAAACGAGTTCGTTGGCGTGCAGGAGCAGGTAGGCGAGCAGTGCACGCGTGCGCCTTCGGTCGAGGGATAGAGGTCGGCCGTCCTCGACGACCGCCAGAGGCCCGAGGATGCGGAATTCGACGGAGATAGTGACCGTTGTAGCACTGGTTCGTTTGGACGAACAGGCCGGATTAGAGCCCGGTTAGGGCTGGGCGAGAGTCTTGGGCCTCGACGCGCTGGCGGCGACGATCTCCCGGCCGGAGCAAGCGCCTGGACCCGAGGTTCACGCTGCTTGACGGGGATCTCCGGCCGGGAAAAGGGGCGGCGGGCATCTCCCAGGTGTCCGCCGCCCACATAGCGCGGTTGGACCCGGGTTAGCGCCGCGCGCGACCTTCTTCTCGTCTACGACAGGAGGTACGACATGAACGAGTCGCCGTCCAGACGACCGGCGGCTTTCGGTCTCGGACGCAGGGCAGTCGCGGTCGCTGTTCTTGCGCTCGGGCTGTTTGCTCTCGCTCCCGGAACCGCAAGTGCCGCTGTTCCGGCCAACGACAACTTCTCCACTGCGACGATGATCGACCCTTCGTCGCTTCCGTTCAGCGACGCGGTGACGATCGACGATGCGACGCTCGAGGGAGGCGAGCCCTCGGGTTGCTACGTCGCCGGAAAATCCATCTGGTATTCGATCACGCCGACGGCGGACGGCACTCTGCGCGCCGACATCGGAAGCAGCAGCTTCAGCGACCGGATTCTGTACGTGTACCAGCAGAACGGCTCCGGCTTGGGAGGCTTGTCGACAATCGCCTGCGCTAGCCCTTACTACAACGGTCTGAGCTCAGCGACGTTCCACGTTCAAGCAGGGACCACCTACTACATCCAGGTCGGCGGCTTTTACAGTTGGAGCTCCGGGACCTTGAATCTCGCGGTCACGGCGATTCTGCCTCCGGCGAACGATGACTTTGCCAGTGCAACGTCGATCTCCGCGGTCCCGTTCAACGACGACGTCGACACGACGGCAGCGAGTACACAGGCCGGCGAGCCGGCGCCCTCTTGCGGGTTCTCGCCGCAGTGGTCGGTTTGGTACGCGTTCGATCCGTCGGCCACCGGCTCGTATATGGCCAACATCACCACGCCCGGCGGATTCGGCTTCGTTGTCGAGTACGGCGCCTATCACGGGAGCTCGCTCGCAACGCTCTCCCAGAGCGCCTGTCACTACGGCAATCCATTCACGTTCCACGCGGATGCGGGATCGAGGGTGTACATCCAGGTAGCAAGCGGAGGGGGATCGGGGCAGCCGATGCACTTCACCCTGGACGTCGCGCCGCTGCCGACGGCCGGCTTCAGCTCCTATCCAGGTGATCCATCATCCGCCGACACCATTCAGTTCTACGACAACTCCTACGACCCGGCGGGAGTGGGAATCTCCTCGGAGTCGTGGCAGTTCGGTGATGGCACAACAGCGACAGGCTGCTGTCCGACCCACCGGTACCGCTCTGATGGTGACTACACCGTGAAGCTTACGGTGAGCACGTCCGACGGACGAACTGCGTCGACTACGCAGATCGTCCATGTAAGGACGCATGACGTGGCGATTAGCAAGTTGACCGTTCCTCAAAGCGCTGCGGTGAGACAAACGCGGTCGATCAGCGTCGGCGTCACCGACAGCCGGTACCCGGAGAGCGTTCAGGTGCAGCTGTTCAAGAACGACTCGCTCGTCGGGACGCTTACGCAACAGGTGCCGGTTCGTGGGTCGAACCGGACGACCTCGTTCAGCTTCAACTACACGTTCACGACCGACGACGCTGCACTCGGAAAGGTCACGTTCAAAGCCGTGGCGACGATCATGGGCGCCCGGGATGCGCTCCCGTCGGACAACACGGCGATCGCGCTGCCCACGAAGGTCGCGGGGTAGGGGAGGGGCGCGGTACGGGAGTGGGAGCCGCCGGGGCGCGGCTCCCACTCAACCGCTCCTTGTCCCAAAAGCATTGTGTAGCTTCCTGAGTAGTGGAGGCCAAGCACGACGTCCTCATCGTCGGTGCCGGCTGCGCGGGCATGCGCGCGGCCATCGAGGCGCACGATGCGGGCGCCGACGTCGCGTTGCTCTCCAAGATCCATCCCGTCCGCAGCCACTCCGGAGCGGCCGAGGGAGGGATCAACGCGGCGCTCGGCAACGCCTCGGACGACGATCCGGAGCAGCACGCCTACGACACGGTCAAGGGGTCGGACTATCTCGGCGATCAGGACGCGATCCAGATCCTCTGCGACGAGGCGCCCGCCGACGTCTACCAGCTCGAGCACTGGGGGGCTGTGTTCTCGCGGACCGAGGACGGCCGCATCGCCCAGCGACCCTTTGGGGCTGCCGGCGCGCCACGTACCGCCTATGCCGCCGACATCACAGGCCATGTCCTGGTGCACGTCCTCTACGAGCAGGTGATGAAGCGGGAGATCCCGACCTACGAGGAGTTCTTCGCCTGGAAGCTCGTCATGAACAACGACCGCTGCCAGGGCGTGATCGCGTGGGATCTTCTCGACGGTGGGCTCAAGTCGATCGGTGCGAAGACGGTCGTCGTGACGACCGGCGGGGCCGGGCGGCTCTACGTCGGCACCACGAACGCCTACGCCTGCACGGGCGACGGGATGAGCATGGCGCTGCGCGTAGGCGTCGCGCTCAAGGACATGGAGATGATGCAGTTCCATCCGACGACGCTCTCCCCGACCGGCGTCCTCATCACCGAAGGGACGCGCGGGGAAGGTGCGTACCTGCTGAACTCCGAGAACGACCGCTTCCTCAAGCGCTACGCGCCGAACGCGATGGAACTTGCGTCGCGTGACGTCATCTCCCGGGCAGAGCAAACGGAGATCGACGAGGGGCGTGGCGTCAACGGCAACGTCCTGCTCGACCTCCGGCACCTCGGTGCGGAGAAGATCCTCGAGCGGTTGCACGGCACGCGCGAGCTCTCGATGACGTTCGCCGGAGTCGACCCGATCTCCGAGCCGATCCCGGTGCGGCCGGGCGCGCACTACCACATGGGCGGCATCGACACGGACGTGTGGGGGCTGACCAACGTCGAGGGGCTCTACGCCGCCGGCGAGTGCGCGTGCGTCTCCGTGCACGGCGCGAACCGACTTGGCGGCAACGCCCTGATGGAGACGATCACGTACGGCAAACGTGTCGGCCGGCATGCCGCCGAGTGGGCGCTGGCGAACACGACGGTGGAAGTGCCGTTTTCGATCGAGGCCGACTCCGAGCGCGAGCTCAACGCGCTGCTCGACCGTCGCGAGGGCGAGCGGCCCTGGTCGATCCGCGACGAATTGGCCTCGACGATGCACGAGAACTTCGGCGTCTTCCGGCGCGAGGACCAGATGCGGAAGCAGGGCGAGATCGTCGAAACGCTGCGCGAGCGCTACGAGCGCGTCGTCGTGGAAGACAAGGGGCAGGTGTTCAACAACGACCTGACGCAGGCGCTCGAGCTCGGCTTCCTGCTCGACCTCGCGGCCAGCATGGTCGTCTGCGGCATCGAGCGCAAGGAGAGCCGCGGCGCCCACGCACGGCCGTACGACTATCCGGACCGCGACGACGAGAACTACCTACGGCATACGCTGGTCACGCTGGAGGACGACCGGCCGCAGGTCGACTGGAGACCCGTGACCCTGACGAAGTGGCAACCCCAGGAAAGGACGTATTAGTGCACAGCGAGCTCGCCCCGGCACCAGGCTCGACGACGATCGACGTTGCGCTGAAGATCTGGCGCTACGACGCCGAGACCGGCGAGAAGGAGCTGAAGCGCTACGAGGTCGAGGCGCCCGACTGGGTCACGCTCCTCGACGTGCTCGATCTGATCAAGGACAAGCAGGACGGAACGCTCGCCTACCGGAAGAGCTGCCGCATGATGATCTGCGGCTCCTGCGGGATGCGGATGGACGGGGCCGCCGTGCTCGCCTGCAAGACGCGCATGTACGACATCGCGAAGTCCGGGCACGTACCCGTCATCTCGCCGATGGGGAATCTGCCGGTGCGCAAGGACCTCGTCGTCGACATGGATCCCTTCTGGAGCAAGATCCGCGCGATGAAGCCCTGGCTCGATCCGGGCTACGAGGAGCCGGCGGAGAAGGAGCGCATTGTCTCCCAGCAGCAGATGAACGTGATCCACAAGGAAGCGCTCTGCATCATGTGCGGCTGCTGCGTCTCCGAATGCAATTCGATGGAGTCCGACCCGGAGTTCTTCGGGCCGGCGGCGCTCGCCAAGGGCATGCGCTTCGTCGGAGACGCGCGCGACCAGGCCGACGTAGCGCGCCTGAACGACTACAACGCGGAGCACGGCATCTGGGACTGCACGCGCTGCTACTTCTGCAACGAGCGCTGCCCGAAGGGAGTAGATCCGCGGGATGCAATCGCGAAGCTCGGAGCCGAGTCGATCAAGCAGGGCGTCGACCACGACATGGGCGCCAAGCATGCGAAGTGGTTCGTCACCTCCGCGAAGACGACGGGCTGGCTGCGAGAGACCGAGCTCGTTCCCAAGACGCAGGGCGTCGTGTCCGCGATCAAGCAGACGAAGTTCGCGCTCGGCCTCGCGCGTCGCGGCAAGGTGCCGCCTCCCGTCCCCCCGCACGTGGCTGCGCGCGTTGACGAATCCCGCAAGCTCTACAACCTCGTGAAGGAGCAGGGCCGCGACGGCGCGCTCGGCATCGTGCAGGGGGAGCATGCGCTCGGGCGGATCGAGTTCGCCGAGCAGGCCGGCGTCAAGACCAGCGATCCCGAGGTGCGGCCGGGCGTCGAGCCGCCGCACGCCGAGGGATGAGAAAGGTCGCGTACTACAAGGGCTGCCTGGCCTCGCTCTCGGCGAAGGAGCTCGATTCGTCGACGCAGGCGCTCGCGCCCAAGGTCGGGCTCGAGCTGGTGGAGCTCGAGACGGTGACCTGCTGCGGCGCCGGCGACATCCACGAGGCCGAGCCTGACTACTACCTGCACCTGAACGCGCGCATCCTCGCGTACGCCGAGGCGGCCAACTGCGACACGCTGCTGACCGTCTGCAACGTGTGCACGCTCAACCTCCGGCAGGCGAACTGGCAGCTGAAGAACGATGCCGATCTGCGGGAGCGCGTCAGCACGAACCTCGAGCGGGTCGGCGTCCCTCCGTATTCCGGCAACGTCGAGGTGCGGCACCTCCTCTGGGAGATCGCCGAGGGCGAGGGCTACGAGCTGCTGAAGCAGTCGGCGCACAGGGGCCTGAAGGGGCTGAAGATCGCTCCCTTCTACGGCTGTCAGATCTTGCGCCCGTCCAAGATCCTGGGCTTCGAGGATCCCGACCGCCCGTGGTCGCTCGAGCGGATCATCGAGGCCTGCGGCGGCGAGGCGATCGACTATCCCGCCAAGATCAAGTGCTGCGGTTTCCCGATCATCCAGGCGCGCGAGGAGACCGCGCTCGGCGAGCTGATCCAGCCGATCGAGCAGGCGAAGGAAGCCGGCGCGGACGCGCTCGTGACGCCGTGCCCGCTCTGCCACCTCTCGCTCGACGCGTGGCAGTCGAAGCTGAAGGAGTCGACGGGGAAGGACTTCGCGATGCCGATCCTGCACCTCTCGCAGCTGGTCGGCGTGGCCGCAGGGCTCGAGGAGTCGGAGCTGAAGTTCAAGCGCCACGTGGTTCCGGTGACGCCCGTGCTCGAGAAGCTCGAAGTCTGACGGACGCCCGCTGACGCAAGAACAAACGGGTTCCGGCATCTATCAACTTTCGGAGGGGCGGTTTCCGGCGCGATGATCTCCACAAGGTCTCGCGCCGGAACTTTGTTGGGCGGGGCCGCCGGCGCCGCGGTCGGCTGGGGCTGGTTCGAGGCGGGCTGGGTGAGGCTTCGCCCGCTCGACGTTCCGCTCGCGCGGCTGCCTTCTGAGCTCGCCGGGTTGCGCATCGCGCACCTGTCGGACTTCCACCTTGGGCTGCCGTCCCGCGGCACGCACGCCGTTGAGCGGGCCGTCGAGTGGGTCACGTCACGAAGCCCCGAGCTCGTCGTGATCACGGGGGACCTCGTCTCTCGACCGCGTGGCGAGCCGTCGCTCCGCGAGGTCATCGAGCGTCTTGGCCGGTCCTTCGTCGTGCTCGGAAATCACGACGTCGAGCACAGCCGCGATCCGTTCTCGCGCGCTGCGGGCTTCGACGATCTCGCCCCGGCACGCCTGCTCGTCGACGAAGGCGAGACGATCGAGCTTCGCGGGCATCGCGTGCAGCTCGTCGGCGTCGATCCGCGCGCTTACCGGCAGGGGACGTCTCGTCCGTGGGAGCTCGTCGACGAGTCCGCCGAGCTGCGCATCCTCCTCTGCCACTTCCCGTACGTGCTCGACTTTCTGCCGGCGGGTGCGTTCGACCTCGTCCTCGCCGGGCACATGCACGACGGCCAGATCTCCCTGCCGCTCGGACGGGAGCGCAAATATCGGTTCGCGCATCCGCGGACCCGTTACACGGCCGGTCTCTACGAGCGGCCGGGTGGGGCGATGCACGTCTCACCCGGCCTGGGAACGACGTTCGTCCCGTTCAGGTTCTTCGCCCGGCCCGAAGCGACCGAACTGATGCTAAAACCCGCCTAGCCATGGCGACGATCTCCAGCGACATCCTCGCCAGCTACGCAGCCGATGCCGCGCGCGACGTCGACGGCGTGCACGGCCTTGTCGAGAGCGGACTGCACCGCCACAAGGGCGTGCGCATCGAGGAAGAGGACGGCCGCGTACGCGTCGAGCTACACATCGCCGTCGACTGGGGGGCATCGGTCCCCGAGGTTGGGGTCGAGGTACAGCGACGTGTGGCCGCCTACCTGGACAAGATGGCGAGCATCGAACCTGAGGCAGTCAACGTCGTCGTCGACGAGATCGGTCGGCCGTGACCGGCCCCCGCGTTTCCGGTCTCACCGGCGTGACGCTGCAAGACACACCGAACGTCTGTCACGAATGCATCTGGTGGCAGTCGCGCAGCGGTCGTACGGCAGACAAGCGGAAGTGGATCGAAAAGGCCGAGACGGACTGGGGAGCGTGGGGGACCGTTTACTACGACGCCGACGGTCACGTGCTCGGCTCGATGCAGTACGGGCCCGCCGAGCTGTTTCCCCGTGCGGCCGAGCTTCCTGCGGGCCCACCCTCGGCCGACGCAGTGCTCGTCACGTGCGCGTATCTCGTCGAGACGTCCAGCCCGTGGGTGATGCAGTCATTGTTCCTGGCGGCGATCGGCGATGCCCGCGACCGCGGCGCGAAGGCCCTCGAGACGTTTGCCTATCGCTACCGCGAGGGCGAGTCGCAGTACGAGCGCTTCCTGGTGCACAAGACGATCTTTCCTTCGGACTTCCTGGCGGACTTCGGCTTCCGAACGCTGCGCCGCGCGGGGAACGTCGAGCTGGCGCGGCTCGAGCTCGGCGGCCTGGTGCCGGTCGTGGAGGGGAAGCGCGAGAAGGTGATGAGGGTCGTCAAGGAGGCATTCGCTCCGGCGCCGGAGCCCGTTCCCCCCGGCCTGTAGTGCCGTAGCGTTGAGGAAATTCAACGCAAGACCGGCCGGATGGCCCTTGTAGCGCACTCGTCCGGTCGCGCAAGCTGAGGGAGCCCTGGCTGGGGTGTCCCAAACCGGCTGCGGCTTCGGCCGCGGCCAACCCCTCGACCCGCGTTGCTTTGACGTCGCCGCAGACGTCAAGCGGGTCACCGCGGGAGCGCGGCCTCTGGCCGGGCTCCCGTGTGTCGCCAGCCGTTGAGAAAGCTCGACGGCCAATGGGGCCAGAGGCCCATTGAAGTTTTTGGAAAGCAATTTGAAGCTGTGTAGTTGCCTGCGTACTACTGCGGCCACCGCCGGCGCGCGGGCTCCCCCGACTTGGGCGGGAGGCGGAACAAGGAGGGAGAGCTTTGAAGCTCCATCATTCTGTGAGTCGGCCCAAGAGGCCGCGGAGGACCTGGCTTGTCGCTGCCGTGATTGCCTGTACGGCCGCTGTCGTCCTGTTCTTGCCCGGTGCTGCGATCGCGGTCTCCGGCGCTGCGGACACGACCGACAACGCTTTGTTCGTCGGGCCCGGGTCCTACGTAAATCAACAGTGTCTGAACGGGAGCGGGCCGTCCCCGCGCGTCAACTGCAACATCTACCAGGACAAGCGGGACGTGTGGCTCAACGGTGGTCCCGTCAACGGCCAGTCGAACCTGACCGAGGGCTACTACTTCTTCGCGGTCCTGTCGCCGGGCGGGCAGCCGAATCCGAACGACGGCGCGCCGCTGAAGGCCAACGGCAACGACCCGAATCTCTCGGATAACGTCGACGCGGCCTCGAACCGGGTGTTCCACATCAACGCGAGCAGTCAGATCGACAGCTACTCCGGGACACACCAACAAGACAATGCGTATGCCGACCCGGACGGCTTGCTGATTCAGCTGTTCGACTACAACGACACGCCGAACCCGGGCGGCGTGTACATCCTTGCCGCGTGCTTCCTCAGTGCGGATGACGACACGGTCCACAGTGTCGATCCATCGGACTGCAAGTACGACGCGTTCAAGGTCATGTCCGGCTCCGACTGTACGGAGAACTGTGGGCCGCCTCCGGCCGACGACCTTGCGGTCGAGAAGGACGCGAGGGCGAGCTTCAAGAAGACATTTGGATGGACGGTCGTCAAGACCGTCGATGGCGTGCACAGCGTGAGTTACAACGCGTCCTCCAAAACGCTGAGCTACAGTGTCGTCTACACGAAGGACGGCGGAACCGAGAGCGACTTCGCCGTTGGCGGAACGATCACCGTCACGAATCCGAATGACTTCGACGTCACAGGCGTCGTCGTCAGCGACCAACTCGATGACAGCACCGGCTGCACGGTGGCCGACGGCACCTACACGGACGGCAACGGTGATGAGCAAACCGTGGGAGCGGGCGGCGGGACGATCCCGAGCCTCACCGTCGTCGAGTACACCTACTCGTGCTCACCGAGCGGCAGAACGTCCGCGAACAACACTGCGACGGCGACCTGGGACGTTGGCAACGGCCTTCCGGATACGAGTAAGGACGGCAGTGCGAGCGTCACCTGGCCTTCGCCGACCCTCGTTCACGACTGCGTCACCGCGTCCGACACGATCCCCGCCGGCGGAATCGCTGGTTCGCCGCCGTCCGGCTCGATCTGTGCCTCGAAAACGTTCACCTACACCAAGACGGTGACCATCTCGAACGCCTGCACGACGGTCAACAACACCGCGGCGTTCACCGACGGTGGCTACACCGGAAGCGACTCGGCGACTGCACAGATCTGCGGCCGCATCGCGAACGGGTTCACGCTCGGCTTCTGGTCGAACAGCAACGGCCGGGCCGTTCTGTGCGCCCACGATCCGGCATGGCGGAACATCGCCAACGCTTCGAATCTCAGGAAACAGACCGGTGCCCTCTACACCGTTCCGACGACGGGCACCTGCAATGCCGCGCAGGCAAACTTCGCCGCGTGGATCCTCGCAGCGAACTCGACGAACATGTCGTACATGCTCTCTGCGCAGATGATCGCGACGATCTACGATGTCTCGTACAAGAACATGCTCGGGACGGCCTGCATCACCGGCATCAACGGCAGCCCGATCAGCATCAACAACCTGATCGCAGGAGCTATCGCGTTCCTCGGATCGAATCCGAACACCACGGCCAGCGGTACCGCCAGAAATACCGCGACGGCTTACAAGAACATCTTCGACGGTCTCAACAACAATCTCGTCTTCGCGGTGCCCGGGCCCTGCTAAGACAGCAGGGGCGATAGACCATTCGACGGAACGGGGCCCCATCCGGGGCCCCGTTCGTCATTCAAGGAGCCGGAGCGCTCACGACAAGCGTGAAGGAGCAACGAACACGAGCACAACTTGAAGGCCGCGCTCGGATCCTGGCC
>VAWR01000166.1 GCA_005885245.1 Actinomycetota bacterium | reverse complement strand
CGAGCAGCTCGCCGAAATCAGCGTCACACACACATCCGCCAGAAGCTCGACCTCCGACCGGCAGTCGTCCCCGCGTAGCTAGTGGACCTTGAACTCCGCGACCATGCCCATGGCCGCGTGCAGCATGCCGTCCTTGGCGGGGAGGAAGCAGCCGAGCACGTAGCGCCCCGGCGCGAGCTTCGGCAACCTGAACCAGCTCGTCCAGTGCGAACCGATCACACCCGGGCCGCCCAGCGGCCTCGCGAAGACGACCGGCGGCCTCCCCTTGCCGCCGCCTTGCAGCCAGTGGACGAGGTCGTCTGCGCTCTTGCCCTTGACGAGCCGGTAGATCACGCCGTCGTGGGCAACCGGGTCTGGGTTGGTGAACCCGTAGACGCCCGGTCGACCGAAGTGGGCGGGGAGAACGAACCGGTAGCTCCGGTTCACGATCGTTCCGACGGCCGGCGGAGGTTGGGTAGACACGGGCGCGCCGACCACTTCGAAGCTCGTGATCCTCGTGGTCGGCCCCTCGACGATGTCCGCGAACACCACCCTCCCCGGAACGAGCCGCATCGTGGTATCGAGGCGGCCGGCGAGCATCGGTCCATTTCCGCCGATGGCCGTGCCGAGCTTGAAGGGATCGCCGTTGGGCCCCTTCAGCACTTGGATGAAGCGCTTCGCCGTGACACCGCGGTTGAGGTGCCAGAACGCGAGGTGGTGGTGCACCTTTCCAGACGTGACGATGTGGATGTCGACGTAGCCTGCGGGCATTCGCGTCGGCGCCATGATCCGGCGGTCGTCGACGCGGACCGTGATCGAGGGACGAGTCGACGCGGACGCGAGGACCGTCGCGGACGCGCCGGTCCCGAGCGCTGCGAGAGTCGCCACCGCGAATGCGAACGTGATCGTCTTCACCAGGATCTTCATTACGACGCCATCCGTGGCGCGACAGCGGACCACGTTTCGGCTTGCTCGCGGAACAACGTCACGCTGGCGACGAGGATCCAGACACCGCTCAGCAGCAAGGCGACGAAGTCGACGAATGGGATGAAGAGCGCGATCCCTGGGGCGAGCGCCGCCCACCCGAGCCAGCGGTAGAGACGCGTGCGCGCGAGCAACGATCCTCCCGCGCCCAGCATCATCACTCCCAGCCCACTGTTGAACGCGACCCAGACGTCGTTGTCGAGCAGGTTGAGCGCCTGCAGCGCGTCCGCCCCGAGCTTGGTGGGGGCATCTGCGAGCGCGAACGTGAGAAAAGCGACTATGACAAACGCCCCTGCGGCCAGGCCGCTACCTGCGAGCAGCACGAGCTCCCACACCGGGCGCCGCGCGGCTTCGCTCGGCCAGAGAGCAGCGGCGAGGCTCGCGCCGAAGATGACGAGGAACGGCGCTGATGCCGCGAGCAAGAACGCGGCGGCGATCTCCCGTACCTGGTGGGCGTCGTAGTACGCGGCAACCCCTGCGCCCGGCGCATCGTTGCCCGGCGTGTTGCCGCCGAGTACGGCAACCGCGAACACCACTACGGCAACTGCCGCGACCCCGCCGAGGGGTAGGAACCTCTTCACGTCCATTGACGACTCCTTGGTCGCTACTTAGGACCCGATTCGGCGGAGAGCCGGTCGGGTCGCCGACACGACGACCCTAGGCCGATCGTCTTCGCCGCACATCGTCGCTAACACAGGGATTCATCTCGGTGCCAGCGCGTATTGCAGTTTTCCCCGCAGAGAAGAAAACTGTCTCCATGCGCGCGCTCCGCCTTGCCGCCCCGGTCGTCGCGCTGGCGACCGCGGTCTTCGTCGTGATCGGAGCGCTCGGAACACTCGGGGTGCTGCCGAAGCCTGCAGACGCCAATCCGATCTGGATCACGCCGCTCGTCGCGCTTGCCGTTCTGGCACCTGCGACCGTCGGGTTGCTCATCGCCATCCGTCAGCCGCGCAACCCGATCGCCTGGATCCTCCTGCTCGGCGCGCTCACGGTCGCCTCCTCTCCCACCGACGTCGTCCTCGGCACGGGCTGGTCACTGCAAATCGGTAGGGCGACGTGGCCGGCTCTCTACGCCTGGCCGATCGCGGTCGCCTACGTCTTCCCCAACGGGCGCTTGCCGTCACGCGGCTGGCGCTGGCTGGCCGGGGCCGCCGTCGTCAGCTTCGTCGGCTTCATGACGCTCGCGATCCTCGACCCGTCTCCGTTCGAGGACCACCCGTCCGTGCCCAACCCCCTGGCCGACAACGCCATCGGCGAGTCGCTCGTGGGAACAGGAATCTGGATTCCCTTCTGGCTCGGGATCCTGGCAAGCCTCTTCGCCGGGGTGCTCGCGATCCGCCTCCGCCTCCGGCGGTCGGTCGGGATCGAGCGGCTACAGACACTATGGCTCGCCTGGGCCGCTGCGCTGATTCCGCTCGGGCTGCTCCTCTGCGCGTCTGCGTGGCTGGTATTCGGCGGCCTTGTTGGCGACGCGGTATTCCCGTTCCTGCTGGTGATGCAAGCGGCGGTGGCGGCGGCCGTCGGGATCGCCGTTGCCCGCTACCGGCTGTACGCGATCGAGCGCCTGATCAACCGCACGCTCGTCTACGCGCTCCTCACCCTCCTGCTCGCGGGCGCCTACATCGGTATCGCCCTCGCGCTCGGCGTCGCGCTCGGCCGCGGGTCCGCCTGGGCCACGGCGGCAGCGACGCTCGCCGTCGCTCTCGGGTTCCGCCCGCTCCGTTCGCTCGTGCAGAACGCCGTCGACCGGCGCTTCAACCGCGCCCGCTTCGACGCCTTGCGACAGGTCCGGGCGTTCGAGCAGCAGGTGCGAGAGAGCCGCCAAGCGCCCGAGGAGATCGGCGCAGTACTCACCCAGGCTCTAGGCGATCCACTCGCGGAGCTCCTGTTCTGGCTCCCCGCGAGCGAGAGCTACGCGCGAGTCTCCGGTGAGCTCGTCCACGAGCTACCGTCCGACGGGCGCGCCTACTCACCGATTCGGCGCGAGGGCGTGCCGACCGGCGTGCTTCTGCATGATCCTGCTCTCCTTCAGCGGCGCGACCTGCTCGATGGCATCCTCGCCGCCGCAACCCTCTCGATCGAGATCGCACGCCTCCGCGTCGAAGTCCGCCTTCAGCTCGCCGAGGTGCACGCGTCGAGAGCGAGAATCGTGGAAGCGGGCTACGAGGAGCGCCGTCGTCTCGAACGCGACCTCCACGACGGCGCCCAGCAGCGGCTCGTCTCCCTCGGCATGCGGATCCGCCGCCTGCAACGCTCGCTGCCGCGCGAGGCGGGCATCCTCCGCCCGGCTCTGGATCAGATCGTCGGCGAGGTGGGCTCCGCGATCGCGGACCTGCGTCAGATCGCCGCCGGCGTGCGTCCCGCGCGGCTCGACGACGGACTCGCGGCGGCGCTCCATGACCTGGCGAGGGTGTCTCCGATACCCGTCAAGGTCGAGGCACCGATCGGACGCGTCGCCGCAAGCGTGGAGGCAGCCGCGTACTTCGTCGCCTGCGAAGCCCTCACCAACGCCGTCAAGCATGCCTCGGCATCGAAGGTCGCGCTGCGCGCGGTGCGCGAGAACGGCGCCCTCCACGTAAGCGTCTCCGACGACGGCGTCGGCGGCGCCGTCGCACGCCGCGGTTCCGGCCTCACCGGCCTCCACGACCGCATCGCCGCGCACGGCGGCACGCTCGAAATCGTCAGCCCGCGAGGAGGCGGCACACGCGTCGAGGTGGCGATCCCGTGCAACTCGTGATCGCCGAGGACACCGTGCTGGTGCGCGAGGGGCTGGCCGGTCTGCTCGAGGACGCCGGCCACACCGTCCTCGCGCGGGTCGGCGACGCCGAATCCCTCCTCGCTGTCGTGGCCGAACACGAACCGGAACTCGCAATCGTCGATGTCCGCATGCCGCCGACCTACATCGACGAAGGGATGAAGGCCGCGGTCGAGATCCGCCGCTTGCATCCGCAGACGGCGGTTCTCGTCCTCTCCCAACACATCGAGAGTCGCCATGCCGTCGACCTCGTCCGTTCCGGCGGCGGCTTCGGCTATCTGCTCAAGGATCGCATCCTGGACGTGGACGAGGTCCTCGAGGCCGCCCAGCGTGTCACCGACGGCGGCTCGGCGCTGGACCCCGAAGTCGTGAAACAGCTCCTCGCGCCACCGCAAGACGACGACGCGCTAGCCGACCTAACGCCGCGAGAACGCGAGGTCCTCGGACTGATGGCGGAAGGGCGTACGAACGCGAGCATCGCAAAGCAGCTCTGGCTCACGGAACGAACCGTCGAGACGCACGTCAGCTCGATCCTCGGAAAGCTCGGGCTGGCCCAGTCGGAGGAAGATCATCGACGCGTCCTCGCGGTGCTGGCCTACCTTCGGGCAACCGTCGCGTGACGTATCAACTACCTGAGGAGCACAGACATTTGCGGTCGCGAGAGGAGTCTCATCGAGCCCAGCGGGCGCAACCCGTCGCGGGCGCGAGCCTAGCCACGAACTAACTGCCGCGGCCCGGCAGCGTGCTCAGATACGGAAGAGATCTGGGTCATGCCCGGTCGCGATTCGGCGCCTCGCCGAACCTCGTGTCGGCCGCATACAGATGCCACGCTCCCTCCACACCCTTCAGCTCGTGAAGGCCACGGGCCCGGAAACGGAGTCCCGACCCCGCTACCAGGTCCTTCACGGTCTGCGAGACAAGGACCTCCGAGGGCTCGGCGAGGGCGGCGACACGAGCACCAACGTTGACGGCAATTCCCGTGGGCTTCCTGTCCGTCGTGTTGACCTCACCTGTGTGGACACCGGCGCGAACCTCGATCCCGAGCGACCGAACGGCCTCGACGATCGCTTGGGCGCACTTCACCCCTCGCGCGGGGCCGTCGAACGTGGCAAAGAAGCCGTCGCCGGCGACATCCTGCTCGTGACCTCGATAACGGCCGAGCATCGCCCGCACGATCGTGTGATGTTGCGCGACTAGCTCGCTCCAGACACGGTCGCCGAGAGCCGTCGCCTTCTCGGTCGAGCGGACGATGTCGGTGAAGAGCACCGTGGCGAGAACGCGATCGAGCTCTGCCTCCTCCTCACGCATGCTGCGCAGAAACGGTTCGATCGCACCGAAGAGCGCATCCTGGTCGCCGGCCCAAATCGGCCAATCGCGGCCCGCCAGCTCCACGAACTGTGCGCCAGGAATCCGCCGTGCGAAATCCCGGCCCGCTTCCACGCGTTCGACAGGATCCCCCAAGCGATGCAGGACAAGCGTCGGCGCCTGAATCGTCGGTAGCACCGGGCGGATGTCGAGTTCTGCCCAGATCCGCTCGATTGCGATCATCGAGCTCGGCGTTGCCGAGAGCCGCTGCATCGTCCTCCACCAGCGCAGCTGCTTAGGATCGCCCGCGGCCGAGGGCATGACCCACTCGAACATCCTTGCGGCGTATTCGTCTGTGCCCCAGCCGTCGTCCATGTCCGCGAGGAATACGTCCCATTCCTCGTTGGTCCATGCCCACGGGTAGTCAGCGCTCGCTGTCCCTCGAGCCTCGGGTGCATACACGATCAGGGCCGATGTCCTCTCAGGGTATGTCGCCGCAAACAGGGCACAGATGCAACCTGCGTCCGAGCCGCCGAGGAGCACCGGCCGCTTGAACGCCGCCGAATCGATCACCACGCGGAGATCCTCCATCAGTGTCTCGAGCGGTGGCGCGTCCGTCGCAGACAGCCGATCCGAAAGCCCCATACCGCGCCGGTCGACGAACACCACTCGTGCTGAGGACCCGAGCCGGTTCAGAAACCGTGCGTAGAGCGGGTTGGTCCAGGCGACCTCGAGGTTGTTAATCCACGGTGGTGCGTACACGAGCTCGATGGGCCCGCTGCCGAACAGCTGGTAGGCAAGCG
>VAWR01000033.1:31674-49252 GCA_005885245.1 Actinomycetota bacterium | reverse complement strand
GGCTAAGACCAGGGCGCAGCCCGGGCTTAGCCGCAGGCGGAGTGATGCGGGCGCGGCCGCGAAGCGCCCGTGCCCGCACGGTTCGAGAACAACCGCCGAGCAACACCACCGTAGGAGTGCGCGGGCTCCGCCCGCGCACGTTCCGCGCGAAGCGCCGTACCCAGTCCTACGCGAAAGCGCAGCTTTCGCGTAGAAGGCGAAGCCTTTGCGTAGGAGGCGAAGCCTTCGCGGCGAAGCTTCGCCCATGGCGCGACGCCGGAAAAAGCGCACGCTCAAGCCTCGCCTGCCCGCACGCGTTCGCACGAAGCGGCGGAAGGGCAAGCCGAAGAGTGAGCAGCAACACGAGCTGATCGGGCTCGGGCTCGTTGCGTTCGGCGTCTTCCTCGCGTCGATCCTCTACCTGGGCTGGGGCGGCGGCATGGTCGGGGCCTGGATCACCCTGGGCTTCACCGGCATGATCGGCGCGGCCGCATACGCGGCTCCCGTCGCGCTGACGATAGTCGGTGCCCTGATGGTCGCGCGGAGCGCCCTGATCGACGTCCGGCCCTTCCGAACCGGCCTGGTGGTCACGAGCTTCGGCCTCCTCGCCGCGCTCGGCTCGGGCCACGGCGGCGCGATCGGCAGCGGCCTCCAGGACCTCTTCGGCCTGCTGGTCGGCGCGACGGGGACGACGATCATCGGCGCCCTCGCGCTCCTGGTCGGCACGCTCCTGCTCTCCGGAGCATCGGCAGGAGCGCTCGTGCGCAGGTCGGGTCATGCGGTCCGGCGGGCACACACGAAGGCACGCCGTGCCCGCCCGATCCTCGAGGCCGAACCCGCAGCGGTGATCCCGCTGCGTGCGCCCGAGCCTCCCGTCGACGCCGTGCACGACTTTCCGGACGTGGTGGGCGAGACCCAGCCGCGTCTCCTGATCGAGCCGATCTCCAGCGAGAACCCCGACCAGCCGAGTCTCTTCGACGTCGGCACGGTGGAGACACACGAGGAATATCAGCTGCCCGACCGCAAGATCCTGCACCGCTCGTCGGCGGCGAACGAGGTCTCGAGCGACGTCGCGCAACGCACGGCCACGGCGCTCGTCCAAACGCTCGCGCACTTCGGCGTCGACGCGACGATCAGCGGCCAGATCTCGGGTCCGCGCGTCACTCGCTACGAGCTGCAGCTTGCACCGGGGACGAAGGTTTCGAAGGTGGCCGCGCTCAAAGACGATCTCTCGTACGCGCTCGCGACCACGGAGATCCGCATCCTGGCGCCGATCCCTGGGAAGCAGGCCGTCGGCGTCGAGCTCCCGAACCTCTCGCCGAACCTCGTCACGCTCGGCGACATCTTCGACGACCTGCCGGCAACGGCGAGCCCACTGGCGGTGTGGCTGGGCAAGGACATTTCGGGGACCGCGGTCTGGACCGACCTCGCGCGCATGCCGCACCTCCTGATCGCCGGCACGACCGGCTCGGGCAAGTCCGGCTGCATCAACACGCTCCTGACCTCCGTGCTGCTGCGGTCGACTCCGGACGAGGTACGCATGATCCTCATCGATCCGAAGCGAATCGAGCTCGGGTTCTACGAGTCGATCCCGCATCTCCTGACGCCCGTCGTCTCGAGCCCGAAGCAAGCGTCGGCCGCGCTGACGAACGTCGTCGCCGAGATGGAGCGCCGCTACGAGAAGCTCTCCGCCGTCCGCGCGCGCAACCTCGCCGAGGCGAACCGGACGATGCGGCAGCGCGGGGAGCAGGCCCTGCCGTATCTCCTCGTCGTGATCGACGAGCTCGCCGACCTGATGATGATCTCGCCGCAGGAAGTGGAAGACGCCGTGATTCGCCTCGCCCAGAAGTCGCGCGCAGTCGGCATCCATCTCGTGCTCGCGACACAGCGCCCGTCGGTGGACGTGATCACCGGGATGATCAAGGCGAACGTCCCGTCTCGGATCGCGTTCGCCGTCTCGTCGCAGACCGACTCCCGCGTCATCCTCGACCAGGCCGGAGCGGAGAGCCTCCTCGGCCAGGGCGACATGCTCTTCAAGCCGCTCGGAACCTCACGACTGCAGCGCGTCCAGGGCGCGTACGTCTCGGAGGAGGAGATCGCACTGGTCGTCGATCAGTGCCGCCACCAGCGCGAACAGGAGCTCGACGAATCGCTGCTCGAGCTGCCCGAGGTGTTCGCGGACGACGTCGACGCAGACGACGGGGAGTTCGACCCCGACGAGGATCCGCTGCTCGAAAAGGCGATCGAGATCGTCGTGCAGACGCAAACCGCCTCCGTCTCGCTCATCCAGCGCCGACTTCGAGTCGGTTACACGCGTGCCGGCCGGCTGATCGACATGCTCGAGCGGCGAGGGATCATCTCGGGCTACGAGGGCTCGAAGCCCCGACGCGTGCTCGTCTCCGAGGGCGAGCACATCGCCTCTTGACGTCTAGCGTCGCGCGAGTCGGAGACCTTCGAGACCCCAGATGACGAACGCGCCCGTGCGGCGCGGTTCTTCCGCGAGGTCGAAGTCCGGCCAGTAACGCCGAAGCGCAGCCACGCTGGCCTCGAGCTCGACACGCGCGAGCGGCGCGCCGATGCAGACGTGGATCCCTCCGCCGAAGCCGATGTGCTGCGCTGCGTTCGGCCGGCCGACGTCGAACTCGTCCGGACGTTCGAAGACGCGCGGGTCGCGGTTCGCGGCGCCGAACAGCAGCGCGAGCTTCGAGCCGAGCGGAATCGAAACGTCGCCGATCGCGAAATCGTCCGCCAGCACCCAGCGCTCGAACAGCTGCAGGGGCGGATCGAAACGGATCATCTCTTCGCTCGCCGCCTGCGGCGCGACCTCGCCGGAGGCGACGCGCTGCCACTGCTCGGGATGGCGGGCGAAGGCCAGGGTGCCGTTACCGAGGGTGTTCACGGTCGCCTCGTGGCCGGCGTTCAGGAGCACGATCACCGTGCTCACGATCTCGTCCTCGGAGAGCCGCGCCCCGTCGACCCGAGCCTCGACGAGCGCTGTGACCATGTCGTCACGCGGTTTGGCTCGCCGTTCGCGGATCAGCTCGCGAACGTAGTCCTGGAACTCAGCTGCGGCACGGTTGGCAGCCGTGGCCGCCTCGACCGGGACGTCGAACTCGTACATCTTCACCATGCGGTGCGACCAGTCGAGCAGGTCGCGATGGCGGTCGAGTGGGACGCCGAGCATCCGGCAGATGACGGCGATCGAGTACGGCTGCGCGTAGTCGTAGAGCAGCTCCATCTCGCCGGCTTCGGCCAGCGGCTCGAGCAGCTCGCGCGCCAGGTCGTGTGCAGGCTCGCGGAGAGATTCGACACTGCGCGGCGTGAAGGCGGCGGCAACGAGCTTCCGCAGGCGAGTGTGATCCGGCGGCTCGAGCCAGAGCAGGCTCCAGCGCTCCGAGTCCCAGAAGGCCTGCCAGCGCGGATCGAGCGGCGGGCTGCCGATCGCATCCGGCGAGAGCACGTGACGGAAATTACGACCGAGCCGCCTGTCGCGGAGACAGCTCCGCACGTCGTCGTGGCGGGTGACGAACCACCGCTCGCGCCCGGCGTCGTAGAAGACGCGGGCATGCTCGCGCACGCGGTTCAGATCGGGATAAGGATCCAGGAGGAAATCGGGAGCGCCGGGGTCGAAGTCGAGCAGTTCCGTAAGCTCCATGTAAAGAAGGTAGCGCGTGCGCATCGTGCGCCCTAACCCGGTCTGCTTGGAAGCGTCTCATCCTTCAGAAGGGGTTCTGAGGGGAGTAGTCTTAGCGCGCCCCGGGTGGGCTGTTGACAACGCAAGAGGAGGGTTTTCTTGAGTACGAAGAGACTTACGGCAGGCGTGCTTGCCGTGCTGATGGCGGCCGCAGTGCTCGCGGCCTTGCTCCCGGCCGGAGGTAGCGCGCGGTCGGGTGCGACGTTCAAGGCGGCGTTGATCAGCGACGTCGGCCACTTCAACGACAAGAGCTTCAACCAGTCGCAGCTGGCGGGACTGAATCTGGCCAAGAGGAAGCTCAAGGTCCAGACGCTCGCGATCCAGTCGAACAACTCGAGCGACTACATTCCGAATCTCACGAGTGCGATCCGGCAGAACTCGAACCTCGTGATCTCAGCGGGATTCCTGATGGCCGGTGCGCTGCAGACCGTGGCCGCGCAGTTCCCTGACACGAACTTCGCGATTACGGACGACACGGTCTCGTCTGCGTTCGGTGACTTCAAGGGTGCCGACGTCCACAACATCGAGGGCCTGACCTACGCGACCCAGCAGAACAGCTACCTGATCGGTTGCATGGCCGCGATGGTGACGAAGGCGGCCAAGGGCAAGCAGGTCATCGGCGTGGTCGGCGGAATCAAGATCCCGCCGGTCGACGTCTTCCTCGCTGGTTACGAAGCCGGGGCGAAGAAGTGCGTGCCCAGTACGACCGTTCTCAAGGGCTACTCGCAGGACTTCGTCAAGCAGGATCTCTGCAAGAACGTGGCGGAGAACGAGATCCAAGGTGGGGCCCACGTGGTGTTCGCCGTCGCCGGCCTCTGCGGGCTCGGTGCCCTGAGCGCGGCCAAGGACCACGGCATCTGGGGCGTCGGCGTGGACCGTGACCAGTCATTCCTCGGGACGTACATCCTGACGAGCGCGGTCAAACGCGTCGACATCGGCGTGTTCAACGCGATCAAGGGCGCGAAGGCCGGGAAGTTCAAGGGCGGCTCGAACGCGGTGTTCAACCTGAAGAACAACGGCGTCGCCCTCGGCAAGATCAGCCCCAAGCTGAAGGGCAGGCTGCGCAAGCAGATCCTCGCCAAGGTCGCCGTGCTCCGGAAGCAGATCATCTCCGGGAAGATCAAGGTCCCGACGAGCGTCTCGTAATACGACGGCAGAAACCGGATCGACGCGCGGGGCTTCGGCCCCGCTCGTCGTTTCCCGGCGCATAGAATCGCCGCCGATGGAAGCGGCTCCCGTTCTCGAGCTTCGTGGCATCACGAAGCGGTTTCCGGGCGTGCTGGCGAACGACCACGTCGACTTCGACCTGAGGCGCGGTGAGGTCCATGCCCTCCTCGGCGAGAACGGGGCGGGGAAATCCACGCTGATGAACATCCTCTACGGCCTCTACTCGGCCGACGAGGGCGAGATCGTCGTGAACGGCAAGCCGGTGACGTTCTCGTCGCCGCACGACGCAATCGCGCAGGGCATCGGGATGGTGCACCAGCACTTCATGCTGATTCCGGTGATGAGCGTCACGGAGAACATCGTCCTCGCGACCGAGCCGACGAAGGCAGGCGTCTTCCTCGACTACGCAGGAGCCCGCAAGCGGGTCGAAGAGATCTCGGAGCGCTTCGGCTTCGCGATCGCTCCCGATGCGCGGATCCAGGACATCACCGTCGGCCAGCAGCAGCGAGTAGAGATCCTGAAGGCGCTCTACCGGAACGCAGACATCCTCATCCTCGACGAGCCGACTGCGGTGCTGACGCCGCAGGAGGCAACCGAGCTCTTCGCGATCCTGAAGGACCTCGTCGACGAGGGGATGTCGATCATCTTCATCAGTCACAAGCTGAACGAGGTGCTCGACATCGCCGATCGCATCACTGTGCTCAGGCGCGGCAAGATGATCGACACGATCCCGCGCGAGGGTGCGACCGAGGCCGGACTGGCGCGGTCGATGGTCGGGCGGGAGGTCCTCCTTCGCGTCGACAAGAAGCCGGCCTCGCCGGGGGAGACGCTGATGGAGGTCGAAGACGTTCGCGTCGTCGACGATCGCGGACTCGAGGCCGTGCGGGGCATCTCGTTCCACGTCCGGGCCGGGGAGATCGTGGGAATCGCGGGAGTCGACGGCAATGGACAGACCGAGCTGATCGACGCGCTGACCGGGCTTCGCCGGCCCGCCGGCGGACGCATCGTCATCGAGGGCCACGACCTGACGAACGCGAACGCAGACGCCCACCTCGAGGCCGGGCTCGGACACATTCCGGAGGACCGGCAGCGCCGAGGGCTCGTGCTCGAGTTCTCCCTGGCCGAGAATCTCGTCCTCCACGACTACGACAAGGAGCCGTACTCGCGCTTCGGGACGCTTTCTCCCCGCCGGATCTTCGATCGGGCGAGAAAGCTCCTGCGCGACTACGACGTGCGCGGTGGGAATCCGCGGACACCCGCCGGCGCGCTGTCGGGTGGAAATCAACAGAAGGTCGTGGTCGCGCGCGAGGTCTCCCGGAATCCCCGCGTGCTCATCGCCGCGCAGCCGACACGAGGTCTCGACGTGGGCGCGATCGAGTTCGTGCACCGGCAACTCGTCGCAGAGCGCGATGCGGGACGCGGCGTCCTGCTCGTATCGCTGGAGCTGGACGAGATCCTCTCGCTCTCGGATCGCATCCTGGTGATCTACGAGGGGCGCATCGCCGGCGAGTACTCCCCCGACGTGAGCGAGGAAGAACTGGGGATTGCGATGACGGGAGGCGGACGTGAGGAGGTCGCGGCGTGAAGCCGAACAGGCCTCCCGTCAGCGCGGGGGAAGGGTCCCGGGAAACCGGGAGGTTTCCCGCCTCTTTCTCCTCGCCGAACGCGGCGATCCCATCAGCGCGGGCGGGGAGGCGTCACCTGAAGAAGGGAGCTCGTGAGGGAAACATGGTTTCCCTCACGGGAGCGCGCTGTGCGCGCGACGCGATGACGGGAGGCGGACGTGAGGAGGTGGCAGCGTGAGCTCTGAGCCGGGTGGCGGTGGCGGCGACCTCCAGACTCCTCCGACCGGCGAGCCGCTCGCGGCCGACTCCACCGCGTACGCCCCGAGCGTCGCGGAGCGACTCGAGATCTACCAGCGCGCGGGCGGCATCGTCACGCCGGTCATCACTGCGGTCTTCGCGTTCTTCATGGGCGGCATGGTCGTGCTGGCCACGGGCCACAACCCCTGGAAGGTCTACCAGGGCATCTTCACCGGTTCGGGCCTGAACTGGTTCTTCCACGTCGGTCACCACAGCATCACCGTGCCGTTCACGAGCCATCACGTTTGGTTCCCCTGGAACACGTCGATCCAGAGCAATGCTGCCTACAACCTGCAGCAGACGCTGATCCTGACGACCACGCTGATCCTCACCGGGCTCGCGGTTGCGTTCGCCTTCCGCTGCGGCCTCTTCAACATCGGCGGACAGGGCCAGTACCTGATCGGCGTGATCACCGGCATCTGGATCGGGACGACCTTTCCGCACCTCGCACGAGGGCCGCACATCCTCCTCGCAATCGCCGTGGCGTCGGCGTGTGGTGCGGCCTGGGCCGCGATTGCAGGCTTCCTGAAGGCGACCACCGGCGCGCACGAGGTGATCACGACGATCATGCTCAACTGGATCGCCTACTGGATCGGCAGCTACCTGTTCGGCCAGGGCGGCCCGCTCCAGAACTCGACGAACCCGTCGGTCCCGGTCTCCGACAGCGTCGTCAACTCGGCGAAGCTGCCCGTGTTCTGGGGGAACGCCGCCCTCCAGGGACTGCACATCGGCTTCTTCATCGCGCTCGGTGCACTCGTCGCCTTCTGGTTCGTCCTCAACCGTACGACGCTCGGCTACGAGGTCCGCGCGGTCGGGTTCAACCCCGAAGCGGCACGCTACGGCGGCATCAGCGTCGCCCGGAACTACATCGTCGCGATGGCGATTGCCGGCGGCTTCGCCGGGCTAGCCGGTGTGCTCGACATGCTCGGGTATCAGTACCGCTTCGGCGTGCTCGACGTCCAGACGTCGCAGCTCGGTTTCATCGGCATCGCCGTCGCGTTGCTCGGCAGGAACAAGGCAGTCGGAGTCGCGCTCTCGGCGCTGCTCTTCGCATCGTTGCTCTACGGGACGTCGAGCCGCAGCATCGACCAGACCGTCCTCAAGCCGGAGCTGGCCGGGAACCTGACGCTGATGATTCAAGCGCTCGTCCTGCTCTTCGTCGGGGCAGACGTGCTGATCATGGCTCTGTGGCAAGCGCGCCGGCGTGTGCTGCCGCGCCGACTGAAACCCTCGCCCCCGGCGTCGGAGACCGCTTAGTGCCCCTCCAGCCATACAGGTCGGCTTCTGGAAGGGGCACTGATGGCCGTCAGGGCTGAGCCGCGCCCGCAGTGGCGCGGATTGACTCCAAGGGAGACGGGAGTGCTCGGCATCCTGCTGGGCTGCTTCGCCTTTCTGCTCGCGCTGCCTCCGATCAGCGCACGGGCGCCCTGGTGGCCTGCGCTGGCGGGCCTTGCGGCTATCGGCGCGGGGATCTGGGCGCTCACGAGCGGCGTCAGGCGGATCGGCTGGTTCGCAATCTCCGCGGGCATCCTCGGAACCGTCCTCGGAGTGCTCGCGACGAACACCGCCGCATCGAAGCTCGATTACGTCGTCTCGTGGACGCCGCTCTTCACCGCGATGTTCGCGTTTGCGACGCCCCTGACCTTCGCGGCGATCGGCGGCATGTTCTCCGAGCGGAGCGGGGTCGTGAACATCGGTCTCGAGGGGATGATGCTGACGGGCGCCTTCTTCGCCGTTCTCGGCGCCGACAAGCTGGGCAACTGGTCGCTCGGGCTGCTGTGCGCAGTCGTCGCCGGGGGCGTCGCGGCGCTCATCCACGCGTTCGTCTCGATTCATCTTCGCGCCGACCAGATCGTCAGCGGCACGGCGATCAACTTCCTCGCCCTGGGAGTAACGGGGTACTTCTTCATTCAGGTCTACGGGGACAACGGCACACCGGGCTCGATCTCACAGGTGCCGAACGTGAACATCCCGGGCATCGACCGCATCCAGTTCATCGGCGATGTCTTCGGCCATCTCAACCTGATGATCTGGCTGATGTTCGCGACGCTGATCGTCTCCTACATCGTCATGTTCCGGACGCCTCTCGGACTGCGTATTCGCTCCGTGGGCGAACACCCCCGAGCGGCAGACACCGTTGGCATCTCCGTGTACAAGACCCGCTATGGGGCGGTGATCCTCTCGGGCATGCTCTCCGCTCTCGGCGGTGCCTACCTCTCGATCGGGTTCCTCGGCTCCTTCAACGAGAACATGACGGCGGGCCGGGGCTTCATCGGTCTCGCGGCGCTGATCTTCGGCAACTGGCGCCCCTTCGGCGCCTTCGCCGCGGCACTCCTGTTCGGCTTCTCGACTGCACTGTCGTTCCGCCTGGCCGATCCGTGGCCGAGCCCTTCCGTCCTTTTCCAGGCGCTCCCGTACGTCTTGACGCTGATCGCTGTGGTAGGCGTGATCGGCCGATCGATCCCGCCCGCCGCGAGTGGCCGACCGTATCGCAAGCAGTAGCCGCCGAGCCTGGCTCGCGCTCCTGCTCGGTGTAGCGGGAGTTCTCGTCCTGCCTGCGGCGATCGAGGTCTCGAGACGTTCCAAGGCCGTCGGTCTACTGGACACGGCGTATGCGATTCCGCTCGCCTTCCTGCTCGCCCTGGTGAGCCTCGTGATGGCGCGTCGCGCCCGTCACAATCTCCGCTGGCTCCGCGTGCAAGAGGGTGGAACGGGAGTCGCGCGCACCGCGGTAGTCGTCGCAACGCTCGGCCTCTGCCTCGCGGTCGCAGCCGCTCTTTCCGTCGGTTTCTACGGTTTGGTCGTGGTCTACCAACACTCGCGCTGAGCCCCTAAGATGGGGCGGCCGCCGTGTTCGAAATCGGAACAAGCCTGAGAGAGGCGCGCCTGCGCCAGGGACTCGACTTCCCCGAGCTCGAGCAGGGGACGAAGATCCGAGCCAAGTACCTGCGTGCGCTCGAGGACGAGCAGTTCGACGTCCTCCCGGCCCAGACCTACGTCAAGGGTTTCCTCCGCTCCTACGCCGAGTACCTCGGCCTCGACGGCCAGCTGTACGTCGACGAGTACAACTCCCGCTTCGTCGTCGGGGAGGAGGAGCAACCTTCCCGCCCTAGACGCTCGGCCCCGCCCTCGCGGGGCGTTCAGGTTCAGTCCCGCGTCGTGCTCCTGACCCTGCTCGGGATCGCTGCGGTGACAGCGCTCGTCATCGTCGCCTGGACACGGGGCGAACCGCAGAAGGTGCCCCCGATGGGCCTCGGGACCTCGACACAGACGCACACGCCGCAGACATCAAAACCTGCGGTACCGGTGAACACCGTTCGGCTGATCGTGCGCGCAAAACGCGGACCCTGCTGGTTGTCGGTGCACCGCGGCTCGGCGACGGGTTCGATCCTGTACCAGGGAACACTCGAGCAGGGGCAGGACCAGGTCTTCCGCGCAAGGCGGCTCTGGATCACGCTCGATCGGCCGGAGAACCTGCTCATGATCCTCAACGGCCGAACGCGCCTGCTGCCGGTGGGCGGCGTGAAGACGCTGATCGTGACGCCGCGCAGCATCCGCCCGGCCGTGTGACCGATCGCCCCCGCGCCTTCATCGTCGTCACCGGCAGCGAGCTCGTCCGTGGTGACCGGCCCGATCTCAACGGACCGTTCATCGCGGCGGAGCTCCTCCAGCTCGGAATCGAGCCTGCCCGCATCTCCATCGTCGGCGACGCGGAGGGAGAGCTTGCGGAAGCGCTGGCCGAGGGGCTGCGCGCCGACCTCTGCGTCGTTTCGGGTGGGCTCGGCCCCACGCACGACGATCGCACGGTCGAGCTCGTCGCACGCGCGCTGGGCGCCGGACTGAGACTGGACGAAGACCTGCACGTCGAGATCGGCGCGATCTCGCGGGCATTCGCCGAGCGGCTGGGGAGGCCGTATGTGGATTTCGAGGCAGGTGTACTGAAGCAGGCGACGATTCCTGACGGTGCTCTGTCCCTGGGGCTTGCCGGGACAGCGCCGGGTCTCGTCCTCGACCGCGGGGAGTCCGTCGTCGTGGTGTTGCCGGGCCCGCCGCCCGAGTTGCAGCGCCTGTGGCGCAGCGCGCTCGAGACGGCACCTGTGCAGCGCGTGCTGAGCCGGGCACGCCCGCCGGGATTTCGAAAGCTGCGCTTCTTCGGCGCGAGCGAGTCGGCGGTGGCCAAGGCGCTCGCCGACGCCGGCGGCGACGGCGACGGCGTGGAGGCCACGATCTGCGCGCGCGATTTCGAGATCCACGTCGATCTGGTGGTCGCACCCGGTGCTGACCAACGCGCAGATGAGCTGACCGAGGGGATCGTCGCTCCGCTCGAGCGGTACCTCTTCAGTCGCTCCGAGCAGCCGGTGGAGGAGATCGTCCTCGAGCTCTGCCGCGCGGGCGGGCTGACGCTGGCCACCGCTGAGTCCTGCACCGGCGGGATGGTCGCCGAGCGGATCACCTCGGTTCCCGGCTCGAGCGACGTCTTCCTCGGCGCGGTCGTGGCGTACGCGGACGAAGTCAAGGGGCGCGAGCTCGGAGTGCCGGCCGACATCCTGGAGCGGCACGGGGCGGTCTCCGCGGAAACAGCGACCGCGATGGTGGTGGGCGTCCGGGAGCGGCTGGGCGCCGATGTTGCGGTGTCGGTGACCGGGATCGCAGGCCCAGGAGGGGGAACGGAGGCGA
Organism: Actinomycetota bacterium; assembly: GCA_005885245.1. Classification (GTDB taxonomy): domain Bacteria; phylum Actinomycetota; class Thermoleophilia; order Gaiellales; family Gaiellaceae; genus 3-1-20CM-4-69-9. The sequence goes on along the minus strand of VAWR01000033.1, from coordinate 37,873 downwards.
AGCCCGTCGGCCTCGTCTATCTACACGCCGCTGGTCCCGGCGGCGCACGCAGCGCCGATTTCGTCCTGCCGGGCGACCGGGGCACGATCCGCCACCGCGCGACGGTCACGGCTCTTCATCTGGTGCGGCGACTCTTGCAACAGAGTCGTGACGCTGCCGCGTGAGCCTTCCGGCTAGCGTCGAAGGCCGTGAACGTGCGCGTCTGTTCTGCGGTCTCCGCCTCCCCGACGAGGCGCTGGACGTCCTGTCGGAGTGGCAGGACTCGCACATTCGCGGCGGCCGCCCGGTCCCGCGCGGGCATCTGCACGTCACGCTGGCCTTCCTCGGCCACCGGCCCGTGGCGGAGCTCGAGCCGATCCTCGGCGCGCTGCGCGAGTCGGCTGCGGCCGCCGGCCCGATCCGGCTCGTGCCGGAGCGCTACCGCGAGACCCGGAGCGTCGGAATGCTCGAGCTGACGGATCCCGGTGGTGGGGCAGAGCGCCTCGCCGACGATCTCCAGCGGCGGCTGGAGGAGCTGGGCGTCTACGAACGCGAGCGGCGGACGTGGCTCCCACACCTCACCGTCGTCCGCTTCCGGGAGCGGCCGCGCCTGCGGCCGCCGTTGCCAGACCTGGGAGAGGTCGTTCCGTCCGACGCGGCTGTTTTCCTTTCTCGGTTACGGCCTTCCGGGGCCGAGTACTTTGTGGTCGAATCGTTTGCCTTAGGAGGTTGATGTCAGTGGATCGCGACCAGGCTCTGGATGTCGCGCTCGGCCAGATCGAGCGGCAGTTCGGGAAAGGCGCCGTCATGAAGATGAACGACCACGCGGCTGTGTCGATCGGCGCGATCTCGACGGGCTCGCTGGCCCTCGACCTCGCGCTCGGCATCGGCGGTCTGCCGCGCGGGCGAATCGTCGAGGTCTTCGGACCCGAATCGTCCGGAAAGACGACCCTCGTCTATCACGTGATCGCGGAAGCGCAGCGGCGCGGCGGCATCTGCGCGTTCATCGATGCGGAGCACGCGATGGACCCGACCTACGCCAAGCGGATCGGCGTCAACATCGACGACCTCCTCGTCTCTCAGCCCGACACCGGGGAGCAGGGACTCGAGATCGCAGAGCTCCTGATCCGATCGGGCGCGCTCGACGTCGTCGCAGTCGACTCGGTCGCAGCACTGACGCCCAAGGCCGAGATCGAGGGCGAGATGGGCGACTCGCACGTCGGTCTCCAGGCACGGCTGATGTCGCAGGCGTTGCGCAAGCTCGCCGGCACGCTCAACCGCACCGACACGATCTGCATCTTCACGAACCAGCTGCGCGAGAAGATCGGCGTGATGTTCGGCAATCCGGAGACGACGCCGGGCGGCCGCGCACTGAAGTTCTACTCCTCGGTCCGCCTCGACATCCGCCGCATCGAGACGCTGAAGGAAGGCGTCGAGGCGATCGGCAACCGCGTGCGCGTGAAGGTGGTGAAGAACAAGGTCGCGCCGCCGTTCAAGCAGGCCGAGTTCGACATCATCTACGGCTCGGGCATCTCCTGGGAGGGCACGGTGCTCGACGCCGGCCTCGAGCGGAAGGTCGTCCAGAAGTCGGGCTCCTACTTCAGCTTCGACGAGGAACGGCTCGGCCAGGGACGTCAAAACGCGACTGCGTTCCTGCGCGAGCATCCGGACGTCTGCGAGGGAATCCTGGCTCGCATCCAGACGGAGCTCGGCCCCGAGCAGGTGGCTTCGGCGCGCCTCCTGCCTGCCGCCGCGGCAGACGGCGGGCAGAACGGCGAGGTCAAAGGAGACGCAAAGGGAGCCGTCCAGAAAGCCGCTGCGAGGTAGCAGTACCCGCGCCGATGCCGACGATCACGGCGCTGCGCGAGAGACGACGCGGACGGGTGGCCGTCGAGCTCGACGGTGCGCCCTGGCGTGAGCTGCCCGTCGGGGTCGTCGCGCGCGCCGGTCTCGCCCAGGGTCGTGCCCTCGACCGTCCGGCCTTGCGCCTGCTCCGCCGGGAGCTCCGAAGGGAGGAGGCACTTGCAGTCGCGACGCGTGCATTGCGCTCCCGCGACCTTTCGCAGCGCCGGTTGGCCGAGCGGCTGGAGCGCGCGTCGGTCTCCCCGGCGGCCGCCGCGGCCTCGCTGGCCGCCCTGTCGGGTGCGGGGCTCGTCGACGACAGGCGTTTTGCGGCGAATCGCGCCGGAAGCCTCGCCGACCGTGGCTACGGCGATGCGGCGATTCGCCACGACCTCGAAGGGCAGGGAGTGGCGCCGGAGCTCGTGGCGGCCGCGCTCCAGGCACTCGAGGCCGAGCTGGTGCGCGCCCAACGGCTCATCGAGGCACGTGGCCCCGGAGCCAGGACAGCGCGGTACCTGACCTCGAAGGGCTTCGGGGAGGACGCTCTGGAGGCCGCTCTGGGCGCGGGTTTTGCAAATGACCCCTGAGCGGCGGTAGGATGCAGATACATCATCCGACGTTTTGCCTGCACTAGCGACGTTTTCCGAATCGCACTCGTTCCTTCTGAATCCGTGTCAGCTACCGAACACTCCGACACCGAAAGGCTCCTGACAGCGGCGATCTAGCCAACCGCTTGCCCGAGCCGCGGTGTCGGCTCGCTTGATCGATTCGGGACTTCCAGTGCCGGCCGGACCGCCGGGTGGGCACCGCGGTAGCGACTGCGGACAACCGACCCAGGAGCGCACCCATGCTGGTCGTCATCGGGATCTTGATCGGCCTCCTCCTCGGGGGACTGGGAGGAGCGCTCGCCGTCGGAGCCCTCGGAAAGTCGCGCCTTGGCGCAGCTCGCCAACAGAGCAAGTACCTCATCGAGGAGGCTGAGCGCGAGGCGGACACGCTTCGGCGCGAGGCGCAGATCACGGCGCGGGAGGAGGCCGTCAAGCTTCGTGCCGACATCGATCAGGAGGTCGTCGAGCACCGCTCGCGCATCGTCAAGGTCGAGGAGCGCGTCCTCGCCAAGGAGGAGGAGATCGACGGGAAGCTGACGGAGATGACGCGACGGGAGCAGGGGCTGTCCGATCGCGAAACGCATCTCAAACAGCTGCAGGAGGAGTACAAGGACGCCCGCGAGCAGCAGCTGCTCGCCCTGGAGCGAATCTCGGGTATGACGGTCAACGAGGCGAAGCAGAGCATGCTCGAGCGTTCGGAGGATCTCGTCCGCCACGAGCTTGCCCGACGAGTCCGACAGCTCGAGGAGGAGGCCCGCACCGAGGCCAAGCGACGTGCGCGCAACCTCGTCGCCGACGCGTTGCAGCGCGTCGCCGCAAGTCACGCCGCCGAGACGACCGTCTCCGTCGTCGAGCTTCCGTCCGACGACATGAAGGGACGCATCATCGGTCGCGAGGGTCGGAACATCCGCGCGCTCGAACATCTGACCGGCGTCGACTTCATCATCGACGACACCCCGCAAGCGGTGGTCCTGTCGTCGTTCGACGGGATCCGTCGAGAGGTCGCGCGGCTGACCCTGTCGAAGCTGATCGAGGACGGCCGTATCCACCCGGCCCGAATCGAAGACACCTACTACCAATCGAAGTCCGAGATCGAGGACACGATCGCGCAGGCCGGCGCACAGGCGGTATTCGAGGCGAACTGCGGCGACTTCCACGAAGAGCTCGTGAAGATCATCGGACGGCTGCGCTATCGAACGAGCTACGGCCAGAACGTCCTCAAGCACACCCTCGAGGTCGTCCACCTCGCCGGGATCATGGCCGCCGAGGTCGGCGCCAGTGTCAAGGTGACGAAACGCGCGGCGCTTCTCCACGACGTCGGCAAGGCGATGACGCACGAGATCGAAGGCTCACACGCGTCGATCTCCGCACAACTGGCGCGACGCTACGGCGATTCGCAGCACGTCGTGCACGCAATCGAGGCACATCACTACGAAGTCGAGCCCCAGACGGTCGAGGCCGTTCTCCTGATCGCGGCCGACGCCATCTCCGCCTCGAGGCCCGGTGCACGCGGCGAGAGCCTGGAGCACTACATCAAGCGGCTCGAATCCCTCGAGGAGCTGGCGGCCCAGAAGCCCGGTGTGGAGAAGGTCTATGCGCTGCAGGCGGGACGCGAGATCCGCGTGATCGTCAAGCCGGGGGAGGTCGACGACGACGCCGCAATCCTGCTCTCACACGAAATCGCGCGGGAGATCGAGGACCAGCTCGAATATCCCGGGCAGGTGAAGGTGACGGTGATCCGGGAGAGCCGTGCGGTCGACGTCGCACGCAATGCGGCGAACGGCGGCGCTCACCACGAGCCGCTGTCGCCGCCGGAGCCCGAGCCGGCAGTGCAGCCGGATCAGGCGGCCTAGGAACTACCGCTTCGCGAGCTAGGCAGCGACGCCGAGCGTGACGTAGACGCCACCGGAGAAAGAGCGCACGACTCTGCGCTTGCGGCGGAGCAGGTTGCCGACGGTGCCGGCGGCGAAGGCGTAGAGCGAGTCGCTGACGAGCCCGAGTCCGACGAAGGCGAGCCCGAGGACGAGCACCTGCGACCACACCCCGCCGCGATCGGGGTCGACGAATTGGGGCAGGAAGGCGAGGAAGAAGAGCGCGGTCTTCGGGTTGAGCACGTTGACGACGACCCCCCGCATGAATGCGCGCCGCAGGGCGTCGCGCCCCAGCTCGACTTCTTGTTCCTCCTCGCGCTCGAGCAGCTTGCGGATCCCGAGATAGACGAGGTAGGCGGCGCCGGCGTACTTGACGACGCTGAACGCGAACGCGGAGGCCACGATCAGTGCGGAGAGGCCCGCTGTCGCGGCCGCCACATGGACGAGCGTGCCGAGGTGGACTCCGGCAACGGAAGCGAGCCCGACCCTGCGTCCCTGTTCGCCGCTCTGGACGACGATGTAGAGGACAGCCGGGCCCGGGATCGCCAGCAGCGCCAGCGCAGCCAGGCAGAACAACCAGAGCGAGGTCGAGTCCGGGAAGACCACGGGTAGCATTCTGGCCCGTGCGGCGGTACCACGTCACGACGTTCGGCTGCCAGATGAACGCTCACGACAGCGAGCGGATCAAGGGCATGCTCGAGGAGCTCGGACTCGGCGAGGCGGCCGCGCAGGACGAGGCAGACGTCCTCGTCTTCAACACCTGCACGATTCGCGAGAAGCCGGACCAGAAGTTCGCAGCGCACCTGGCCCAGGCCGCAGCCCTGAAGGGTCGCGATCCCGACAAGGTGATCGCGGTCGGCGGTTGCTACGCCGAGGCGCAGCGTGAGCGGTTGTTCGAGCTCTATCCCTACGTTGACGTCGCGTTCGGGCCGGGGTCGATCCCGCACCTCGGCGAGTGGCTCGGCGCCGGCGGGCTCGGAGTCGCCCGCGAGCGATTCGGATTGGATGAGCGAACCTTCGCAGGCGAGCTGCCGATGCATCGAGAGCGCGCGTTCCAGGCCTGGGTGCAGATCTCGATGGGCTGCAACTCCAAGTGTGCGTACTGCATCGTGCCCGCCGTTCGTGGACGCGAGGTCAGCCGCCGGCCCGGCGATGTCGTCGCGGAGGTGACCAGGCTCGCCACGGAGGGAGTCCGCGAGGTGACGCTACTCGGGCAGAACGTCAACTCATGGGGGCGGGATCTCGCTCCGGACCTTCGGACCGAGTTCGGCGAGTTGCTTCGCGCCTGCGATGCCGTCGAGGGCATCGAGCGGATCCGGTTCACGAGCCCGCATCCGAAGGACTTCCGGCGCCCGGTGATAGATGCGATGGCTGAGTGCGACGCCGTCTGCGAGCACGCGCATCTACCCCTGCAGTCCGGCTCGTCACGCATCCTGAAGGCCATGCGCCGAACGTACGATCTCGAGCGCTACATGCGTCTGGTCGGCGAGCTGCGGGCTGCCATCCCGGATCTCGCCCTCACGACCGACCTCATCGTCGGCTTCCCGGGCGAGACCGACGCGGACTTCCACGAAACGCTTCGGGCGGTCGAGGAGGTCGGTTTCGACGGCGCATTCACGTTCGTGTACTCGCCCCGCGCCGGCACCGAGGCCGCGGCGATGAGCGACCAGGTATCGGAGGACCTGAAGCACGAGCGGATCGAGCGCCTGATCGACGCGGTCCAGCGCGTTGCCGCCGTGCGCAATGCTGCACGAATCGGCGGGGTGGAGGAAGTCCTCGTCGAGAGCCCGAGCCGCACGGATGCAACGCTCCTCCGCGGACGGACCCGCCGAAACACGACGGTGAACTTCGCCGGCACGGCGACCCCGGGAGAGCTTGTCGCGGTTCGCATCGACGAGG
>VAWR01000033.1:0-31605 GCA_005885245.1 Actinomycetota bacterium | reverse complement strand
CTTGGCGGCCATGACGTCTTCGGGGTCGACAAACGGCTGAATACATGGACGGACGACTTCCGCTATCTGCTGCAGGACCTCTCCGGCCACTACCCGTCTTTTCCGGGTGGGATCGGCGGCGTCGAGTATCCGGAGGTCGAACTGGTCGTCCACCTCGCGGCGCATGCGAAGGTCCATCAGCTCGTTCGGCAGCCGCATCGTGCGCTCGAGAACGCGATCATGACGTTCAACGTCCTCGAGTTCTGTCGGCAGAAGAATCTGCCCATCGTCTTCTCGTCGAGCCGCGAGGTCTACGGCGACGTGCACCGGTTCGCCGAGGAAGAGGCAAGCGAGGCGAGCGCCGACTTCGCCTACACGGAGTCGACGTACTCCGCGTCGAAGATCGCCGGTGAAGCGCTCATCTACTCATACGCGCGCTGCTACGGCCTGCGTTATCTCGTCTTTCGCTTCTCGAACGTCTACGGCCGCTACGACAACGACCTGGCCCGGATGGTGCGCGTGCTGCCGCTCTTCATCCACACGATGCTGCGCGACGAGCCCGTGACCGTGTTCGGCCAGGAAAAGACACTCGACTTCACCTATGTCGACGATTGCATCGAGGGGATCACACGCGGCATCGAGGCCCTTGCCGAGGGACGCGTGGTCAACGAGACCATCAACCTCGCATATGGCCAGGGCAACTCGCTCGTGCACGCGGCCGAGCTGATCGCAGCCGAGCTCGGGGTCGAGCCGAAGATCGCGCTCGCGCCGTCGCTGCTCGGCGAAGTGACGCATTACGTCGCCGATCTGTCGAAGGCGCGGCAGCTCCTCGATTACGAGCCCAGCGTGCCGCTCGAGGACGGCATCTCGCGCGCGGTCGCGTGGTTCAAGGAGCACCGGGCGGCGCATCCCGAAGAGGACGGTCCGCTGCCGCCAGACGCGCTCTTTCCGCAGGACGCAGAGATTGGCTGGAAGCCCAGCTCCGCCAGAGTCGGCTCCTAGCGTCGTCGCGATCTTCGGCCCGACCGCCTCGGGCAAGACGGCTGCGGCCGAGGCCGTGGCCGATCGGCTTGGGGGCGAAGTGGTCTCGGCGGACTCGATGCAGGCCTACCGGGGCTTGCCGATCCTGACCGCGCAACCGAAGCGGCCGACGCGGCTAGTCGGCATCTGGCCGCTTTCACATGAGGGCTCGGTCGCCGAGTACGCACGGCTGGCACACGCCGAGGTCGACGAGTTGGTCGGCGGGGGGCGGACCCCGGTCGTCGCGGGCGGGACCGGCCTCTATCTTCGAGCTGCGCTCGCGGACCTCGAGCTTCCGCCTGCGCCCGGGCGTGAGTTGCGAACGCATTGGGAACGGGTCTATGACCGCCTGGGCGCCGACCGCGCCTACGCCGTCCTCGCCGACCGTGATCCAGACGCGGCGGCGCGCCTGCACCCGAACGATCGTCGACGTGTTGTCCGTGCGCTCGAGCTGACCGAGCTCGGGTCGTCGCTCCGACCGGATACGGACCGCCTGTGGACCTCGGACACCCGACACCCCACGGTCGTCTTCGGGCTCGAGCTTCCTCGCGACGTTCTCAGGGCGAGGATCGAGCGCAGGGCGCAGGCGATGTTCGCGGCCGGTGTCGTGCACGAGGTGCGCGCCGCGCTCGCGCAACCGATCTCCACGACCGCCGTGCACGCCCTCGGTCTCCGCGAGATCGCCGACCTCTCTTCCGACGAGGCGCTCGCGGCATTGAGCTTGCGCACCTGGCGGTATGCCGCGTACCAGCGGAAGTGGATGCGACGCATTCCGGGCCTTGTTAGCGTCAACGGCGATCGTGCGGCAGACGAGATTGCGAATGACATTGTGGAAATGGCAAGCGCTCGGCAACGACTACCTGCTCGTCGAGCAGGCTGAGCTTCCCGAACCGCTGTCGCCCGACCGCGTGCGCCGGCTCTGTGATTACCACTACGGCGTCGGTTCAGACGGTCTGTTGGAGGTGCTGGCGACCGATGGTGCGCATGCCGAGTTGCGCATCTGGAACCCGGACGGCTCGGTCGCCGAGCTCTCGGGAAACGGTCTCCGGATCGCTGCCGCCTGGCTTGCGCAGCGATCAGCTGTGGAGGAGGTCACGGTTTCCGTCGGCACGCGCACGCTCGCTGCACGTGTGCGGGAAGACGGAAACGTCGAGCTCGACGTCGGGCCGGTCGAAGTGGGGGAGACCGAGACGCTCGACATCGGCGACGAACGTGTCGACTTCACGCCTGTCTCGGTCGGCAATCCGCATGCAGTCGTGCGCCGGGAACCCGAGCGCAGCGAGCTCCTCCGGCTCGGCCCGCGGATCGAGCGGCACCCACGCTTTCCGGAACGAACGAACGTCCAGCTGCTCCGTGTGGACGGCACGCACGACCTGACCGTCGGCGTCTGGGAGCGCGGTGCGGGTGAGACGTTGTCGTCGGGCTCGAGCTCGGTGTCGGCCGCCGTGGCCGCGGTTGCAAACGGCTGGTGCGAGAGTCCGGTGCACGTCCATCTCCCCGGCGGCGACCTGCTCGTCGAGCTGGACGGCAACGGCCATGCCCGTCTCACCGGGCCGGTCGAGGAAATCTGCCGCGTGGAGCTCCCCTAGACGGCGAGGCCGTCGAGCCAGAAGCGCGTGTGCCCCCACCCAGGGAGGGGATGAGACCCGCCGCCCTCGAGGGCGACGATACCCGGGCGATGCGCGCTTGACTGTGCCGATTCGGGGGCGAAAGTCAGCTGCCCAGGCCGTGCTCTCGCAGGGCCTCGTTCAGGCTGACCTTGAGGTCGGTCGACTCGCTTCGCCACCCGATGATCAACGCGCAGGCGAGGTGATACGTGCCGGCAGGGAAGGCCTTGGGTCGCGTTCCCGGCACGACGATCGCGCGGGGTGGAACCGAGCCGCGGTGCTCGACCGGCTGGTTGCCGGTGACATCGATGATCGGGACCGATGACGTCAGCGAGACGTTCGGTCCGAGAACTGCGCCCGCGCCGATCCGCACGCCTTCCGTCAGGATCGCGCGGGAGCCGACGAACGCGCCGTCCTCGACGATGACGGGTCGCGCGCCCGGAGGCTCGAGCACGCCGCCGATCCCGACGCCCCCGGCAAGGTGAACATCGGCTCCGATCTGCGCACCGGAGCCCACGGTCGCCCAGGTGTCGACCATCGTGCGCGGGCCGACCCAGGCGCCGATGTTCACGTAGCTCGGCATCATCACGACTCCAGGCGAAAGGAACGATCCATAGCGCGCGACGGCAGGCGGAACGACGCGCACGCCAAGCCGTTCGTAGTCGCGCTTGAGGGGAATCTTGTCGTGGTAGGCGAACGGGCCGACCTCCTCGGGTTCCATCTGGCGCAGGCGGAAGTATTCGAGGATCGCTTCTTGCGCCTCCTCGTTGACGCGCCAGCCGTCGCCGTCCGGTTCGGCGACGCGCACGTCGCCGCTGTCGAGCCCGGCGATGATCTCTTCGACGCGCTCGGCGTTCAGAGGAGCTCCTCGAGGATCGCCGCCGCGCGACGGCACTCCTCTTCGGTGGGGACAAGGGCCAGCCGCCAATAGCCCTCGCCGGCCGGACCGAAGAACGTCCCGGGCGAGACGATCAGGCCGTGCTCGAGCAGGCGCGCGGCGAAGCCCTCCGAGGATTCGCCGTCCGGGACCTCGAGCCAGAGGAACATCGTCGCCCTACCACCCGCGAGCCGGACGCCCTTGCCGTGGAGGGTCGGCAACAATGCCTCGCGCTTGCGCCTGTAGGCGTCGCGCGTGCGTTGCACGTGCTCCTCGTCGTTCCAGGCCACGACGGACGCGCGCTGCACGAATTCCTGCGGCGCCGTGCCGACCGTCGGCCTGAACTGCTTCAACGCTCGGATCAGCTCCGCATCGGCGGCGACGAAACCGGAGCGGTAGCCCGTCATCGAGGACCGTTTGCTCAGGGTGTTGAAGACGGCGACGTTCCCGAGCTCCCGCACCTCGAGGCCGGAGTGGGGCGGGAGGTCGAACCAGAGCTCCGTGTACGCCTCGTCACAGGCGAGCAGGAACTCGTTCGTGCGCGAAAGCTCGGCGAGCCGCTCGAGAAAGGGGAGTGGCGCCACCGCCCCCGTGGGGTTGTTGGGATAGTTGATCCAGACGATGGCCGCCTGTTCCCAGGTCTCCGGGTCGACGGCCTCGAGGTCAGGCAGGAAGCCGTTCGCCTCCAGCAGAGGCAGTTGCAGGACCTCTGCACCAGCGAAGGCGGCGCCGCGATCGGGCACGGGGTACCCCGGCTCGGTCGTGACCACGAGCCGCTTGCCGGCGTCCCGGTCGACGACGACCTGCGCCAGCAAGAAGATCGCCTCCTTCGAGCCGTAGGTCGGAATGACCTCGGTGTCCGGATCGAGCTCGACGCCGAACCGGCGCTCGCACCAACCTGCGACCGCGCTGCGGAGCTCGGGCAGCCCTTCGGCGAGCGGATACGTCGAGATCTCCGTCAGGCTCTCGGCGAGGGCCCGTCTGATCATCGGATCGGTCGGTTCGCGCGGGTCGCCCTTGCCGAAGTCGATCAGCTCGACTCCCTCGGCGGCGAGCCGCCGCTTCGCCTCCTCGAGCTTCACGAACGGGTACGTACCGGTCGCCGCGAGGGTGGGGGACAGCGGCAGGGGCGCCATATGGGGATTCTGCCGAGTTGACGGCATAATCCGGAGGTGATCCGACGCCAGCCGGACCCCGCGCTGGAGCGCGGGTTCATCGTCGCAGTGCTGGCTCAGGGAATCGACCAGGAGGAGGAGCTGGCCGAGCTGCGGGAACTCGCGCACACCGCGCTCGTCGAGCCGATCGGGGAGGTCGTCCAGCACCGCACGCGCGCCGAGCGGCGGACCTATGTGGGTAAGGGGAAGCTCGAGGAGCTGAAACGCTCCTATCGCGAGTCCGGCGCGGAGGTCCTGCTCGTCGACGACGAGCTCGAGCCCGCACAGCAACGGACCCTCGAGGACGCGCTCCAGGCACGCGTCGTCGACCGCACGCAGCTGATCCTGGACATCTTCGCCCAGCACGCCAGAAGTGCGGAGGGCAAGCTCCAGGTCGAGCTCGCGCAGCTGCAGTACAACCTGCCGCGGATGCGAGGCATGTGGAAGCACCTCGAGCGCCTCGGCGGCGGGATGGGATCACTCGGGGCCGGCGTCGGGACCCGCGGCCCGGGCGAGTCCCAGCTCGAGAGCGATCGCCGGATCGCCCGGCGCCGGATCACGCTCCTGCGACGCCGACTGAAGGATCTGAGCAAGCAGCGCGATGTGCGCCGAAAGGAGCGACAGCGGGCGGAAGCGCCGACCGTGGCTCTCGCCGGTTACACGAACGTCGGCAAGTCGACGCTGCTGAACGCCCTGACCGACGCCGAGGTGTCGGTCAACGACCGCCTGTTCGAGACGCTCGATCCCACCACGCGCGCGTTCGAGCACGAGGGCCGGCGGTATCTGGTCACGGACACGGTCGGTTTCATCCGTCGGCTGCCCACCGAGCTCGTGGAGGGGTTCACCGCGACGCTCGAGGAGACGCTGGTGGCGGATCTGATCCTGCACGTCGTCGACGCGACGGCCTCGGACGAGCTCCTGGACGAGCACGCGCGAGCCGTGCTGACGATCCTGCACGACATCGGGGCCGACGACCTGCCGCTCGAGGTCGTGATCAACAAGATCGACACGGTCGATGCGCTCCGACGTCGCCGGCTGGCGAACCGATTTCCGGAGGCCGTGCAGATCTCCGCGCGGACCGGCCAGGGGCTCGATGCCCTGCGTGAACGGATTGCGGAACGTTTCGCCGATCGCTTCGAGGCGGTGCATCTCCTGCTGCCGTACGAGGACGGTGGGAAGCTGGCGGAGCTGTACGAACTCGGCGCACCGATCGACGAACGCGAGGATCAGCCCGAGGGCGTCTACATCCGAGCACGGCTACCCCGACGTGAGCTGCGCCGCTTCGCGAGCTACCTCGTTGCGGAGGCGCGCACGGAGCCCGCGCGGCGTGCGCGTTGATCGAGCTGCCGATCACGCGGCTGCACGAGGAGGCGGTCGTCCCCGAGCGCGCCTATGCAGGCGACGCCGGACTCGACCTGGCCGCCTGTGAACGGGTCGAGCTCGGCCCGGGCCAGCGCGCGCTCGTCGGCACGGGCCTCGCGGTGGCCATCCCCCAGGGCTACGCGGGCTTTGTGCAGCCCCGCTCGGGGCTGGCCGCCCGCCATGGCCTGTCCGTCGTCAACTCGCCGGGTCTCGTCGACTCCGGGTACCGCGGCGAGCTGCGCGTCGTGCTGCTCAACACCGACGCCTCGGAGCGGTTCGTCGTCGAGCCGGGCATGCGGATCGCCCAGCTCGTCGTACTCCCGGTCCCCGAGCTCGTGCTGGTCGAGGTCGATGAGCTTCCGGTGAGCGAACGCGGCGTCCGGGGCTTCGGGTCGTCCACAACGTGATCCCGATCGAGCCCCGAATCCGCGTGTCCGCGATCCTGCGCTGGAAAGGCAGCGTGCTGCTCTGCCGGCACGAGAAGCCCGGTAAGGAGTACTGGCTGCTGCCTGGAGGCGGAGTCAACTCCGGAGAGAGCCTCGTCGATGCGTTGCACCGCGAGCTGGGGGAGGAGATCGGGATCGACGACCAGCTGCCGGTGGAAGGCCCGGTAGCGATCGTCGACTCGATTGCACCGGCACGGGGCTTCGCGCCGAAGCACGTCGTCCACATCATCTTCGCCGGGGATCTCGGCGGAAGATCGCTGGAGGCGGTGACCTCGCGGGACGCCGCGGTCCGCGGCCACCGCCTCTTCGGATCAGGGGAGCTCGACAGCGTCGTGTTGCACCCGCCGATACAGCGGTTCCTCAGCCGCTGGCAGCCGGGCGACCCTGCTGTCTATCTCGGCGCGCTCTGGGCGCCGTGATCTAACGGCGGCCGCCGCGCGTCTCGGCCCGTCGAGCGGAGACGGCATGCGCCTGCAGCTCGAGGTCGTCCGCAAGGGGATCGAGCTGGGGCGCCTCGCCCAGACGATGCGCGAGCGCCTGGGCGAGGAGCCAGTCCGCAAACCATGGATTGCGCGGCAGGAGCGGCCCGTGCAGGTAGGTGCCCACCGCCCGCCCGACGCGGCAGCCCTCCCAGCCGCTCTCGCCGTCGTTGCCGAACCCTGCTACGACGCGCCCGAGCGGCTGCGCGTCGGGATCGAGGCGGGTCCGGCCCGCGTGGTTCTCGAAGCCCGCGAGCGTTCGGCGGTCTCCCGGCTCCAGCTCGCACTCGAGCAGGACGTCCCCAATCATCCTCGTCGCGCCGGCCACCGTGTCGAAGGGGAAGAGACCTATCCCTGGCAGCTCGTCGCCGTGGAAGTCGCGGTAGGAGCGCCCGAGCAGCTGGTAGCCGCCGCACACCGCGAGGAGCGCCGCGCCGTCGGCGGCCGCCTCCAGCACGCCTTCCGCCTTGGCGGCCAGGTCCTGGGCGACGAGGGCCTGCTCGCGATCCTGGCCGCCCCCGACGTACAACAGGTCGTGCTCGCCCGCGTGAAGGGGCTCTCCGACCGACACCGACCGCACCTCGACCTCGTGCCCCCGCCACGCCGCCCGCCGGGTCAGCACCGCGATGTTGCCGCGGTCGGCGTAGATGTTCAGATAGTCGGGGTAGAGGTGCCCGACGACGATCTTCACGCGGCGCGCTCCCAGTACGGGCGGGCGAAGCCGCGGTCGGCGACGATCTTCCGCAGGGCCAGCATTGCCGTGTAGGTGGGGAGGACGACGAGCTCGCCGCCCGGGGGGACGAGCTCGAGGCCGCGATCGAGCGCCCGCTCGAGGGACGGTACGACGTCGATCGCGTCAGGGTCGAGGCCGCCGTACTTGAAACGCAGCGCGAGCTCAGCGGCTCGGTCGCCGGTTGCCACCAGCCGGTCGAGGCCGACGAGCAACGGCTCGAAGTCGACGTCCCAGATCCATGACACGTCCCGACCGTCGGCGATCGCGTCGTTCAGCGCGACCACGGCAATCGCGGGAGACCCGCCGTCGACGATCGTTCGCACGGCTTCGTTCGCGCCGGCCGGATTCTTGATCAGCAGCATCAGGACGCTCCGATCGCCTACGGCGATTCGCTCGAAGCGCCCGAACGCCGCACTGAAGGACCCGAGTCCGGAGACGATCTCCTCGAACGTGGCACCGAGCGTGAGCGCAAGGGAGGAGGCTGCCAGCGCGTTGTACACGTTGTAGAGACCGGGGACCCGGAGCTCGACCCGACGGCTTTCGGCGGGCGTGACGAGGGTGAACCCGACCGACTCCAGGCCGTTCAGCTCGAGGTCTCGCGCCACGACGTCGAGAGGCGGGCGGCTGTGGCCGCAGGCTGGACAGCGGTAGTCGCCGAGATGTCCGACGTAGGCCGCTGCGTACTCGTACGGGGTGCCGCAGCGAATGCAGTACTTCGAATCCGCTGCGTGCTGGAGCGACGAACGTGCGACGTGCGGATCGTCGAGGCCGAACACGATCGCGCCTTGACGCTCATGCGCGAGCTCACCGACCTGGGGGTCGTCGCCGTTGACCGCAAGCGCGGTCGTCGGTGGGAGCTCGCGAACTGCGGAGCGCCATCGTTCGGCCACGTGCTCGAGCTCCCCGTAGCGATCGAGCTGGTCACGAAAGAGGTTGCCCAGGCACACGGCCCGAGGTCTCAACCGGGCGACGACCTCGGGCAGAGCGGCTTCGTCGACTTCGAAGAGCCCCAGTTCGGCACCGCGGGCGTGGATCAGCGTCGAGGCGACACCCGACATGAGATTCGCGCCGGCCCGGTTGTGCGCGAGGTTGAAGCGACCGCCGAGGATGCTCGCCGCCATCGCTGCGGTCGTGGTCTTGCCGTTCGTCGCCGACACCACCGCGGAGCCGAGCGGCAGGCGTGCAGCCAGCCGGTCGATCGCGCCGGGGTCGAGCTTCCAGAGCAGCTTCCCGGGCACGGTGGTGCCGCCGCCCGCGCCGGCAAGACGAGAGAGCCGTCCAGCCGCCTGCGCGACCGCGACCTCGGCGGCGAGAGGGAGAGCGAGGCGCAAAACAGAGTGAGGCTATCCCAGGCGAGCTGATCCCTCGGACGGGGGAACTTGAGCGCTCCTACCGCAGAAGGGTGAGGAACGGACGCCTCGGCCTCCCTACGTTGCGGTCTGCAACTGCGGTGAGAGGAGCGGAATGAGGAGCGGAGGTAGTCGGCGGAAGGTGCGCTCAAGCGCGCTCTGGGGCAGCGGCAAGCGCGAAACGGGATCGCGCTCGAACGCGCTCTGGGGGAACGGCAAGCGCCGAACCGCGGTCCTGACCACGCTCGCGCTGAGCTTGATCGTTCCGCTCGGCGCGGCCGCAGGGCCGAGCCAGAAGACCGATCGGGCCGAGGCGTTCGTCGCTCCCGGCCTGCTGAGCGCCGCGCAGGCGAGCGCCGGCAAGACCTTCTCGGTGATCGTCCAGGGCAAAGGCGGAAACCAGGCGGCGCACGCAGTGGCCGACGCGCTCGGACTCTCGCTGAAGTCGGCTCGCACGTTCAGCTCGATCGACGGCGTCGCGGTCGACCTCACCGGAGCGCAGATTCTCGCGCTCGCGGCAGACAAGCACGTCGCGGCGATCACGGCCGACGCACGTGTGCGTCTGGCGGCTGCAACGACGAGCAACGACAAGTGGCCCTTCGTCACCGGCGTGTTCAAGTACTGGGCGTCCGGGGCCACTCCCGCGGCACCGGCCGCGACGATCGCCGTCGTCGACTCGGGGATCGACGCGAGCCGACCGGAGTTCGCAGGGCGCATCGTCGCGAACGTCAACCTGAGCACGCTCCCCGGCAATTCACCGGGCGACGGCCGCGGACACGGCACGTTCGTCGCCGGCATCGCCGCCGGTGACTACGCCGGCCATACGGGCACGGCCCCGAGCGCAAAGATCGTCTCGCTGGACGTCATGGACGACCAGGGCATGGCCAGGACGAGCGACGTCATCGCCGCCGCGGACTGGATCCTTGCCAACAAGGCCAAGTACGACATCCGGGTCGCGAACTTCTCACTCCACTCCTCCGTTGCGAACAGCTTCATGTACGACCCGCTCGACAAGGCGGTCGAACGCCTCTGGTTGAACAACGTGGTGGTCGTCGCTGCGGCGGGCAACTACGGTTCACCGACCGGGCCCAGCGGCGTGCCCTACGCGCCTGGCAACGACCCGTTCGTGATCACGGTGGGGGCGAGCGACACCGGACGCTCGGTTTCGACGAACGACGACGTCTCCGCGCCATGGTCTGCATACGGCTACACACTCGACGGCTTCGCAAAGCCCGAGATCGCAGCGCCCGGGCGGTACATGGTCGGCCCGGTGCCCGTCACCTCGACGCTCTATGCCGAGCGGCCCGACCACGTCGTCGAGCCCGGCTACATGGAGCTGTCGGGCACGTCGTTCGCAGCACCCATCGCGAGCGGCGTCGCCGCGCTGATTCTCGGCCGGCACCCCGAATTCACGCCCGACCAGGTCAAGGGCGCGCTGATGGTCGGCACCAAGCAGATGCCGAACGCGGCCGATCTCTCCGAGGGCGTCGGCGAAATCAACGCCGCCCGCTCGGTCGAGGCACAGAGTCCCCCGAACCCGAATCTCGCGCTCGACGCCTTCCTCGTCAGCGACCCGGGCACCGGCACGCGAAGCTTCGATGCGGCGAGCTGGGCGAGCAAGGCGAAGGCGGACGCGTCCTGGGCGGACGCGTCCTGGAGCGCGGCATCCTGGGCCGCCGCCTCCTGGTCGTCGGCCAGCTGGGCCTCCGCTTCCTGGAGCGACGCGAGCTGGGCGTCGGCATCCTGGGCCTCGAACGCCGAAGCGTCCGCCTCCTGGGCGGAGATGAGCCTCGGCAGCGCATCGTGGGCTGACAACGCCGGCGGCGAAACGCCGGTGCTGGATGCCGGGGCGATCGACGCCGCTGAGCTCGCCGCCGTCCTCGCAGGCACGCTGGATCCCTAAGACGCATGGCTGCACCCGGGTCACCCGTTCGGGGGAATCGATCGAGTGTTCCCCGAACGGGGGATGCCCCTGCTCCGGGGCGACTCTACGTTCCGCGGTGGGCTTCTGTCTGCGGCCCTCTGTACTACCCCTGGTGAAGGAGAGACCCCTGCGATGACCGACGGCTCGAGGGCATGAGCACAGCGCCCACCGATATCTCCCTCGTCGCCGAACCCGGTTCGGGACGAAACGAGACCCTGCCCCGGAAAGCCTGGATCTACTTCGTCGTCGTCACGGTCGCAACCGCGGCGGCGACCCTGCCGTTCCTCGGGAGGCTGCAGCACACACACGAGTGGGCCGGCTTTCTCGTTCTCGGCTCGTTTGCGGCGGTCGCACAACTCTTCACCGTGCGCACGCCCCGCGACCAGGCCTACCACACCGCGATCGTCTTCATTGTCGCGGCGGCTCTGATCCTGCCGCCCGAGCTCGTGGTGCTGATGGGAATCGTCCAGCACCTGCCCGAGTGGCTGAAGCTGCGCTACCGCTGGTATCTGCAGACGTTCAACATCTGCATCTTCGTCCTGGCGTCGATGGCCGTCTGGTTCGTCGCGAGAGAGCTCTTCCTGCACTCGAACCTCGTCGACAACACGGCCCTGCGCCTGGCGACCGCAGGACTGATCGCCTGTGTCGTCTTCGTGACGATCAACCACCTGCTCCTCGCCGTCATGCTGCATTTCGCCCGCGGACACACGCTCAAGGAGACGGGCCTCTTCGACATCGAGAACCTTTCCACCGACTTCGTCCTCGCGGCGCTCGGCGTCGCGACGTATGCGTTCTGGGAGACCAATCATGGCTGATCCCGTTCGCGGTCGCGCCACTGGTCCTCGTGCACCGTTCACTCGCCGTTCCACAGCTTCAGGCGGAGGCGCGCGTCGATCCGAAGACGGGACTCTTCAACGCGAGACACTTTGCGGTTGCGCTGTCCGAGGAGATCGGCCGGGCCCGGCGTTTCGAGCGCCCGATGTCCCTGATCATGGCCGACCTCGACCTGCTCCGCGACATCAACAACACCTACGGCCACCTCGCAGGCGACGCCGTGCTGAAGGGAATCGCCGAGGTGTTCCGCGCGCAGCTGCGTCACTACGACGTCCCGGCGCGCTTCGGCGGCGAGGAGTTCTCGATCCTCCTGCCCGAGACTCCGCCGGAACAGGCGCTCGAGATCGCCGAGCGGATCCGGCAGGCGGTCGCGAAGCGCACGTTCGACGTCGAGACGTCGAGCGAGCCGATTCGCGCAACGGTCTCGATCGGCGTCGCGGGCTATCCCAAGGACGGCACGGACGCGAATGAGCTGATCCACCAGGCCGACCTCGCTGTGTACCGGGCCAAGCTGCAGGGCCGGAACCGTGTGCTCGGAGCGAGCCCCGAGCCGCTGCTCGTGCCGGCGGACCGCTCGACGCGGCTCGTCGCTGTTCCCGAGGACGGTGACCACCACGCGCCGATTCCCGCCGCCGTCCAGGTGCAGCCGAAGGAGGAACGGCGGGCCGACGTGCGGCATCCACGTCCACACGCGGTGCACGGGCCACGCTTCCTCTCGCTCGACCGCCGGCTCAGCCTGACAGTCGGCCTCGTGAGCACGCTCGGCGTCGGCGCGGGCGTTCTGGGCCTCGCCCTGACCTGGACGTCCAGGGATCTGCTCGGTTTGCTGACCGTCGTCGGGCTGGTGGGAGTGGGGCAGGCGCTCGCCCTCGAGGCGGACGAGGGCTCGGCCGTGCTCTCGGTCAGCGCGGTGGGCTGTCTCGCCGCCGCCTCGCTCTTCGGTTTCGAGGCTGCGCTACCCCTCGCTCTGGCCAGCGTCGCGGTGGAGTGGAGCGCGCGCCGTGCGCCGCTGCACAACGTCCTCTTCAACGTCGGGGCGCTCACGCTCGCGTCACTGGCCTCCGCAAGCGTCTTCAAGATCGCGGGCTTCTTCCCGGCCGGCACCTCGCACCAGCTGGCCGCCTCGGGGCTCGGCCTCCTCGCCGGTACGGCGTACTTCTGCGTGAACATGGGGCTGGTCTCGCTCGCACTGGCGCTGCAGGGACACGAGCGCTGGTGGTCGGTCTTCAAGGAGCGGTTTGCCTGGCTGCTGCCGCACTACCTCGTGTACGGGTTCATCGGTGGCGTGATGGCGCTCGCGTACGAGGCCGTCAAGCTGCTCGCTCTCGCCGTCTTCGCGGTGCCGCTGCTCCTGATGCGCAAGACCCAGGAGGCGTACCTCAAGCACACGCAGCGCAGCGCCCAGAAGCTGCGCCAGGCGGCGGAGACGATCCAGTCTCAGAACGTCTCGCTCGAACTGGCGAACAAGCTGTTGAAGGAGCGCTCGACCGCGGCGATGGAGTCCCTCTCGGCAACCGTCGACGCCCGCGACTCGTATACCGCAGGCCATTCGAGACGAGTGCAGCAGCTGGCGTTGGCGATCGGGCGGGAGCTCGGGCTCTCGCAGGCCGAGCTCGACTTGCTCGGGCACGCCGCGCTCTTCCACGACATCGGCAAGCTCGCGATTCCGGACGCGATCCTCTTGAAGCCGGCGAGCCTCACCTCGGACGAGTGGTCGCTGATGCAGCGCCACGCCGACGAGGGCGCGCGGATCATCGACCGCCTCGGCTTCCTGAACGACGCGGTTCCGGCCATCCGCCACCACCACGAGCGCTTCGACGGCACGGGCTACCCGGACCGGCTGCAGGGCGAGGACATCCCGCTCGGAGCCCGCATCATCCACGTCGCGGATGCGCTCGACTCGATGTTGACGACCCGGATCTATCGTGCCGCCCGACCGGCCGCAGAGGCTCTGCACGAGCTCAGGCGGGCCGCCGGGACCCAGTTCTGCCCCCGCTGCGTCACGGCGCTGGAGCACATCCTCCCGCTCGAGACGCTCGAGGGAGACACAGACGGCAGCCGGCTTTCGGCCGTCGCTTCTTAGGCGCGAGCCTGCCCAGGCTTAACTTGCGTTCCTTCCAGAACGCTCTATCCTTCTTGGCATGGCCCGCAAACCGCCCTACCGGGCGGTCGCAAAGATCGATCCCGCGGCGCTCGCGTCCTTCCAGGCCGGAATCCGCAAGCGCTACTCGAACGATCAGATTCTCGGCGAGCTACGCGACTCGGCCGAGCGGCTCGGACGTTCGCCGACGATGCGCGAGTTCGCGGCCGACCCGGAAACCAGCGTCCACCCGCAGACCGTGATCGAGCATTTCGGCAGCTGGAACGCCGCCAAGCGGGAAGCTGGGCTCGTGCCACGCCGGTTTGCGACACGCGAGGAGCTGGTCGGCCTGCTGCGCGAATTGGGGGAGGAGCTCGGGCGCGTACCGACCGCCAAGGATCTCGACGAGCGCCGCGGCTCCATGCCGTCGAAGTCGCTCTACTGGCATACCTTCGGCTCGCTCGCCGGAGCCCTCCGTGAGGCGGGCTTCGACGTGCCGCTCGGAGAGGAACGGCTCGAGCGCGCGGTCGAACAGGGGGTCATGCTGGCGCGGAAGCTCAAGCGCCTCCCGAGGTTCGCCGACTGGGCCGCCGCCCGCAAGCGCGACGGCACGCTCCTCACCGAGTGGCAGGTGTACCGGATGTTCGACGCGCGTCGCGGCGCCTGGTCGACGTTCCAGTTCTTGATCAAGGAGCGCCTGGAAGACGAGGGCCGGGCGATCGGCTCGGACGGCCGCTTTTCCTAGGCTCGCTCCGGCGGACTACGCCGCGGCGACGTGCATCGTCGCCAGCCGCTCCCGGCAGGAACGAGCCTCGTCCGGAGCTCGGACGGCCGGCAGCGGGTCCTCCTGGAAGGAACGATCGACGTGGAACGAGTCTTTCGCGACGATCTTGCCGTGCTCAACCGCGATGACGGTTCCGTCGGGCAACTCGCTCTTGCGCAGCCTGATCCCGGCGTAGCTCTCGACGAGCTCGAGCCCGAGGCGCGTCGAGGCGAAAACGAGCTCGTGCTTGCCCATGCCGAGCCAGAGGGGCCGGCCAAGCCCGCGTGCGACCACGAGCTCCGGGCGGCCCTCGTCGAGCCACGCCGTCGCCATCGAGCCGTAGAGCTGCGCGAGCGCCGCGGCCGTCCGGCCTCGGGACACCTCGGCGAGGGCGAAGATGATCTCGGAGTCGACGGTCATGCCGGCCTCGGCCCGCTCGATCTGGTGCCGGGCGAACAGCTCGTCGTCGTTCTGGATGATTCCGTTGTGGACGCCCACGACCGCGCCGTGCCGGATCGGATGGTTGTTCGCCACCAGGCTCGGGTGGCCCTTCGTGTAGTCGCGCACGTGGACGAGCAGCTGCGACACGTCCTCGGGCACCCGGATTCGTTCGAGCAGCGCAGTCGCGCCGGAGCGCTGCTTGTGCATCGCGATCCGGGCGTTCGGCGTGCGATACGCGTAGCCGACCGCGTCGGCGCCGCGCTCCGCAATTCCGGTCAGAAGCGCGCGAGCAGCGACGGTGCGCTCGACCGCGCTCTCGGGCCCCAGGCTATATCCGGCGATTCCGCACAAAGTCTTTGGTCAAATACGAAGCGACCTTCCGGTCGCTCATCTTCCTAGACGCATCGGCCGACCTCCTTGTTAGGAGATCCCTCTCCGGAGGGTTGACGGATTCCTCAAGAGTGCTCTCGCGAAGGCCGATATGTCAGACATGCGGCCGCTCCCTGATGTGCCCTCAGACCCTGCTGTCGAGCCACGCCTCGAGCTGGTCCACGAGGTCGAGGACGCCGAGGTGGTCGAGACCGACGAGGCTGTCGAAGCCGAGGCCGACGAGCAGGAGGACGGGGAGGGGGAGGACGAGACCCCGATTCCGGTCCGGGCCGAGCCCACACAGGATCCGCTCAAGCTCTACGTCCGCGCGATCGGCGACGGTCCCCTCCTGACGCCCGCGGAGGAGCGCGAGCTCGCCCGGCGCAAGGACGAGGGCGACGAGGAGGCCAAGAAGAAGCTGATCGAGTCGAACCTCCGACTCGTGATGTCGATCACGCGCAACTACACCAAGGCGGGCGTGCCGCTCCTGGATCTCATCCAGGAGGGCAACCTCGGGCTGATCCGTGCGGTCGAGAAGTTCGACTACAAGCTCGGCTTCAAGCTCTCGACGTACGCCACCTGGTGGATCCGCCAGGCAGTAACGCGCGCGCTCGCCGACCAGGGCCGGACGATCCGCCTCCCGGTCCACGTCGCGGACCAGGTGCGCAGGCTCATGCGCGCGCGCCGCCAGCTCGCACAGAAGCTCAATCGCGAACCGACGCAAGAGGAGCTGGCGAAGGAGAGCGGCTTCCCCGAGAAGCGGGTGCAGGAGCTGCTCGATCTCGTCGAGGATCCCGTCAGCCTCGAGACGCCGGTCGGCGACGGCGAGAGCATGTACGCCGACCTGATCGAAGACGTGCACTCGGAGCGGCCGGACGAGTCGACCTCGAAGAAGCTGAGTCAGAGCGAGCTCGCCGAAGCGCTGCTCCGCCTGAACCCGCGTATGCGGCGGGTTCTCTCCCTCCGCTTCGGGTTGGACGGCGAGCCCCCGCAGACGCTCGAAGAGGTCGGAGCTGGTCTCGGGATCACCCGAGAGCGGGTTCGACAGCTCGAATCCCGCGCTTTGCGCGAATTGCGCACGGTCGCGCCGGATCTCGAGCTCTATCTGCGGTCGTAGGGCCGACGCGAACTGGTAGGAGTGAGGCCGTGGGTCCTCGCTTCGTCGACTGTCACTCGCACGTCGTCCCGTCGGGTGACGACGGGGCTCCCTCGATCGACGATGGGCTGGCACTCTGCCGCAGTGCGGGGCAGCATGGAACCGGAGTTCTCTTCGCAACCCCGCACGTCTGGCCGTACCTGACCCTGAGCGAAGACCGCGAAGCCGAGATTCGCGACGCCTACGAACGGATGCGGCCGCACGCTGGGCTCGAGCTGCGGCTGGGGTTCGAGCTGACACCCGCGCGTCCGCTACTCGAGCAGGATCCGCACCGCTACGTGCTCGGCGGAACCGACCGCGTGCTGATGGAGGTGCCGTTCTCAGGACCTGCCGATCTGCTCTTCGCGCTCGCCGAACATGTCGAGTCGGCAGGGCTTCGACCCGTAATTGCACATCCGGAGCGAACCGAAGCTGTGCTGGACGACCCCTTCATCGCCGAAGAGCTGGCCGCGCGAGGCTGGACGCTTCAGGTGAATGCCACCTCGCTGCTCGGCCGTCACGGCCACGAGCCGGAGGAATGCGGCTGGTCGCTGGTGGAACGAGGCCTGGCCGGAGTGGTCGCCTCGGACGGCCACCGCGCCACGCGGCCGGCGCATCTGGACGAGGCGTATGAACTCGCAGCCGTGAGGCTCGGGGAGCGCGCGCTATCTCTCTTCGACGGCTCCGCGTTGGGAGTGGCTACGCAGTCACCGACTGCATCTCGTGCAGCGTCGACAGGCGCCTGAGCGACTCCAGCTCGATTTGACGGACACGCTCGCGCGTCAGGCCGAGCCGGCGGCCGATCTCCTCGAGGGTCTTCGGCTCGGAGTCGTCGAGGCCGTAGCGGAGCACGAGAACCTGGCGCTCTCGCTCTTGCAGCGACAAAAGCGCGGCCGTCAGGGCCTGTGAGCGAAGCGAGACCTCGACCTCTTCCTCGGGCAGCGGGTCGTCGCCCGCAACGAAGTCCCCGAAGACGGCATCCTCCTGCTCGCCGACCGGCTGATCGAGGGAGGCGGAGGCTCTCGCGGCCGCCTTGACCTCGAGCGCCTGCTGCAACGGCAGGCTCGCCTCTTCGGCGATCTCCTCGAGCGTCGGCTCGCGACCGAGCTGCGTCCAGAGCGTGCGCTCGGCGCGGTTCATCTTCTGCAGTCGCTCGACGATGTGCACAGGCATGCGGATCGTGCGCGCCTTGTCCGCGAGCGCCCGGGCGACGGCCTGGCGGATCCACCACGTTGCATAGGTCGAGAACTTGTAACCGCGGCGCCAGTCGAACTTCTCCACGGCCCGAATGAGCCCGAGCGTTCCCTCCTGGATCAGGTCGAGGAACGGCAGGCCCTGATTCCGGTAGTTCTTCGCGATCGAGACGACGAGGCGGAGATTCGACTGGATCATGTGCGACTTGGCGCCCATGTCGCCGCGCTCGATGCGCTTGGCGAGCTCGACCTCCTGCGCGGCGGTCAGCAGCGGGTGGCGCCCGGCTTCGCGCAGGAAGAGCTGCAGCGCGTCCGTCGTCGTCTCGTACGACGTCTGGAGCGGGGGAGGCGCCGGCTCCTTTTCCTTCTCTCGCTCCGGCTCCTCGACCACGACGTCGATTCCCCGGCGCTCGAGCTCGTTGAAGAGCGCGTCAGTCTCGAGCGCGTCGAGCTGGTGTGCCTCGATCAGGTCCGCCAGCTCGGGCTGGCGAACCGAGCCAATTCCTTCCGCGTTCTCCAGCAGTCCTTGGATCTCCTCGTGCTGGAGGATCGACTCGATTTCGACCGTCATCTCCTGGTTGGTTGTTGCCTTGACCGCCGCAGTGCCAAACACGGACGCTCTCACGCCCGAGCGGGCTCCGTCAACTCTCTACCGGCTTTTCCAGGCGAATGCACGGAAACCGGCGTTATGTCAAGTCGAGCCGGAATCGGCCGAAGTCCTGGGGCCTTCTCCTTCCCGCCCGGGCCGGCGGGGCTTCTGACTAGGCTTAGCCGATGCGGAACGACCGTCTGCTTGCGGCGCTGGCGGCCCTGCTCGGCCTGGCGCTGATCGCCGTCGGCGTGATCTACATCGCTCTGAACGAGCACGACATCCCATCGTTCTTCCCTGGCCACGTCTCGCACCCGGCCAGCCACCACCACGTGAAACACGGCATCGCAGCGATCTTGCTCGGTCTCGCCTGCCTCGCGTTCGCCTGGTTCCGTACGGGCCCGCGCGACCGCGCGGTCTCGCGCGCCTAGTGCTGGTCGTCGCCGCCGCCGACCGCCTGATCACGTACTTCCAGGCGGTTGTGATCGGTCTCCTGCAGGGGATCACGGAGCTCTTCCCCATCTCGAGTCTCGGACACGCGGTCATCCTTCCGAAGCTCGTCGGCTGGGATCTCAACCAGGACAAGCCCTACTTCCTGGCGTTTCTCGTGGCGACCCACCTGGCGACGGCAACCGTGCTGTTCCTCTTCTTCCTCCCGGAGTGGCTGCGCGTCCTGCGCGGGCTCGGCCGCAGCCTTCGCGACAGGCAGATCAGCCCCGGCGACGCCGACGCGAGGCTGGCCTGGCTCCTCGTGGTCGGCACGATCCCGGCCGGCCTGATCGGCCTCATCTTCGAGCACAAGCTCCGCAGTCTGTTCGCGAGCCCGACGGCCGCGGCGGCGTTCCTCACCGCCAACGGGCTGATCCTGTTCGCGGCCGAGTACCTGCGCCGGCGTGCGCCCGGTGCCGACGAGCGCGCTCGGGAGCTCGAGCACGTGCCGCAGTCAGAGACCTCCTCGGAGG
Organism: Actinomycetota bacterium; assembly: GCA_005885245.1. Taxonomy (GTDB): domain Bacteria; phylum Actinomycetota; class Thermoleophilia; order Gaiellales; family Gaiellaceae; genus 3-1-20CM-4-69-9. The sequence continues at coordinate 12,309 of VAWR01000033.1, read as the reverse complement.
CCGAGAAGCGTCTCGCCACGCTGGGCTTCCGCGAGGCGGTCGGGGTCGGGACGGCGCAGGCGGCGGCCCTCTTCCCCGGGATCAGCCGAGCGGGCGTCACGATCGGCGGCGGGCTCTTCGTCGGCCTCACTCACGAGGACGCAGCCCGCTACGCCTTTCTGCTCGCGACGCCGATCATCGGTGCGGCCGCGTTGCTGAAGCTCCCGGACCTCGTCGGTCACAACGGCGACGGGGTCCGCATGCAGGCCCTCGTCGGCGCGCTCTGCGCGGCGGCGGCTGCCTGGGTGTCGATCAGGTTCCTGATGCGCTACTTCCAGACCAACACGCTCACGCCGTTCGCCGTCTACTGCCTCTTTGCAGGACTTGCTGCACTGATCGTCTTCGTGTTCTAGAGTGGCTTCCACAGCCTTGTCCACACGTTGGAAGAAGGGCTGTGGAAATGTTGAAAAAGGAAAAATCCGCAAATTGCGGCCACGACCTCTTTCGACCCCTTGATCCTCTTGCTCGACACGTTAGATTCCCACTTGCGCCGAGCACGGAGCGCAAGTAGGTCGAAACCGAGTCCGAAGGCAGTAGCCGGAAGGCGAAAGTCAGCGGAAGCGGTGGACGAAAGCGAAACCGGCTCGGCGAATTTTTTTGGTCCAACGCGGAGCGTTCGTCCGCGCTAGCGGACCAGTGGAAGGGGTCTGGGGGAACCGGGAGGTTCCCCCGGCGAACCACGACCACCATCTAGGTCGCGCAGCGAACTACGATCACGTTTCGCCGATGCGAGGCTAGGATCCCGGCCGAGAATGCACCTTCGACTACCGAGCATCGATCCAGGCGTCAGAGCGTTCCTCTGGGCGCTTTTCCTCGGCCTCTACATCTGGGCGTTCCTGCTCGCGATCGGCATCGACAAGGGTACGTCGATCGTGCTCGGTCTGCTCTCGTTCGGCGGGATCTTCCTGCTCGTCCGGATCTTCGGGGGCGACGAAGAGCTCTAGATGAAAGCGGATGCGCGCACGCCGCGACGCGTGGCGAGCGCGCCGACGAGCAGGCGCGCAAGCTCACCTCCGAGCGCCTCTTCGAGGCGGAAGAACGCCGACGGGCGGGGGTCGGACTCCCGGGTGAGGGCAGAACAGTGCTCGAGGAGCAACTCTGAGCCTCTCTCGCCCTGGGCTAGCGAGCGCTCGGACATGGCCCTCTAGCTATCGGCCGGCATCGCTCCCGCGGCGATCCCTGAGGCAAGGCTAAAGCCGCCCCCCGGCGCTGCCGAGGGGCGGCTCCGTCAAGCTGCTAGCTGACCCGCTCGCGATCGCCCGTGCGTTCGCGTCGGGTCGTCGTCGTCTCCCGGTCGGCGGTCAGCGGTTCGTCGGCTGCACGACCGTCCGTCGTCGTCGTTGCCGTCCTGCGGCGTCCGAGCAGCCCGCGTCGGCCGTCGGGAGGTGCCGTGTCGGCCCTGCGATCGGCGACCGCGGTGCGGCCGCGCACAGCGGGTCCGGCCGTGTCGAACGAATACCCGAACACGAGCCCGATCCCGAACGCGAAGACCGAGACGTACTCCTTGAGGTCGTTCACGAGACTGCGGATGTGGATGTCGCCCGACCACGAGAGCACGTGCCGATGGAACCAGCCGTTCCCGGGCTCAGCGGCGAGCACGATCCACAGCGAGACGAACGCGATCGGAATGAAGGCCGTCAGCAGGAAGGTGATCGCCAATCGGGGCCACCCCCACTTCGTCCAGCCGCCCAGCAGCTGCGACAGCGCCATCACGAGGCCCGCGCCGGCGATCAGTCCGTAGACGGCCCAGAAGCCGCCGACCGACTTGTCGTCGATCTGCGTGGCGAACCAGATCAACAGCCCGGCGGCCGCCGCTGCGATCAGCGTAATCGTCGCACGTGTGAGTCCATACATTCGATCACCTCGCTCCATCGTTACCCGGTTGATACCCGGGTGCGAGCAAGATGAATCCGCGTTCTAGAGGGCGAGGCGCCTGCTGTCGAACGAGGCGGAGTAGAGCTCGGCCCGAAATTCCTCGACCGTCCTGGCGACATCGTCGCTGAACACATGCTCGACGACTCCGACCTGCGCATCGTTGTGGAAGGGCAGGTCCACGTGCTCGTTGGAGACGAGGTTCACCGACGTCCGTTGGCACGTCGGACAGCGCACCGCGAGGCCGAGCGACCCGTCGCCGGGCGCGAGCAAGAAGAAGGACGACGGGAAGACGGGACGCGGCCGTTCCTCCGGGTAACAGAAGAAGCTCCACGGCCACTCCCCCGACTGAATTCTCCTGGCGGCAAGCTCGGACAGCTCGGCCTCGAACCGGTCCAGCTGCGCGGTCATGACGTTGTAGAAGACTCCGCCCTGCAATCCGAGCGGCGCCCAGTCGAGATCGTCATGGGTGACGAGACCCTCGTGCTCCTCCCCACACCCGCAGGCGAACAGCACCTGGAACACCGCCGGGTGCTCCGCACCTGGCAGGCGCTCCAACTGGCGAAAGGCCGAAAGCGTGACACGCGCTTCGCCCCGTGCGGGGCACGGGAACGTGAATCGTCCCGTCAACGCGTCGTACATGATGCGTTTGTAGTCGGCAGGGCGGACAGCAAACCCGACCCCCCGTTTTCAGTATCGGGTCAGTACTCGATCAGGGCATGCAGATCGTACTTCGTGAGGCGATCCCTACCGTTCAGAAAGGTCAGCTCGATGATGAAGCAGCAGCCGACGACCACCCCGCCCAGATGCTCCACCAGCTGCTCCGCGATCGCCTCCACAGTCCCGCCGGTGGCGAGCACGTCGTCATGGATGAGCACGCGCGCCCCGCTCGGGATCATCTCGGGATGGAGCTCGAGCTCGTTCCGGCCGTACTCGAGCGCGTAGCTCGCACTGATCGTCTCCGGAGGGAGCTTGCCCGGGCGGCGCGCGGGAACGAATCCGCAGCCGATCTCCTTCGCGATCGCGGCACCGAGGATGAACCCTCGAGCCTCCGCACCGAGCACCAGGTCGGGCTTCTTCTCCGCCCCCCACTCCGCGAGCCGCTCGATCGAATATCTGAGCGCCCCGGGATCCGCCAGCAGCGGGGTGACGTCCTTGAAGCCGACGCCCTTCTGCGGCCAGTCCGGGACCTCACGGACCTTCTCGGCGAGATTCACCGGATCATGTTGACGCAAGCCGGCGCACCGCGCGCCAGAACAGGATCTGGCTCAGCCGCTGCGCGAGCTCCGCCAACGCTTCGAGATCTTCGAGCCCTGCGCGGCGCCGCTCCGGATTGCGTGCGCGGAGCGCGGGTCCGAGCACCTGTTCGATGAGGCCCGCCTCGCGGTCGGCCGCCGTGCGGAAGCCGCGCAGGTGGCGCGGCGCGATCCCGAACTGCGCGAGCCGGCCGCAGGCGAGCGCGATGTCCGCATCGAGTTCCCGGTAGCGCTTGTGTCCGCCCTCCGTCCGCGGCGAGAGGAGTCCGAAATCCTCCAGCTCGCGCGCCAGGCGCGCATCGATTCCGGCACGCTCACAGAGCTCGCTCAGGTCGAGCTCGTCCTCCGCGCCGCCGAGGATAGCCGAGCGCCGTTTCTTGCGATCGCGCGCAACCGGAGAGGCCAGCTCCTGCCGGATCACGCGCAGCGGCAGGAACTCGTCACGCTGCAGCCTGAGGATCGTCTCGAGCCGTTCGACGTCTTCCTCGCTGAACAGCCGATAGCCGCCCTGCGTCCGTCGCGGTGCGAGCAGCCCCTGATCCTCGAGGTAGCGGATCTTGGAGATGGAGATGTCCGGGAACTCGTCCTTGAGCATTCCGCAGAGCGTCCCGATCGTCAGCTGTCGCGATTTGGCTGCGGGTGCCGTTGCCATCAGCGGTTCAGGAAGGTCAGCCGGTATTTGCCGATCTGCAGCTCGTCTCCGTCCTCGAGCTGGCCCGACTCGACGCGCTTGCGGTTCACGAACGTGCCGTTGAGACTCCCCTGATCCTCGATGAAGAAGCCGCCGTCGCGTTTGACGAGGACCGCGTGCTTGCGGGAGACCGTGACGTCGTCGAGGAAGATGCCGCAGTCCGGAGACCGTCCGATCGTCGTTTCACCTTCGGGATGGAAGGTCTCCCCCGCCCTGCCGCCACCCGACCGCACGACGAGCGCCGGCCCTTTGATGCCGAGATCCTCGAGCGCGCTGGAGGGGGCGTCATCCCCCTCGTCTGCGGTGAAGGTCTGGGTCGCTTCGGCGCCGCCCTCCTCCTTCACCAGCAGGGCGCCACAGCGGGCGCAGTAGTTCGCGGCTTCAGGATTTTGGAAGCCGCACTCCTGACAGTAGATATGCGACACCGGTGCCTAGGTCGGCGGGGCGGCCTTGGAGGTGAGGATCTCCGTCAGGTGGTCGACGTCGACCTGGTCGAGCACGCTCTTCCCCTGCGTCTTCTGCAGTCGAGCGACGAGCTCGGCACGCAGGATGTCGATCTTGCCGTGCAGCAGGCGCCGCTGGTACGAGACCTCGTTCTCCTCTCGCGTGAGGTCGTGGATGAGCTGCTTCAGGTCGTCGTCGGACAGCGTGGCGAGATCGGGCAGAGGTTCCACGGGCCTGCCTTTCGTGGTCGAGGACCGTCCCAGTAAAGCAGCGGCCCAGCAAAGGGTCAAGCTGAGCTTGAGAGTTTACGAGGGTCGGCCCTGGCCTAGGCGGTGGCCGCGGCGCTCTCGGTCTCCATGATCTCCACGACCATCGCCCGGAACTCGGCCTCGAGCGCCTTCGAGTCCTCCTCGGTGCGGCCCTCGGCGTAGATGTGCACGATCGGCTCGTCCGGATCCGGCAGGATCTGCGCCCAGCCGCGCTCCTCGAAGACCTTGATCCCGTCCATCAGGTCGAGCTTGCTGTCGCGGAGCCGCTCTGTCAGCACGCGCATCACGACGCCCTTCAGGGCCCAGGGACAGGGCAGCTGCCGGTGTACGAGCGTCGGCGCAGGCAGATCCGCGACGAGCTCGGACAGCGGACGACGGACCGGTGCCAGCAGCTCGAGGAGCTTGCAGAGACTGGCAATCGCGTCGTACGCCGGCAGGAACTCGGGGAAGACGTAGCCGCCGCCCACCGCGCCGGCGAAGATGACGCCGTCCTCGGCGGCGGCCTTCGTCAGATCGCCGAGCGACGCGGGAGTGCGCACGATCTCGAGGTCGCTCCCCTCGAGCAACCGGTCGACCTCGCTCGTGACGGTGATCGGGAAGGCGAGCTTCCCGCGCCGTCCGTTCGTCCCGATCAGACGCAGGAACAGCAACAGGCTCTGCTCGACCGGGATTTCACGTCCTCGCTCGTCCACGAGAAAGAGACGTTCGGCCGCCCGGTCGAGGATGACGCCGAGGTCGGCGCCGACGGCAGGCACGAGCTGTTTCACCTGGCCGACCGCCTCGCGCAGCAGCGTCGAGCCGCTGTCCGAGCGGTCGGTCGTAAAGCCGTGCGCGGAGACCGCCTCGACCCCGAGCGGGCCGAGCAGGAGCGGGAGCACGAACGACGCCGCCGAGAAGCCGTAGTCGACGACGAGCCGGAACCCGTGGGCGCGGATTGCCTCGACGTCCAGGCTGTCGAGCAGATCCTGCGCGTAGCTCTCGCGCACGCGGGCCGGATAGCTGATATCCCCGATGTCGCCGAAGGCGGCGCGCCGCAGCTCGCCACGGGTGAAGTTCTTCTCGATCTCCTTGTGCATCGCCGGCGAGAGCTGGATGCCCGGTTGCTCGAAGAAGCGGATCTGCACGACCTCCGGATCGGTCTGGCTCGTGCCGACATGGAAACCCGCCTCGTAAGCCTCGGTCTTCAGGAGGTGGCGGGCGACCGCCGCGGGGAGAACGCGCAGGTCGGCGACCTCGAGCCCGGAGGAGGTGAAGCCGGAGATCATCGCCCGTTTGATCATCCGGCACGCGGACGAAGACTCGCGGCTCGCCGCCACCCGCGCCCCGCGCTTCAATGCGGTGCCGAGCGCCGCTGCGACCCGCACGGCGACGTCCGGCGTCAGGTCGACATTGACGAGGCCGGCGACGCCGTCCCGGCCGAAGAGCCGGGTCGAGGCGCGCGATTCCCAGATCAGGCTCTCGGTGATCTGCGAGCCGGACTCGACCTCCTTGTACGGGTAGATGCGGACGCCCGGCATGATCACGCTCTCCGAGCCAATCGTGACTTCGTCGCCGATCGCAACGCCCTCGTGGATGCGCACGTGGCCGCGGATGTCGCAGGAGCGGCCGAGGATCGCGCCTTCGATCAAAGAGCTGCGGCCGATGTGGGTCGAGGCGTCGATGACCGATCGCGTCGTCCTCGTGCGCTCGCGCAGCGTGACGCTGTTCGAGAGCACCGAATGCGAGCCGACGGTCGCGCCGGGCGCGACGCGACAGTAGTTCCCGATGTAGGCCGGCCCCTCGATCTGCTCGAGATCGGCGATGTCGACACCCTCGCCGAGCCAGACGTTCCCGCGGATGCGGATACCGGGAATGTTCAGCCGGACGTTCTCCTCGAGCGCGTCGAAGTTCGCCTGACGGAACTGGTCGAGGTTGCCGATGTCCTGCCAGTAGCCGTCCATCACGTACCCGTACAGCGGCCGGCCCATCTCGAGCAGGTAGGGGAAGAGCTCCTTCGAGAAGTCGTAGGGTCGATCGGTCGGAACGTGCCTCAACACTTCGGGCTCCAGCACGTAGATCCCCGTGTTGATCGTGTCGGAGAAGACCTGGCTCCAGGAGGGCTTCTCGAGAAAGCGTTCGATCCTCCCCTCTTCGTCGGTGACGACGATCCCGAACTCGAGCGGATTGTCCACCGCCTTCAGGCCGATCGTGACCGCCGCGCCGCGTTCCCGGTGGAAGGCGATGAGCGCGCTCAGGTCGACGTCGCAGAGCGCGTCGCCCGAGATGACGAGGAACGTCTCGTCGAGTTGCTTCGCCGCGAGCCGAACCGAACCGGCCGTGCCGAGCGGCGACTCCTCGACCGAGTAGCCGACCTGCATCCCGAGCGTCTCTCCCTGTCCGAAGTAGCTGCGGATCGCCTGAGGCAGAAACGCAACAGTCACGATCACGTCGTTCAGCCCGTGCTCGCGCAGCAACTCGAGGATGTGCTCCATGCACGGCTTTCCGACGACCGGGACCATCGGCTTCGGTTGGTTGGAGGTCAGCGGGCGCAGGCGCGTGCCCTCGCCGCCGGCCATTACGACGGCCTTCATCGTCTGACGCCTTTCCAGGCAGCCGCCGCGTACACCAGACCCGCCGCGACGGCAAGGACGAGGCCGGTGACGAAGATCCAGTAGGGCCAGTGGGTCGAGCGATGCGTAACGATCAGCAAGCCGATTCCGGTGTACAGCAGCCACGTCGCCGCCTTGCCGAGGAGGTTCACGTTGAGCCGGTAGCCCTGCGGCGAGGCCAGCTTGTAACCCGCGAGGAGCAGGAGATCACGGCCGAGGACGACGACGAGGCCTTCCCACGGCATGTGGTCCTTGACGAAGAGCAGGATCACCGCGGCATCGATCATCAGCCGGTCCGCGAGCGGGTCGAAGATCCGGCCGAAGTCCGACTCGACGCGCCAGCGCCGTGCCAGGTAGCCGTCGATCTGGTCGGTGACACCCGCGACGCCGAACACGATCCCCGCCGGCCAGCTGTGACCGCCCTCGGCGGTCAGCATCAGGACCACGAAGACCGGGATCAGCACCAGGCGAGCGACGGTCAGCGCGTTCGGAAGCTGCTGCAAAGTGACGGGAACGGCACGGGTCGCCATCGGTGTGGAAAGGATACGCCCGTGGCCGAGACGCTCAGCCTGCCGGGATTCGTCGATGCCCACTCGCACGGCTTCCAGCGGGCCCTCAGGGGCCGGACGGGAGGCGGCGATTTCTGGGCCTGGCGCGAGCTCATGCTGGCAGAGGCAGAGCGCCAGACGCCCGAGTCCGTCCGACGCGGGTACGTCGACGTCTATCGGGAGTTGCGCGCGGCCGGCTACACGGCGGTCGGCGAGTTTCACTACCTCGGCTTCGACGAGGCGCTTGCGGCCGTCGAGGCTGCTGCGGAAGCCCGCGTCCGGATCGTGCTGCTGCTGGCGGCATACGCTCGCGGCGGCCTGCCGCGTTTCCGCCAGGACTCGGTCGCCGACTACCTGCGCCAACTCGAGGCTCTGAGGGATCGCGGCATCTCGGTCGGACTCGCGCCGCACTCCGTTCGTGCGTGCCCGGCCGACTGGCTCGAGGAGATCGGACGCTACGCTCAGGTCGAGAAGCTACCCGTGCACGTGCATGCCGACGAGCAGCCGCGCGAGATCGAAGAGTGTCTTGCCGAGCATGGACTCCGCCCGATCGAACTACTCGAGCGCACGGGTTGTCTCGGCGAGCGCACGACGGTCGTTCACGCGACCCATGCGGACGACTCCGAGCTCGACCTGCTCGTCGGCGCAGGCGCACGCATCTGCGCGTGCCCGACGACCGAGGCAAACCTCGGCGACGGGTTCCTGCCTGTCGACCGAGTGTGTACGCGGGGGATCGGCATCTGTATCGGGTCGGACTCGAATGTGCGCATCGATCCACTCGAAGAGCTACGCGAGCTCGAGGGAGTCGCACGCCGCCAGACCGGACGCCGCAACGTCATCTCGACCGAGACGCTCCTGTGCTTCGGCGCGGATGAAGGAGCGGGCTCGCTCGGTTTGGAGCAGTGGGACGACGTCGAGGTCGACCTTTCGCATCCATCACTGCGTGGTGTCGAGGATGCTTTCGAAGCGCTCGTTTCCGGGTGCGGCGCGGACGTCTTCGCCTAGCGGCGAAGCACCGACGTCCAGTACGCGGTCCGCCTGATGTACGCGCGCGCCGCGCTCCGTCCCCAGAGGCCGTACGTGCCGTTGTAGCTCTCGTAGCGCCCGCCGCGACCGGCCGGCTCGATCTGCGTCCCCTCTCCCCACTCGTTGTACGACGTGATCGTCACGAGATCGGCTCCTGCATGCAATGCCGCTTTCCACATCGAGTCGTATGTCTCACCGAAGAGCCGCGGCTTCACGCGGGAGTCGCCGGTCGCCTCCGCTGCTTCGTAGCCGGGCCCTACTGATGGTGCGCAGAGAATGCCCATCGCGCGCGCCTGGGTGCAGAACCGGTCGAACTTGGAGCCGTCGAAGAGGAGGATGTCGTAGGTGTAGAAGCCGGCGAAGCCCGCCCGGGCGGCGAAGCCGACGCGGTTCGTCTGGCCGAACAGGCGCAGGCCCATCGGCTCGCGCGTGACGCGACTCCACTCCGCTGCGGAGTAGTCCTTCGTGCTGTAGACGTAGATGTCACGTAATCCGAGGCCGCGGAGATACACGAGGTCCGCGCCGACGGACTCGATCGTCCTTCCCGCATAGGGTTCGAGCTGGACCCCGACCTGCAGGTGCCGTCGCTTCGCGGCGCGGATCACGGCGGGCAACCGGACATCCTCGACCGAGCCTCGACCCCACCACGAGCTGACGACCTCGTCCACTCCGGCCGCGGCGATGTCGGCCATCTGGGCGCGTAGGACCCGGGGGTCCCCGCTCGAGTAGGCCCCACGCATCGGGAAGAACTGGGAAGCCAGGTCGAACGGCGGCGTATGCCCCCCTTGCGTCCAGTGGGCGTACTGACCGTCGTAGTGGGGATTGGAGTACCAGGGATAGAAGAAGATCGCGCTCCGGGGCATCCCGGCTTGCGCGGACGCCGGCAGGGCCAGGAGGAGCACCAGGGCCGGGAGCAGGCGCCGCATGCGCATTAGCTTCGCACTCTCGACGGATCGCGGGGATCCCCAGGACGAGGCATTCGGCTCCGCGGTTCTGGCGCCGATTCCGTGATATGGCTTTCTTCAGCTGGATCCGGTCCCGCTGCGGCGAAGAGGCCCAGACGATGGCCGAGTACGCCATCATCCTCGGCGTCATCACTCCCGCCATCGTCGTGGCCTACGCACTCTTCGCTGACGACATCGGCCGCCTGATCGACGGCGTCCGCGGCATCTTCGGCGGCTAGCCCGGGACCCCCGCCGCGGGGAACCGTCAGGCACTTGGCGCGAGAGTGCTAGCTTGACGCAGCCTGCGGGGTCCCTTGCAGGCTTGCGGCAAGAGAGAGGAGACATCGCTACATGAAGCGAGCACTGTTGTTTGCGGCTGCGCTGATGCTCATTGCGATCGCCACGGCCGGCGCGGCCTGGGCGAGCCCGCAGGGCAAGACGGACGCGCAGGTTCTCGGCAACATCCGAATCGATCCCGCCGATCCGACTGTCGCCTACGTGACGGCGCGGTACATCTGCAACGGCGGCATGACCGAGCAGACTCACCTCTGGGTGTCGGTGAAGCAAACGGCCGACCGGCTGCCCGACCGGCGCCTGAAGGAGGAAGAGAGCAGCGCGATCTCGGCAGCGTGGTCGCAGAATCACCCGACTGCGCAGGTCAACTGCGACGGGCAGTGGCACGTCGACACGTTCACAGTCAGTCACGACGAGTACGGCTTCGGGGAGCTCGAGCAAAGGCAGGCGTACGTCCAGTTCTGCCTGTTCGGCGGCGACGGGACGTTCGTGTTCAGCATGCGCTTCGCAGAGATCGCGTAGCGAGTAGGTACCACCCAACCTCGGGGTAACAGAAAGGCCCTGTCAGCAGGGCCTTTTCGCATCGGGGCGCCGAGATTTCAACTCGGGAGCTCTGGTCTCCCAGACCGGCTCGAGGGTTCCGCCGTGTTCCGCCGAGTGCAAGCCAGAGCGCGAAACCGCCGACCTCCCCCGGCTTGACGGTCGCGGAAAAGTGAGCGAAAATCTCCCTCGATCATGAGTGATCCGGCGCGCGTCTCTGACGCCGCAGCCGGTGTACCTAGACCCCGCGCTCCGTCTCGGCAACTCTTCGCACTCAAGGTGACGGAGTGTGCTTGGTGTGGCAAGCGTGCTGTCGAAGGCATGTGGGATGACCTCGACGTGGTGTTGCACACGTTCGTAACCGGACGACGACACTTCATCACGCACAGCATCTGTCCCACGTGCTTTGAGGAGCACGGACGTGGCAGTCCGTACCCGCAGAGTTGGCGGTCCTCTAACTCCACGTCCCTCGTTTTCGCCTGATGCTCTTGAGAAGTCGGATGCCCAGAGGGCCGATCAAAGCATGGTGTAGGCCGAGGGGCCGAGACCCCGCCTCCGGCCTCTTTCCTAGCTAGGTCGGCAACTGGATCGCTGCTTGTTTCGTCCAGTCGGCGACGGGAAAACTCCGCTCGAAAACGCGGCGGGGGATTCCTGGCCGGGCCGTGGAGGGGGCGCTCGGCCGGGGATTCTCCTCAAAGAAGGGAAGCGAAATGTGGGACCTCTGCGGCGGGGTCGTCTTCGCCGGACTTCTGGCTTTCGGCCGCTGTGGTTAAGCGGCGCCGCCCAAAGTACTTCCGCCTCCGTGATCCGGAATGGCGCTCGGACATGGCCGTCCGGCTTGGATTCCCGGTTCTGGGCGCGGTTGCAGCGGTTGCGTTTGCCTGGCTGATGATCAAGGCATAGACCTCTCGTAATGAACGGCGTGCCCAGGGCTCCCTCGGTCGCCCTCCCTATCTCTCCCCGGGGGCAGCGGCCGGGCTGCGGCGTCCCCCTAGGCGTCGCCCCTGGGCGCCTTTTCGCGAAGCGCAAGACCGGATGGTGAGGAGCGTCTAATTTCAGGAGCTCCAGCCTGATTGTGCTCAGGGCTGACAGCCTTGGGGAGAGGACAGTCGGCTGGGGCTCCTTAGAACATGACGTCGATGAAACCGCGGGGGGCTTCCCTCGGCGGGTGCTGCACGCGCGACCGCGGGAACCTCAGCGGTGGTCGAGGTAGTCGAGACCGGATTGAAGGTCCATGGTCGGCTGGACGCCGCGCGAGACTCTCTGCGCCCACTTGCGCGCCCGGGTCGCTTCCGCCTTCGTCACGTGGCCCAGTCTCACCTGGGGAGCGTGGCTCGACAATTTCACCTTCAAGATCTATGGGGGCGAATGTCCGTGTGTGGGTTCTGCTCCGTGGCAGTGATGATTTGTCCGGGCCGCGGACATCGCTGAGGTGGCGCACACTGCCTCGGCGCTTGCCGAGCTCCGACACGGCCAGCGAAATGCTGGCGTCGAGACGCTAAAGCAGTTGGTACGCCGCTAACTTCCGCTTTGCCGCGTCGGTCGAGAGGAATGACAACTCCGGACGGATTCCAACGCGCGAAAGGTCGAGTCGATCGGCGTCGAAGCACACCCCTTATCGTTGGGTCGCTCGACGTCATCCCGTCGGTATGTGTTTTGCACGCGCTGACGAGCTTCTGCATCTGTTTGTCGCTGAGATTGAGAACGCCGGCCGCGTAGGTCGAGCGTCCAAGAGAAGGAGCGTCGTCGCGACCTTCCCCCGACGCCGAAAGATGTTGAGCGTTCCGGTAAGGCGTTC
>VAWR01000055.1 GCA_005885245.1 Actinomycetota bacterium | reverse complement strand
CGAGCGAGGGCCGTGTCTGGTTCAAGGAGCCCGCTCCCGTCATGGCCTTCGAGGCTGCGCTGACGGCGGCCGTCTCGGGGCGCAATCCCGAAGTGGGTCCCGAGGTCATTGCCTGGGAGGGCACCTGGCTCCTGACGCGTGACGGAGGGCCGCAGCTCCGATCGCTGCTCGAAGTCGACGCGGCGGCGCCCGCGTGGGAGGACATCTTGCGGCAGTACGCCGAGTTGCAGCTCGCCCAGATCGCACACGTCGACGAGCTCCTGGCGCTGGGGGTGCCGGACAAGCGTCCTTGGACGCTGCTGGCCGACTATCCGCGCCTCGTCGAGGACGTTCGCGGTCTCGAGGCCGTGCCAGTCGAGCGCGCGCGGCTTGTCGCTCTGGGGCCGGCTCTCGAGCGCGTGGGGGCCAGGCTTGCAACACCCGTGCCGATGACCCTCATCCATGAAGAGGTGCACGAGGGCAACGTCTTCGTCGCCGAGGGGCATGCTCGTCTCCTCGACTGGGGCGAAGGCGCGGTCTCGCATCCCTTCGCCGGTCTCACGAACACGCTGCGAGACATCGCCTACCGTCGAGGGCTCGAGCCCGACGCGGCTGAAGTCCTCCGGCAGCGAGACGTCTACCTCGAGCCCTGGACGCGGTTCGCACCGCTCGACGAACTGCGCACGATGTTCGCCGACGGCTATCTCCTCGGCATGCTCTGCCGAGCGGTCACCTGGGAGCGGTTCCTCGCGAAGGCTTCCCGGGCGACGAGGGACGAGTACGACCGCAACGCCGCGGTCTGGCTCGACATCCTGCGCGAAGGTCTCGAGGACGGAGCCCGGCTCGGGGCGTCGTAGGAACGACCGCGGCTACACTGCGGCCGCTCGGCGAGGTAGCTCAGTCGGTAGAGCACACGGCTGAAAACCGTGGTGTCGCCGGTTCGATTCCGGCCCTCGCCACTTTTTCGGACGTTGTACTAACCAGCGGCGAGACGACCCTGTAGGTGGGCTGGATCTCGCTTCGGCTCTGGATGTCCCTTTCAAGGCGTTCACGGCACGGAGCCATAGTCCAAGCGTAGCGTCGTCACAATCCCGAGAGCCAATCGGCGGGGTCCGGCGAAGCGATGAGTTTTTGGCACTGCGAGCGTCTAAGAGACGAATCCGACGAGTAGGAGGCTCAAGATGTCGAAGGTGCAGTCCAAGCTCAATCTCACCCAGGTCGGCCGCGTCTGCGTCACGATCTCCGACACGGATCGTGCGATCGACTTCTACGTCGACACGCTCGGCTTCGAGAAGGTCGTCGACGTGCCGATGGGGCCGGACATGCGTTGGGTCGAGGTCGCCATCCCCGGGACCCCGACGACTATCGCCCTCGCCCCGCCGCCTCCGGACCGGGAGGCAGGCGGCAGCCAGACGGGGATCTGCCTTGACAGCTCGGACGTCGATGCCGACCACGCCGCCTTGAAGGCTGCCGGTGTCGATGTCGACGAGGAAGTCACGCGCTTCGGCGGGCCCGTGCCGCCGACGTTCTGGTTCCGCGACCCGGACGGCAACTCGCTGATCATCGTCCAGCCGTTGGCTTAGGTCCGGGCCGACGAGGCCCGCCGAGCAGCCGGCCGCCCGCCTGCGGGTCCAGTCCGCGCGCGCCTACGACCGGCTCGCGGCCGGCCTCGGAAATTACGGGTCGCCGGTCCGGCCGGGGACACCGCGCCTTGCGGTGGAGTCCTCGGCTGAAAACCGTGGTGTCGCCGGTTCGATTCCGGCCCTCGCCATACCGCGAGCTCTATCCTGCGCACTCCGCGCGGCTTTGCCGCGCTACGCCGCGCGTCTCCTCGCCTGAAGGCTTCGTCGCAATTTCATGCGTTGTGGATCAGGAGCCGGCTTTGGCCGCCGCGAGTCTGTCGACCAGGACGTCCACGAACTCGTCCTTCAGCAGGACCGCGTCGGCTCCCGCCTCGGTGACGGCCTCGTGGAGGGCGGCCTGCTGGTCGCCGGTCAACGCGATTACGCACATGCTCGGATGATCCCGGCGCAGGCGGGCGACGGCGCTGACGCCGTCCAGACGCGGCATGTGCAGGTCGATCACAACCGCGTCCGGCGACAGCTCGTCGGCGAGCTCGATCGCGGCGAGGCCGTCCAGGGCCCTTCCGACCACCGCGAGCTCGGGCTGGCGTTCGATCAACGGTGAGAGGGCGCCGAGAAACGGTTCGTCGTCGTCGGCGAGCAGCACCCTGATCGTGCCTGCCGCTTGAGCCTCCCCCATGGACTCGCAAGTTAGCCTTGTCGGCCATGTCTCCGCAACCTCTTCGTCGCAAAGTGGCCGTGATCGGCGCCGCTCTCGACCTGGGCGCCGGCCGTCGTGGCGTTGACATGGGTCCGTCCGCGATTCGCTATGCGGGGCTCGCGGCCCGGATCGCAGACCTGGGCCACGAATACGTCGACCTCGGCAACGTGGAGACGGCCGTTGCAGAGGCGACCGCCACCGGAGACGAACACGCCCGCTTCCTGCCACAGATCAAGGAGACGTCGCAGCGGATCGCGGGACTCGTGGCCGGCGCTGCACGCGACGAGCTCTTTCCCGTCGTTCTCGGTGGAGACCACACGGTTGCGCTGGGAACGCTCGCCGGCCTGCGGGACGTCCACGGGCCCGGCGGTGCGATCTGGATCGACGCACACGGTGACCTCAACAGCCCGGAGACGAGTCCGAGCGGAAACGTCCACGGAATGGTGCTCGCCGCTGCGCTGGGTCTCGCCGGCGAACGTTTCCAGGGGGACGGCTGGGGCCTACCCGCTCTCGCAGAGGGGCGCGTGGCACTCGTCGGCGTGCGCGCGCTCGACGAAGGCGAACGAGCGCTCCTCGGCACGCTCGACGCCAGGGTGTTCACGATGAGCGACGTCGACCGGCTCGGCGTCGAGCGCGTGCTCCGCGAAGCGCTCGCGCATGTCGCCGGCTCGGGCTTCGTCCACGTCAGCCTGGACATGGACGCGCTCGATCCAGACGTCGCTCCCGGTGTCGGCACGCCGGTTCGAGGCGGTCTCTCCTACCGTGAGGCGCACCTCGCGATGGAGCTCATCGCAGAGTCCGCCCTTGCGTCGTCGCTCGACGTGGTGGAGGTCAACCCCGTCCTCGATCGAGAGAACGAGACGGGCAAGCTCGCCGTGGAGCTCGTCGCGAGCGCGCTAGGCGCTCGGATCCTCTAGGAAGCGCTCGAGGGCGCTCGCCGTCTCGTCGTAGGCGTCCCAGAAGACCATGTGCCCGCCCGGAACCTCGACGACCTCGAGCAGTTCACCGAGCACGGTGATGTAGGCGTCGAGCTGCTCCTCTCGAACCAGTCCGAATTCGCCTGCGTGCACGAGCAGTGTGGAAACGCGCAGAGTCTCGGGCGGCGGCGGAGGCGTGCACAGCTCCCCGTAGGCCGTGACGACTGCGCTCCGGCAATAGCGATAGCGGTAGAGCCCGTCCGTTCCCTGGTCGAGATGCTCCCGGACGTCTTCCTCGACGAAGGCGCGCGGCGTCGTCGTGTCGAACGCGAGTCGCTCCTCGACGGCCTCTTGCGGCAGGGCAAAGGCACCGTTGTTTCGCTCGCGCTCGGCGAAGTCGAAGCCCACGTGAGGCAGGAGCTCGATCGCAGGATCGAGGAGCACGGCTCGTTCGATGCGATCGGGCGCGAGGTCGGCGAGCTCGAGGATCAACCGGCCGCCGTACGAGTGGCCGACGAAAGCTGCGCGCTCGATGCCCGCGTGCTCGATCGTCTCGAGGACGTCGGAGACATGCGTTGCGATCGTCCACGGCGGCTCCCATGACGAAGAGCCGTGTCCGCGCAGGTCGGGCGCGACGACGCGGTAGCCCTCGAGATGCTCTTCCGCGAGCTTGCGAAAACGACGACCGAAACCGCCGATCCCGTGCAGCGCAACGACGGGGGGAGCCGTGCGGTCTCCCCATTCGTGCAGCTGCAGCAGCATCAGAGTGCGGCGAGCAACTCAGGCAGGACTTCTCGCCAGTCGCCGATCACGGCGACGTCCGCTGCACTCATCACCGGATCGCCGCGATCGGCGCTGACCGCCGCGACGACGTTCGCCTTCACGAAGCCCGTCAGCTCCTCGAAGTCTCCGTGGACGCCCACAGCGACGAGCAGCCGGGGCGCGACCTGTCGTCCGAGCAGCCCGATTTGCCGGTTCCGTGGGAGCAGTCCGCGTTCGCAGGCCCCACGCGTGCCGCCCAGTGCCACGTCGTCGCGAAGCTGCGGCGGCTCAGCCACCCCGGCGCCGACGCAAACGACGACGTCGGCCTCGTCGAGATCGCGCGCGGAGGCAGGCCGGTGCTGCGACTGCCGCAGGCGCGAGTCGGGCCAGTCGCCCGGGTCAAAGCGCTCGACGTGCGGCTCTTCCTCCCTGGGCTCCAAAGGCTCGAACATGCGCGGGCGGACGGTGGCGAGCTGCGGGGTCGTCGAGCCCATGATCACGGAGACGATGTTGCCGCCGTAGGCGGGCTTCGTCTGGATCAGGCGGCCGGCACGATCGATCCCGAGGCCGACGCAGTCGCCGGTCATGCCGAGCTCGAGCTCGCCCGCGACGCGCGGTCCGAGATCGCGGCCGTTCGCGGTCGCCGGAATGAGGAGGACGTGCGGGCGCAGCTGTTCGACGACGGCACGCACGGCATGGCTCCAGAGCTCGGGGTGGTAGTCGGCGAGCCGCTCGTCCTCGACCACGACGACGCGTTCGGCGCCGTGTCGTGCCGACTCGCGTGTCGGGCCGGCGACGTCGGCGCCGAGAACGAGCGCCACGTTCTCGCCGCCGAGCTTCCCGGCGAGCTCGCGTCCCTTGCCGAGCAGCTCGAGCGAGGCGCGGATCGGGCGACCGCCGACGTGCTCGACCAGCGTCCAGCAGTCGTAGCTCTTGCCCGGCCGCTCCCCGAGCCGTTCCGGTTTCTCCCACGAGGAGGGGTCGACCCGCCGTTCGGCCAGGAGCGCCTTCAGCCGCGGTGCCGCGTCCTCGGTGGACGTGAAGATGTCGCCGCCCCGCTCGGGTGTCACGTCACGTACGGCCAGGACGCGCGTGGGAGAGCCGGTCTGGCCGAAGCGCTTGTCGTTCTCGTGCACCTCGTCGACGAGATCGCTCGCAGTCCAGACCTCGATCGGTCCAGCGGCGCTCTCGGCGGTTTCACGTGCGTGCGCGAGGGAGAGCACCGCAGGCCCGGTGAGCTCATACGTCTCGAGACCGTCATCGGTCTCGCGAACCGCGCGGATGGCACTCCCCTTCATCTCCAGCTCGACGACGCTCGTGACGTGCGGCCAGCCGAGAAAGGCAGCGGCTTCGGGGGGAACCTGCCACGTCTCGGAGTCGACCGTCTTGCGTCCGCACAGGACGAGGTCGACATCCCCTTCCTTCTCGACCGCGAGCGCGAGCGTGCGTGAGGTACCGAGCGTGTCTGCCAGGGCGAAGACGCGGTCCGAGAGGTGGATACACCGGTCGGCGCCGAGCGCGATGCACGTGCGGAGAGCCGTTTCGGCTTGCGGCGGACCCATCGTCAGCGCGACGACCTCGCCGCCGCCGTTCCTTTCCTTGAGCGCTACGGCTTGCGCGACCGCGGCGGCATCGAACGGGTTCAGGAGCAGCGGCACGCCCTCGCGCCGCAGCGACTTCGTCTCCGGATCGAACTCGATCGCGTCGGCGCGTGGAACCTGCTTGACCAGGCAGACGATCTTCACGTGTGGGAGCCTAACCGGGCGTGCTCGCCGTCCTGTACGACATCCACGGGAATCTGGTTGCGCTCGAGGAAGTCCTCGGTGATGCGGAGGCCGCCGGTGCCGACCGCTACCTGCTCGGCGGCGACTTCGCGTCGTGGTCGCCGTGGCCGCTCGAGACGATCGCTCGCCTGCGCGGCCTCCCGAACACGACCTGGATCAGGGGCAACGGGGAACGCTGGCTGCGCGAACTGCCGCTCGACCGCCCGGAGGTCGTGGACGCGCTGCGTGAGCGCGACTCGGGTCTGGGGACGGAGGAGGGCTGGTTGTACTCGCTCCAGGCGCAGAAGGAGCTGGACGGAGTCCTGTACGTCCACGGTTCGCCTCTTTCCGACGTCGACAGCTTTCCGGCCGAGTCAGGGTCGGACGACGAGCGGATACTGGAGGGCGTTCGTGACCAAACCGTCGTCTTCGGGCACAGTCACCTGCAGTTCCGGCGGCCGGGGCCGAACGGCACGACCCTCGTCAACCCCGGGAGCGTCGGGATGCCCCTGGACGGGGACGTGCGCGGGGCCTACGCGCTACGGCACGACGACGGCGAGTTCGAGTTCCGGCGGATCCCCTTCGACACGGAGCGAGTCGCGCACGCCTGGGAGGCGTTGGGTGGCACATTCGGACAGATGGCGGCGGCGCGAACCCGCCGTGGCTCCGACTGAAACGTGAGTTAGTGGCTCTGAGCCACTAACTCTCTTCGGCTGTTTCCTCGCCGCTTCCGGACGGGTCGTAATAGGTCGTGCCCTTGAGCTCGTCCGGAAGATGGTCGACGTCGAAGCCCGCCGGGTCGGAGTGGGGATAGATGTAACCCTCGCCGTGACCGAGCCTGCGTCCGTAGTAGCTGCCGTCGCGCAGGGCCTTCGGTGGCCGCACGTTGCCACGGTTCTGCACGTCGAGCGTCGCCCGCTTGATCGCGTTGTAGCTCGCGTTCGACTTGGGTGCCCGCGCGAGGTAGATGGCCGCCTGCGCCAGGTTCAGCCGCGCTTCGGGGAGACCGACGTGCTCCACGGCCTGCGCAGCCGCAACCGCGACGAGGAGCGCGCGCGGGTCGGCGTTGCCGATGTCCTCCGAGGCGAGCACGATCATCCGCCGGGCGATGAAGCGGGCGTCCTCTCCGCTCTCCAGCATCGCGGCCAGGTAGTAGACGCTTGCGTCGGGATCCGAGCCGCGCATCGACTTGATGAACGCGGAGATGAAGTCGTAGTGCGCGTCGGCGGCCTTGTCGTACACGAGCGGCCGCTTGCGCGCCGCGTCCTCTACATGCGTCTCGGCCAGCGGCTCGCCCGCAGCCCGGGCCGTCTGCCACGCGAGCTCGACGATGTTGTGCACCGACCGCGCATCGCCGCCGGCGCGAAGGGCGATCAGCCCGACCAGTTCGTCGGGTATGTCGGCGCCGATCTCCGCCGCACCGCGCGCAGCAACGATCTTCAGCTCGTCGACCGAGAGCGGCTCGAGCTCGTAGACCTGCGCACGCGACAGGAGCGCGGAGTTCACCTCGAAGTACGGGTTCTCGGTGGTCGCACCGATCAGGGTGATCACGCCCTCCTCCACCCCCGGTAGCAGCGCGTCCTGCTGTGCCTTGTTGAAGCGGTGGATCTCGTCCAGGAACAGGATCGTCCGCTGCCCGTTCGCACCCAGCCGCTCGCGCGCGCGCGCGAGCACCTCTCTCACCTGGGCGACCGTCGCGGAGACGGCGGAGAGCTCTTCGAACTCCGCCCCTGTGACCCTTGCGACGATCCGGGCGAGCGTCGTCTTGCCGGTACCCGGTGGCCCGTAGAAGATCGCCGAGCGGACTCGATCCTGCTCGATCGCAAGCCGCAGGGCCGAGCCCTTGCCGAGCACGTGCTGTTGTCCGACGAACTGGTCCAGCGACTCCGGCCGCATGCGCAGCGCCAGCGGAGCAATCTCCGGTAGCCGTTGCTTCGCAGCGTCCGAGAAGAGGTCGCTCATTGCAGAGAAGTATGCTCCGCCCCAGGCCGGTGGCAACCGAGACTCATGAGGATTTCTCCGAGCCGATCCTGCCTGGAAAGGGCGCGTCGGACTACGAACGCTACCTCCGCACCGACGAGCTTCTTGCGTTGCAGAAGTCGCCGGACGAACGGGCGCACCCGGACGAGCTGCTCTTCCAGACCGTGCACCAGTCCTCCGAGCTGTGGCTCAAGCTCGGCACATCCGAGGTCGCGCGCGCGACGGTGCATTTGCGTGCGGGTGAACACGCCGCAGCGCTCCGCCTGCTGCGCCGCGCGGCCCTGTGCTTGCAGTTCGTCACCGCGCAGCTCGACATGCTCGAGCAGATGTCGCCATGGGAGTACCAGACCGTCAGACGGGTGCTGGGACACGGGAGCGGTTTCGACTCCCCGGGGTTCCGGGAGGTCCGCCGGGTTACGCCTCCGCTCGGGGAGGCCTTCGACGCTGCCGTTGGGGCAGCCGGTCTCGACGTGGTGGAGGTCTACGTCCACGGGCGCGAGCACGAGGAGCTCTACCAGCTCGCCGAAGCCTTGGTGGAGTGGGACGAGCGCATCACGATGTGGCGCATTCGCCACTACAAGGTGGTCGCGCGGATCATCGGCGACCAGGTCGTAGGCACGCAAGGGACGCCCGTCGAGGTGCTCGGAAAGATGATCCACCACAATTTCTTCCCTGCGCTCTGGCGTGCGCGAAACCAGCTGACCGCCCGCGCGAAGGAAGAAGAAGACTGATGGCGACCGTCTCCGTCCGCGACGAGGTCACCGAGCTTCTCCAGGAGCTCATCCGTGTGGACACGACGAACCCGCCGGGGAACGAAACCGCTGCCGCGGAGTTGCTCCGCGTGTATCTCGAGGAGAGCGGCGCCGAGTGCGAGCTCTACGCGCGCGTTCCAGAGCGCGCGAACCTCGTTGCTCGCCTGCCCGGTCGAGGCGACGGTCCCAGCCTGTTGTTTCTCTCGCACACCGACGTGGTACTGGCGGATCCGGCGGAGTGGTCGGCGGACCCGTTCGGCGGCGAGTTGCGAGACGGAGAGGTCTGGGGACGCGGCGCGCTCGACATGAAGGGCCAGGTCGCCGCGAGCGCAGTCGCGATGGCCACGCTCGCCCGTGAAGGCTTCGAGCCCGCCGGCGATCTCGTCTTCGCTGCGACCGCCGACGAGGAGGTCGGCGCGGGCTTCGGCGCCCAGTGGTTGTGCGAGGCCCACCCGGACGCGGTTCGGTGCGACTACCTGATCAACGAGGGATCCGGCGAGCGCCTCGAGCTCGGCGGCAGACCCTTCTACATCTGCTCGGTCGCGGAGAAGATGAGCGCGCCGTTCCGGCTGCGTGTCCGCGGTCGCAGCGGCCATGCGTCGATGCCGGGCATCGCCGACAACGCACTCGTGAAGGCGGCACCCCTGATCACGAAGCTCGGCGAACACGTTCCCGACCAGCAGCTGATGCCCGAGGTGACTGCCCTCCTGAAGACCGTCACCGGCGAGGCGCCCGACTCTCCGCAGGATGCCGTCGCTCGCGCGGAGGCGATCGGGAGCTTCTTCGCGGCAATGGTCGAGCCGCTGCTGTCGCTGACTCTTTCACCGACGATGGTCAGCGCGTCGCAGAAGCGGAACGTCATTCCAGCGATCTGCGACCTGGTGGTCGACTCACGGCTGCTGCCGGGGATGACTCCTGCGGAGCAGCACGCCATCGTGCGGGAGGTGCTCGGGGAAGGCGACTACGAGCTCGAGGGCCTCGAGGCGCACGGCGGTTCGCGCTCGCCGATCGACACGCCGCTGTGGGACGCCGTGGCCGCCTGGGTCGAGGAGCTGGAGCCCGAGGCGAGGCCGGCGCCGATCTGCGTCGCCGGCTTCACGGACAGCCACTGGTTTCGGCAGGCGTTCGGGACCGTCGCCTACGGGTTCTTTCCCTCCCGTTCGATGTCCCCCGAGCTGGCCGCCCGGTTGGTCCACTCCGCCGACGAGCGCGTTCCGATCCAGGATCTCGAGCTTGGTGTCGGCTTTCTCCGTGACGTCGCGCACCGTCTGGTCGCGGTGTGATTTGCGGAATTCGACTCTGAGTCGATAACCTCGATCGATGGCCGAAGACAAGATCCGGCTCGGCGGGATGGCGCTCGCCAACGGCGTGCTGGTGCATGGGCCGAAGGCGTGGGCCTGTGCGATCCGCACGGACGACGGCCGGCTGAAGGTGGCCGCGAGGCCGAAGCGCCTGCGTTCCGCGAAGATCGACAGCCCGTTGCTACGCGGCCCGGTGCGCCTGCTCGACGCGCTGGCGATCCTCCCGGAGATCCGGCGCGCGCTCCCCGAGGCAAGGCTGCCGTTCCAGCGGCCCGCCGTGCTGGCGTCGATGCTCGTGAGCGCGACGGTCGTCAGGCTCGTGCGCGGATCCAGATCGGTCGGTCCGGGCGCCCAGGAGCTGGTCAGCGGTCTGCTTTCGCTGGCGCCTGCGGCACTCGCGCTGCGTAGCTCAGACGTCGCCGCGTATCACGGCGCCGAGCACATCTCGATCGGCAGCTACGAGCAGGGCAAGCGCGCGGCGAAGGAGCACGACCGCTGCGGCTCGCACCTGCTTGGCCCGCTGCTCGCGACGACAGCGATCGGCAACACCCTCGCCGCGCGCGCTCCGGCACGCGTACGCACGCAGGCGAGGCTCGGCGCGCAGTTCGTCGCGCTTGCCGCGTCCACCGAGATCTTCGGCTGGATGGTGCGCAATCCCGAGAAGCGCCTGGCTCGAGCTCTCGCCAAGCCCGGTCACGAGCTTCAGCACCGGATCGCCACGGCCGAGCCGACCCCGGAGCAGATCGAGGTCGCAGAAGCCGCCTTGCTCGCGTGCCTCGAGCTCGAAGAAGAGTAGTGGCCCTCAGGGAACGCACGCGCGAGCGGCTCCCACCCGAGATCTTCGACCTGCCGGTCGAGAAGATGCGCGGCGGGTACTACGCCGACGCGTACTTCAACCACGCACGAGCGACGCTCGACCACGACGGCCGACACCCGCGCGTCGTCATGCAGGTGTTCCAGAAGAACGACGCCTACCTCGGTGGAGTGGACGAGGCGATCGCCATCCTGAAGCTCTGCTCGCACGACTGGGACGTGCTCACCGTGCACGCGCTCTACGAGGGCGACCGCATCGAGCCGTGGGAGACGGTGATGACGATCGAGGGCGACTACACGCTGTTCGCACATCTGGAGACCGCGTACCTCGGCGTCCTCGCTCGACGTACGCTCATCACCACCAACGTCGTGCAGGTCCTGGAAGCCGCCAACGGCAAGCCGATCATCTTCATGCCTGCGCGGCACGATCACCATCGTGTCCAGACGGGTGACGGCTATTCGGCCTACGTCGCGGGACGCGTCGTCGGCACGCCGATCGGCGTCACGACGGACGAGCAAGCCTCGTGGTGGGGCGGGCGAGGCATCGGGACGGTTCCCCACTCGCTGATCGCTTCGTACGGGGGCAACACGGTGCTCGCGGCCACGAAGTTCGCCGAGTGGGCCTCAGACGACATCAACATCACCGTGCTCGTCGACTTCGAGAACGATTCTGTCCAGACCGCCCTCGACGTCGCGCGCGCGCTCGGGCCGAAGCTCTGGGGGGTGCGCCTGGACACGTCGGAGATGCTCGTCGACCGCTCACTTTGGAGCGAGCTCGGCGACTTCAAGCCGACGGGCGTGAACGAGCGCCTCGTCCGGAAGGTGCGTGATGCACTCGACCTCGACGGATTCGAGCAGGTCCGGATCGTTGCGTCCGGCGGCTTCACGATCGAGAAGATCAGACAGTTCGAGGAACGAGGCGTGCCCGTCGACGCCTACGGCGTCGGCTCGTCGCTGATCCGCGGTTCCAACGACTTCACTGCGGACATCGTCCTGACCGATGGCCGTCCTGCCGCGAAGGTCGGCCGTAAGTACAAGCCGAACCCGCGGCTCGAGCTTGTCGAATGATTCTCTGGGACGTCGACACGCAGAACGACTTCATGCTCCCGGACGGCAAGCTGTACGTCCCGGGAGCGGAGCAGACGGCGAGCACGATGAAGCGCCTGGTCGAGGCTGCACGCGGCGCGGGAATCGTGCACGTGGCCTCGGCCGACGACCACGAGCTCACCGACGACGAGATCTCGGATGCGCCGGACCTCCGCTCCACCTACCCGCCGCACTGTCTGCGCGGTACGCGGGGCGCACGCAAGATTCCCGAGACCGAGCAGGAGGATCCCGTTCCGATCACGCTCGAGCCATTACCGGAGCGCTACCTCGACGGGCGTGAGTTCCTCCTGCTGAAGAAGAGCTTCGACGTCTTCACGAATCCGAACACGGACCGCCTGCTCCAGTGGCTCGACCCGGACGAGATACTCGTCTTCGGGGTCGCAACGGATGTGTGCGACGACGCGGCGATCCGCGGTTTTCTGGAGCGAGGTCGCCGCGTGACCTTCGTGGAGGACGCCGCGCGTGGGCTGGACGAGGCTCGCGTGGCTGCGTGCACCGCCGCCTGGCGGGAGGCCGGAGTCGCCTTCACCACCGTGGAAGAGGCCGTCGGGCAGTTCCGCTAACGCTGATCCGGCCTCCTGCCGATGACACGGGCGTGCTGATCGCCTCTCCGTGGTCCTGGCTCCACGACATTCCGAGGATCGCGGAACGCTGGTTGCCGCTGATGTTCTTCCTCTGCATGGTCGCCATCGTCTACCTGCTCTGGCGCACGCTCTCGGTGATGCCGCGCGTCAGGCCGACGCACGTCGAACCGGGCTCGCGTGAGTCCGTGAGCCTTGCCGACGTCGCAGGTGTGACGGAGGCCAAGGCAGAGCTGCAGGAGGTGATCGACTTTCTCAAAGACCCGAAGCGGTTCGAGCAACTCGGCGCCAAGGTCCCGAAAGGCATCCTCCTCTACGGCCCGCCCGGCACGGGGAAGACGTTGCTCGCCAAGGGAGTGGCCGGCGAGTCCGGTGCGCGCTTCTTCTCGCAGAGCGCGTCCGCATTCGTCGAGATGTTCGTCGGCCTCGGCGCGGCGAGGATGCGCAAGCTCTTCGACGAAGCGCGCAAGCGAGCGCCGTCGATCATCTTCATCGACGAGCTCGACGCCGTCGGCGCGGCCAGGACGGGTCAGGGCTTCACGCGCGAGCAGGACCAGACGCTGAACCAGCTCCTGGTCGAGCTGGATGGCTTCTCGCCGAGTGATCAGGTCGTCGTCATGGCCGCCTCGAACCGCCTGCAGGACCTCGATCCGGCCTTGCTGCGTCCCGGCCGGTTCGACCGCCAGATGCTCGTCGGCCCGCCGGATCTCCTCGGCCGCGAGGCGATCCTGCACGTGCACACGCGGAACAAGCCGCTGGCCGCGGACGTCGACCTGGCCGTGTTCGCGCGGCAGACCTCGGGCTTGACCGGCGCGGACCTCGCGAACATCGCCAACGAAGCGGCGATCTTCGCCGGTCGGCGCGGTGCGCAATACGTCTCGGCCGCGGACTTCGACTCCGCGATCGAACGCGTCGTCGCGGGCTTGCAGCAGAAGAAGGTGCTCACCGAGAAGGAGCGCCGAATCCTCGCGTTCCACGAAGCGGGTCACGCGCTCATGTCCCATCTGATGGGCGAGATCGCGCCGGTGCAGAAGGTGACGATCGTCTCGCGCGGTACCGCTCTCGGTTACACCCTCAACCTGCCCTCCGAGGATCGCTACCTCGAGACGAAGGAGGAGCTCGTCGACATGCTGAAGATCGCGCTCGCAGGTCGTGCCGCCGAGCAGGTCGTCTTCGGGCGCGTGACCAACGGCGCGGCGAGCGACCTCGAGAAGGCGACCGAGATCGCACGTGCGATGGTGTTCGAGTGGGGCATGTCCGACGTTGTCAGTTCGCGGACGCTTCGGGCCGACAACTACGCCCTGTCGGAGGAGACGAAGCGGACGCGTGACATCGAGCAGGCTCGTCTCACCGACGAGGCCTACGCGGAGGCCGTCCGTTTGCTGGAGAAGCATCGCGCGCCGCTCGACCGGTTGACGGTCGCATTGCTGGAGAAGGAGACGATCAACCGTGAGGAAGTTCTGCACCTGCTCTCGGACGTCGAGCCCGAGTCTCGCGCCTCCGAGACGGTCGGGACGCCGAGGGTGATTTCGCTGCCCAGCGAGGCCTAGACACCGCCAGTCCGTGCGGCCTACGATGGGCCGGTGCAGCGAGGGGTCTCCGCCGCCGTGGCACTCCTTGCAGCGGTTTCCGTCACCGGAGCGTCTGCGTCTGGTGGGACGTTCGTCGCGCCTCGCGTTTCGGCCAAGTTCGTGAAGAACGCCGTTGCGCACGTGCCGGCGCGCGTGGCCGCAGGGAGCTCGAGCTTCACCGACCCCACCGGCGATGCGGGAGTTGCACCCGACATCGCAGCGGTGACGGTCTCGAATGACGATCAGGGTCTGATCACGTTCCGCATCACCGTTCCCAATCGCTCCTCGCTCGGACCGGACGACGCCGTCGCCGTGCCGCTCGGAACAGACGATCCGGACCTGGCGAGCGGCTGGCGGAGCGACGGCACGAACTTCGTCCTCGTGCTCGAGGCCTCCGGCCCGTCGCTGCTCGCCTGGAACGGTGAGGACATGGTGACGCTGGATCCAGCGCCGGGATCCGTGACCGGGTCGTTCAGCGACGGCGTGGGCACCGTGACCGTGCGGCAAGAGGATCTCGCGCCGGGGTTTCCGGACATGTCCGTTCCGATCGAGCTGACCTTCTATGCGCTCGGGATCGCCTTCAACGGCAACGACGTGCTCGCGCAGGACGACGCGCCCGACGGCGACGCGATCTGGAAGTACCGGCTCGCGGAAGCGCTGCGCGTGGTGGTCACGAGCTTCAGCGCCGACAAGACGGTGAAGGCCGGGGCGACGCTGGTCGTGCTCATGGGCGCTGCCCACAGCGACACGGGTGCCGCCGTAGCTTCCGGGAAGATCGACTGCAAGGCGCGTCTCGGGAGCAAGGCGCTCAAGGGCAAAGGGCGGTTCTTCACGGTCATTCTCACGTCGCCGGCGACCGGGCGCGCCGTGAAGAGCCCGAACGCGACGTGCTCGTTCAAGGTGCCCAAGCAGAAGTCGAAGGGAAAGACGATCCGCGGCTCCATGTCCCTCCGGGAGAGCGGCGTCACCTTGAACCGGTCGTTCATCACCCGAGTCCGCTAACACCGCGTCGCTCGATAGAGTCGCTCGCGTGGCGGCACGGGGGATCCACCATCTGGGTGTCGCAGTCGAGGATCTCGATGCAGCCCTCGCGACGTACGAGCGCCTGTTCGGCGCAGAGGTCGAGCACAGCGCAACCGTCGAGGAGCAGGGCGTCCGGGCGGCCTCACTCCGCATCGGCACGGGCAGGGTGGAGTTGCTCGAGCCGCTCGGCGAGGACACGCCGGTCGGCAGGTTCCTGGCGAAGCGCGGGCCCGGTATGCACCATGTTGCGTACGAGGTGAGCGATCTCGGCGCGACGTTGGTCGAGCTCGCGCGGGCCGGCGCCGATCTCATCGACGAGCAGCCCCGGGCAGGGCTCTTCGGCCTGGAGGTCGCGTTCATCCATCCGGATTCGGTTCACGGCGTTCTCACGGAGGTGGTCTCACGTGGTTGAAGCGGAGCGGGTCCGGATCGAGGTCGCGTTCGACGGAGGGCAGATCATGGGAGCTCTCGTCACGCCGTCGAGCGCGGATGCCCTGGAGCAGGCGCTCGGCTCCGCGGAGCTGCGTGCGGGCACCGGCGAAGCCGCGCTGGCGCTCGAGGCCGAGGACGGGCGCTACACGATTGCCCTGCAGCGCGTCGTCTACGTCAAGAGGTTCGCTCGCGAGAGCAGGGTCGGCTTCGGCTCGGCTGCGCCCTCGTGAGCCCTCCCGAGTTACCAACCGTCGCGGCTGGGGCATCTCCTCGCTGATGGCCGAGGAAGCCACCCGCGCCGCCCCCCGCCCTGCGAAGGATTCGACTGCCGACGTCCGGCGTCTCGTCGAGCGCGCTCAGCAAGGCGATCGCCTGGCGCTCGAGGAGCTGTACCTGCTCCATTTCGACCGGATCTACAGCTACCTGCACATGAGCGTGGGCAACCGTCACGACGCAGAGGACCTCACGACGCAGACGTTCATGAAGATGCTGGAGTCGATCAAGCGGTTTCGCTGGCAGGCGGCGCCGTTCTCCGCGTGGCTCTTCCGGATTGCACACAACCTCGCCATGGATCACTTTCGCGCCTCGCGGCGCTGGCAGCCCGAGGAGGACGTCCCGGAGCCGCGCGACGAGACCGAGCCGTCCGCCGAGGCTGCCGCCATGCAATCGATCGGCCGGCAGGGCATGCTCGAGCTGATCGAGGAGCTCTCGACGGAGCAACAGCAAGTGCTGACACTGAAGTTCGTCTTCAACCTGCCGAACGCCGAGGTGGCGACGATCCTCGGCAAGAGCGAGGGCGCGATCAAATCGCTGCAGCACCGCGCGCTCGTTTCGTTGCAGAGACACATCTCTCGTTAGTGCCCCTTCCAGCAATACATGCCGGCTTCTGGCCCGCGATCACGCTGCGCCAGAGTCCACCCTCGCCCTTAGCAAGGCTCACCAGCCTTGCTGCGGTCGAGTGCGGCCTCTGCCTTGGTGCTCGCGACCCAGAAACTCGGCGGCATTACTGGAAGGGGCACTAGTGGCGCTCGAGGTCGGAATCGTCGGGCTGCCGAGCTCCGGCAAGTCGACGCTCTTTCACGCGCTCACCGGGGCGCGCGCGACGGGCGACGTCGGCATGGCCGGAGTTCCGGACCCGCGTCTCTCGCGGATCGCCGAGGTGATCCGGCCGAGGAAGGTAACTCCCGCGGCGATCCGCGTCGTCGAGGTGCGCGGGACCGGGCCGGAGATGCTCGGAAACTTGCGTCAGGTCGACGCCCTGCTCGTGGTGCTCGACGCTTTTTCGGGGACACGCGTTCCCGAGGACGATCTCGAGACGCTCCGGCTCGAGCTGCTCGTGGCGGACCGCGATCATGTCGAGCGCCGTCTCGAACGAGTCGCGAAGCAGGCGAAGTCCGGTGATCAGAGGCTGAGGCAGGAGGTCGGCGAGCTGGAACGGATCCTCGCGCACGTGGATGCCGGCGGGACGCTCGCGGACTGGGCCGGTGATCTGCCTCCCGAGCTCGAGCCGTTGACCACGAAGCCGCTGCTCGCCGTCGAGAACGGGCCGAACGGCATCGATCTCAAGCTCGAAGCCGAGCTCGCCGAGCTGCCGGTCGAGGAAGCTGCCGCCTTCCGCGAGGGGGAGTCGGCGCTCCAGGAGGTGGTGCGTCGCCTGAGCGATGCGCTGGGCTTGATCAGCTTCTTCACCGCCGGTGACAAGGAGACGCGGGCCTGGTCGCTGCGACGAGGACAGAGCGCGCTCGATGCGGCGGCCACGATTCACTCTGACATCGCACGCGGCTTCGTCCGCGCCGAGATCATCCGCTGGAACGATTTGGTCGCGGCCGGCTCACACGCGGAGGCCGCGAGGCGCGGCCTCCAGCGACTCGAAGGCAAGGCCTACGAGGTGCAGGACGGGGACGTCCTGAATGTGCGTTTCAACGTCTAGATCCTGCTCACGGGAGCTAGCCCGCCGAGATCAACGCGACGCCTGCAAGGGTCAGCGCGATGCCGCCCTCCTGCGACCGGGCGACGCGTTCCTCGAGCACGATGCGGGCCAACACGACGGTGACGATCGGGTAGAGCGACGCGAGCACGGACGTGATGCTGACGAGTCCCGTCGTGGACGCCGCTGCGAACAGCAGATTGCCGAGCATGTCGCCGACTCCCACGAGCGCCAGCGTCGGAAGGTGACGCGGCTCGAGCGACACCGAAGGCCTGCGAATCGCGATCACCGCAAGGATCACCATGGTGGAGGTCGTTCGGAAGAGGAGCGATGCCCACCAGAAGTCCGCGTTGCCCGCGGCGTGCATCGGCGGGAAGTAGCCGCCGAAGCCGAGCGCCGCGAGCAGGGCAAGGCCGACGCCAGCGGCGAGTCGTGATCTCCCTCGGCCGGGCTCGCGCGAGGCGAGGAAGACGCCGACGAGCGCCGATGCCATCCCCGCGAATTGCCAGGCCGAGGGCCGGTCGCCGCTCACGATTCCCACGACCACCGGTATCACCGCCGAGATGCCGGCGATGGGAGCCACGATGCTCATCGCCCCGACCGCGACGCCGCGGTAGTACGCATAGAGGCCTAAGGTTCCCGAGATCGCGGCCGGGATCGCGAGCAGCACCGCCCAATCGGCAGGGCCCTTGCCACGCACCGCAACGGCGACCGCGATCGTGGCCAAGCCGCTGAGCTGGACATAGAACAGAACGCGGAGAGCTCCGAGACTGCGTCCTTTGAGCGGCCCGAAGAAGTCCGCCAGTCCCCACGTCAGGCTCGCGCCCAGCGCGAGAGCGATCGCGGCCATCTGGCGAAGCTACTTAGTCCGGTATCGGTCGCGTCGCGGCGACCGCGTCGAGCTGGTTCGCGTGGTAGAGAACGGCCGCCTCGGCCGTGCGTGCCGCCCGCGCGTCGTGGTGGCAGGAGATCGCATGCAGGAGCTCTGCGCGGGCGTCTGGCTGCAGCCTCGCTGCACGCTCTTCGACCATCCGCAGTCCGAGGTGAACGTGTCCGAGCAAACGTCCTTCCTCGGTCTGTCGGAAGGTCGGGCCGGCGGTCAGCTCCGCCACCCGCCCGACGTCGTGCAGCAGCGCGGCGGCCAGCAGCAGGTCGACGCGGAGTCGTGGGTGAAGCTGTGCGGTCTCGCGGCACACCGTCGCAACCCCGACGGTGTGCTCGAGCAGGCCGCCGGCGTACGAATGGTGCGTCTCGGCGGCCGGAAGGCGTCGTAACGAGGCCCGCAGCATGTCGTCCGAGAGAAAGCGTGTGACCAGGTCTGCGAGCCCGCGATGGGCGATCTCGCCGGCGAGGAAGTCGAGGAAGCCGTCGAGCTCGTCGGCGTCGCGGCGCAGCGCCGGGGCCAGGTCGGCGGGATCGGCCTCCGGCGCAGCCTCGAGCGTGCGGACGTCGACCTGCAGCCGGTCGCGGAACTTCTCGACGCGACCGAGCACGCGCACGGCGTCTCCCTCGGCAAAGCGTGAGTCCAGCAGCTCGACGTCGTGCCAGACGCGCGCGTCGATGCGGCCGCTGGGATCGACGAGCTCGAGGGCGAGGTAGGGAGCCCCGCCGCGCGTCCGCAGACGCTGCTTGCGCGCCACCGCGTAGATGCCCTCGACGACGCGTTCCTCGGCCAGCTCTGCGATTGCGCTCACATTCCAATCCTAGGTCCGAACCCGGATGCTAGGGTCGGCGCCAAATGGCCGACGTGAAGCCGTTTCGCGCCGAGCGCTACGACGAGTCGAGGGCCGGGCCGCTCGAGCAGCTCGTGGCGCCGCCCTACGACGTCATCTCTCCCGAAGAGCGGCGCGAGTACCTCGCCCTCAGTCCATACAACGTCGTGCACCTCACGCTACCGAACGACGAGGCGGACGCCGCGCGGGACATCGCTGCCTGGCGCGAGACCGGGGTACTCGCCCGAGACGGGGAACCGGCTTACTGGTTCCTGGCACAGCATTACGTCGGCCCCGACGGCGTCGAGCGCACGCGCTCCGGACTCGTCGCCTCTCTGCGCGCCGAGCCGTACGAGCGGGGCGTCGTTCTGCCGCACGAACGCACGCACAGCGGCCCGAAGGAAGGCCGGCTGCGGCTGCTGCGGGCGACACGGACACAGCTCGAGCCCATCTTTCTGCTCTACGAGGGCGAGCCGCTCGCTGCACCCGACCGCGAGCCCGACCTCCGAAGCGGCGGAGACAGGCTCTGGCGGATCGACGACACGCCGAGCTTCGCGGGCGTCGAGCTCCTGATCGCGGACGGCCACCACCGCTACGAGACCGCACTTGCATACGCGCAGGAAGGTGGCTCTCCCTATCTCATGGTCGTGCTCGTACCGACGCGGCAGGAAGGTCTGACGATCTTTCCGACGCACCGCGTGGCTGCGCATGTCAACGGGACGCGCGGCACGCCGATCGACGAGCCCGGGGACGAGCTACCCGGCGTCGTCCTCTACCGCGACGGACGCTATGAGCTTCTGGACGGCGACGGTCTGGACGTCGAGATCGTCGAGCAAATCGCACCACAGGGGGTGACGTACACGCCGCAGCGTGAGGAGGCGGTTGCGACCGTCGACCGCGGCGATGCCGAGGCTGCGTTTCTGCTCAGACCGACGCGCATCGAGGATGTGTGGGCGGTCGCTCGCCGCGGCGAGACGATGCCGCAGAAGAGCACCTACTTCTTTCCCAAGCTGACCTCGGGTCTGCTCTTCCATCCGCTTGACTGATTGGCTCGCGCTCTGTCGCGATGCTGTCGACGACGTGCGCGGGGTGCTCGAGGAGCTACCGCGACGCGCCGACCGCGAGCCGGTCGTCGGCGCGGGGAAGGGCGGGGACGAGACCACCGCGATCGACGCGGCCGCGGAACGTGTGATCCTCGCGCGCTTCGCGCGCGCGGGCGATGTCACGCTCGTGTCCGAGGAAGTCGGGACCGTCGGCGATGGGGATACGTACGTCGTCATCGATCCGATCGACGGCTCGTTGAACGCCAAGCGCGGGATCGGCTTCTTCTCGCTGTCGATCGCCGTGGCCTCAGGGCCGACGATGGGCGACGTCCACTTCGGGTTCGTGCACGACTTCGGCACCGCTGAAGAATGGACGGCGAGCAGCGGTCAGGGCGCGCGCTTGAACGGTCGTCCACTCGACGGCGAGCTGCCGAAGGGCGAGATCGAGATCCTCTCCTTCGAGGCGACACGGACGGCTTCCGTGGCGGAGAAGGCGGCTGCCGTGGTCGACCTCGCCTACCGCCTGCGCATCATGGGTTCCCTGGCACTCTCGCTCTGCCATCTGGCTGCCGGCCGTGTCGACGCCGTGTGCTCGCTCAAACCGGCGCGTTCCGTCGACATCGCGGCGGCGCAACTGCTCGTCCGAGAGCGCGGTCTGGCGGTCGACCTTCCCGATGCGCCGCCTTTCGCAGCGGCGCCTCTGGACGTCGAGGGGCGTTCACGGGTCGTGGCAGCGGGAACCCCCGAGCTATGCCGGCGGCTCGCAGACGCCCTATCCGCATAGGCTGCTCGGGCTGGAACTACCAGTCATGGAGGGACGAGTTCTACGAGGGCAAGCCGGCGCGGCTCTGGCTGCGGCACTACGCCGAGCACTTCGACACCGTCGAGGTCAACACCACCTTCTACCGCCTCCCGCTGAGGACCTCCGTCGCACGTTGGGTGGAGGAGACCCCGCAGCGGTTCCTGTTCGCGGTCAAGGCGAGTCGCTATCTCACGCACCTCAAGCGGCTCACGGATCTCG
The DNA here is from genome assembly GCA_005885245.1 of Actinomycetota bacterium. Taxonomy (GTDB): domain Bacteria; phylum Actinomycetota; class Thermoleophilia; order Gaiellales; family Gaiellaceae; genus 3-1-20CM-4-69-9. The sequence continues at coordinate 32,492 of VAWR01000055.1, read as the reverse complement.
CGGGGATCGAGCGCTACTACGAGCGTCTCGAGCCGCTGGTCGCGACGCCGAAGCTCGGGCCCGTGCTCTGGCAGCTCCCTGCGAATTTCCGCCGCGACGACCACCGGCTTGCCAACGCACTCGCCGCGCTGCCGCCGGGACGACACTGCTTCGAGTTCCGCCACCCGAGCTGGTTCGTCGAGCCCGTGTACGACCTGTTGCGCAGGCACGGCGCTGCGCTCGTGATCGGTGATCGGCCGGAGGTGAAGGAGTTCCAGACTCATGAGCTCACGACCGACTGGACGTACATCCGCTTCCATTACGGCTCTCGCGGACGACGGGGGAACTACAGCGAGCGCGAGCTGGAGGAGTGGGCGCGCCGCTTCGAGGACTGGCGCGGTGAAGTGGAGATCCTCGCCTACTTCAACAACGACTGGGAGACGTTTGCGATCAGGAATGCGCGGTGGTTGAGGCGGCGGCTGTCCGCATGAACGTCGTCATCCGTCCCGCCCGCGCCGACGAAGGCGCTCGCCTCAAGGAGATCGCCGCCGGCGCCAAGGGGTACTGGGGCTACGAGCGGGTCAAGGTGCGGGAGTGGGCCGACCAGGGCGACTTCACCCCAGAGCGTCTACGGGAGCTGATCGTCTTCGTCGCCGACTCCGGCGGTCGCGCGATCGGTTGGTGCTCGCTGATCCCGAAGGACGAAGTCGTTTGGCTCGAGGACCTCTGGATCGAGCCCGAGTGGATCGGCATGGGCATCGGCTCGCTCCTCTTCCGTCAGGCGGTGGACCACGCGAAGGCCCTCGGCGCGGAACGTCTGGAGTGGGAGGCCGAGCCGAACGCGATCGGGTTCTACGAGAAGATGGGTGGAACGTATGTGCGGGAGAGCGAGGAATCCGAGTGGGGACGCCGCCTGAGCGTGATGGGAGCGCGGCTCGATGCCTGAGGCGAAGACGGTCAAGCTGAGCTCGCCGGACCGCATCCTGTTTCCCGGCGACGGAATCACGAAGGGCGACCTGTTCGAGTACTACCGCAAGATCGGGCCGGCGATCGTGCCGCATCTACGAGACCGACCGTTCACGATGAAGCGTTACCGCGAGGGGAGCACCGGGCCGCCGTTCTTTCAGAAACAGGCGCCGAAAGGGATGCCAGACTGGATCCCGACCCGGCAGTTCAGGACGTGGCCGCGTGAGGGCGGCTCGCGGCTCGTCGACTTCCCACTCGTCAACTCGACCGAGGCGGTGCTGTGGATGGTGCAGATGCACTGCATCGACATGAACGCGTGGTACTCCCGCGTCGACAAGCCGAACCGTCCGGACTTCGTCCTCTTCGACCTCGACCCGCCGGACGATGGGTTCGAGCTCGCCATCGAGGTCGCTCACCTGATCCGCGAGCTGCTCGACGAGCTCGACCTGCCGGGTTACGTCAAGACGAGCGGCGCGGATGGCATCCACGTCGTCGCCCCGATCACGCGGCGATCGACGTTCGAGCAGACCTACCACTTCGCCGAGGAGGCTTCGCGGCTCCTCGAACGTCGGCATCCGGGCAAGGTCACGACGGAGTGGCTGAAGAAGAAGCGTGAAGGCGTGCTCGTCGATCACCGCCAGAACGGACACGGGAAAACCATCGCGTCCGTGTACTCAGTGCGGCCGAAGCCGGGCGCGCCCGTCTCCACACCGCTCCAGTGGGACGAGCTGACGTCGAGCGTCCGGCCGCGCGATTTTGGGATGACGGAGGCGCTCGGGCGAGTCGAGCGGCACGCCGATCTCTTCCTGCCCGTGCTCGAAGACCCCAGACCGCTCGCACCGGCGGCCGCGAAGCTGGAGCGGCTAGTCTCAGACTCGTGAGTGAGCCCAGCCGCGACCTGATCATGAAGGCGCTCGAGCGCGTGATCGATCCGGAGCTTCGCCGCCCGGTGACCGAGCTCGACATGGTCCGCGGGGTCGAGATCGAGGGTGGCGACGTGCGAGTGACGATCGCCCTGACGATCGCGGGCTGTCCGCTGCGCGACTCGTTCCAGGAACAGGTGGTGGACGTACTGCGCGACGTGCCCGGCGTCGAGCGCGTGGCCCTCGGCTTCGATGTGATGACGGCCGAGGAACGTCAGGCGCTCACAACCAAGCTGCGTGGTGGTGTGCAGGAGAGGTCGAAGGGGCTCTCCCTCGACGCCTCGACGCGCGTCCTCGCCGTCTGCAGCGGCAAGGGGGGCGTGGGCAAGTCCACCCTCACTGCCAACCTGGCGGTCGCGCTCACGCAGAGGGGCAAGCAGGTTGGAGTGCTCGACGCCGACGTCTACGGCCATTCCATTCCGCACGTGCTCGGCATCCGCCAGAAGCCGGTGCTCGTCGACAAGATGATCGTCCCACCCGTGAAACACGATCTGAAGCTGATGTCGATCGGCTTCTTCCTCGACGACAACCAGCCGGTGATGTGGCGCGGGCCGATGCTGCACCGCGCGCTCGAGCAGTTTCTGTCGGACGTGCACTGGGGTGACCTCGACATGCTTGTCGTCGACATGCCCCCGGGTACCGGTGACGTTGCGATCTCGCTCGGCCAGCTGCTGCCTCGCGCCGAGACGATCGTCGTCACGACGCCACAACCTGCCGCAGAGGAGGTCGCCTCGCGCGCAGGCGTGATGGCGCAGAAGACCGGGATGCGGCTGGTCGGCGTCGTCGAGAACATGACCGGCGAGGTCTTCGGCTCCGGCGGCGGGCAACGGCTCGCCGACGAGCTGGGCATTCCCTTGCTCGGCAAGGTTCCCCTGGATCCCCTCCTTCGTGAATGCGGCGACGCCGGAGAGCCGCTGATGGCGGCGGCGCCCCACTCGGACAGCGCAGGCGAGCTGCGGAGGATCGCGGAGACGCTGCTCGCGGCCGATCGCGGTTCGATCGTCAAACCGCTGACGATGGTTTCGCCCTAGGCCTCCCCAAACGTGGAGCTGTTGGCGCGTCTGACCGCTCTCGGCTTCTCTGCCGCCGACGCGCAGACGCTCGCCGACCATTTCGAGGACGCGGAACGTCGCGGCAAGCGCGGCCACGGTTTTGCACGAGTGGACTGGCTCGAGACCCTGCCCGGCATCGATGCGGGCGCGGAGCCCGAGTGCGTCGTTGCGGAGGCTTGCTATGAGCGGTGGGAAGGCCGCGGTGCGCTCGGCTACCTGACGCTGGCTGCGATCTGCGCGGGTCAGCTGGAGGACCCGCCGGAGGCGGCCCGCTTGATCGTGGCCCGCGACTGCTTTCCGACCGGCATGCTCGGCTACTGGGCTCGAAGGCTTGCAGCGGGCGGGCTCCTCGCCGTCCTCACGGCGACCTCGCCGCCGCGGCTCGGCCATCCCGACGGGGGACCGAAGCTCACCGGGACGAATCCCCTGGCCATCGGCATCGCCAGCTCCGACGGCAAGCCGATCGTCAGCGACGTGTCGATGGGGCGAGTGACCTACGGCGACGTGATTGCGGGCGCTGCCTCCGACGAGGAGCTCGTGCCGTTCGGCGGCGAGCACGCGCACAAGGCTTTCGCGCTGGCGGTTGGCCTGCAACTCCTCGTCGATTCGCTCGTGGGGGACGGTTACGGCGCCGTCATGCTCGTCGCTCAGCCTGCAGCTGATCCGGTCCCTGCCCTGCGCCTGCGGGCCGCGGGAGTTCGTCTGCCGGGCGACGGCTGATGCTCGCACTGCCGCCGGCGATCGTCGCCGGCGAGCTCGTCCGGCTCCAGACGCGTCGGCATGTCGTGGCGCTCACGTTCGACGGCGGTGGGAATGCGGAGGGCGCGAAGGGAGTCCTCGCTGCGCTGCGTCGGGAGCACGTTCCCGGAACATTCTTCCTCACCGGCCACTTCGTGCAGTCGTACCCGCTGCTCGCGCGCGTGATCGGCCGGCGTTACCCGGTGGCGAACCACACGGTGAATCACCTCGACCTGCGTCGGCTCTCCACGCCGGGGGTGACGCGCGAGATCATCCGCGCGCAGAACATGATCCTGCACGCAACCGGGCGCGACCCGCGACCGCTCTTCCGCTTCCCGTACGGCGCACGCGACGCGCGTACGCTGGGAATCGTCCGTCGGCTCGGCTACGTGTCCGTGCGCTGGACCGTCGATACCTGGGGCTGGATGGGCCTTCGGCTCCAGAGCGTCGCGGGTGCGCGGCGCCGTGTTCTGGACAATCTCGTGCCGGGCGAGATCGTGTTGATGCACCTCGGTTCCTCGCGCGACCGCAGCACGATCGACTCGCAAGCGCTGCCGGGTGTGATCAAAGCAGTCCGCGCCCGCGGCTACCGCTTCGTCACCCTGGCCGGCGTGCACGCGCCGCGCCAGCGCAAGTGACACAGTGTTACTTGGAAAAACGGAGGCGTCTCGGCTGAGTCCCAGACTGGCATGGGCCGGCGTGGAGTTCCAAGTAACACAGTGTTACGTGGAGGATTCCGACTGCTTCCGTAGCACCTCGAGGACGACCGGATCGATGCGCTCGACGCCGTCGGTGCGGTCCTCCAGGTTCGTCGTACCGGCCCAGGCGTTGAAGGCCCTGTCGAGCTCCCCTTCGTAGCCGAGCCTGTCGAGACGCTGTCGTAGCTCGGCACCCAACGCTTGATCGACGTCGAGCCAGTCTTCCGGCGGCGTCACGCCGAACAGCTCGTTGTGCAGCGAGTAGAGCCGCCGCAGCTCGGCGATGGGACGATCGTGATCGTCGACGCGGAGATCGACGACGGAGTCCGACAGGTTCGCGTAGCCGGCGTCCTTCTCGACCACGAGCAGCGCGGCGGACTGCTGACCGCGGCTGTCACCACCGGCCGCCTGTGCGGCGGCGAGGCATTCGATCAGCCTTTCGGCCAGCTCCAGGTGAGCGTTGGACTCGAACGTGACGGCCAGCGCGTCCACGGTCTCGCCGGAGACGAGGATGTTTCCCTGCGCCGCGTAGCCGTCGCCGCTGCGGCTCCCCGCCCAGTCGTTGCACTCCCCGCCGGTGTAGCTCGCCGCTCGCCCGGCCGCGTCGACCACGCCGAGCTGACGGTGCTCGCGACCCTCGTCCGCCGTGGTGAGAGCGCCCACCACCTCCTCCGCCGTCTTGCCGGAGCGGAGCAGCGCGAGACCGTCCGGTCCGTAGCGGGGATTGGCCCACGCCTGGGTGGCGACCGCACCGACCTGCGGCTCGGCCCAGGGAACGACCGACCCGACCGCGAGGAACTTCGACTGCACCGCCACTCCCCACTGGCCGGCCTGCAAGTCGCATGCGGCGATCGAGTACGTTGCGACGACGGCGCTACGGGCCATACGTCAGCTCGCGCAGGTCGAGCTCGAGGAGGTCGCGCCGATCCGGCGGCACGAGTGCGACCGCCACCTCGGGGTGCGCGAGCGCGGCCTTCACTTCCTCTGGGGAAGCCGCGCGGACCACGATCGGACGTCCTACCTCATGTGCGGTCTGCAGTTCTTGCACCACGACCTCGTCGAGCACGAGCGCGTCGTCGAGGTCGATCTCCCCCTCGACGGCGATCTCCGGCACGCGCCGGCCCGTTGCCCCGAACCAGCGCTCCCTCACAGCTCGAGCGAGCCGCCCGGCTCGAGTGCGACGATTTCGACCCCTGCCGCCAGCCGTTTCAGCTCGTCGGGCGTGCCGCTCAACAATGGGAAGGTCCCGTAGTGGCACGGGACGACCCGCGCGGCGCCGAGCAGTTCACACGCGACGGCCGCCTCCCGCGGGTCCATCGTGAAGTGACCGCCGATCGGCAGAACCGCTACGTCGGGTGAGTAGATGCGGCCGATCAGCTGCATGTCGCCGAAGACACACGTGTCGCCCGCGAAGTAGACCTTCGTCCCATCCTCCAACCCGACGACGATGCCCGTTGGCTCGCCCCCGTAGGACCCGTCCGGCGCTGAACCGGAGTGAAACGCGTTCGTCAGCGTGAACGAGATGCCCTCGACCTCGACGGTGCCGCCCTTGTTCGGGCCCGGCAGGTCATCCGCCTGAGCTCCGTTCTCCTTCAGCCAGCCCTTCAGCTCCACCAGCGCGACGATCGGGAGCGGGCCGAACTTCCTGGACAGCTCGATCGTCGAGCCGACGTGATCGTCGTGGCCGTGCGTGACCGCGATCACGTCGCAGCGCTCGGGAGCCTTCTCCGCGTCCGGGCACTTCGGGTTCTCGAGCCACGGATCCACGTAGATGCGCTTGCCGCCCGGCGAGTCGAGGCGGAACGCAGCGTGTCCGAGCCAGGTCAGGGTCGCGTCGGCCATGGGTCTCCTTTGCGTCAGGGGCTCCGGCGCGGAGCGTAAAGGAACGTCCGATCCGAGGGCGAAGCTTGGCCGGGATGCCCCGCGCGCTCCCGTCGCTGCTCGTCCTCGCCGCCCTGATCGCGGACACGAGCGGCAGTCACGGCGTCGCCCTCGCCTTCGTCTTCCTCGCGATCCCCCCTGCGTTCGTGCTCGCCCTGGCCTGCTACGGCGACTCCCTGGAGGCCCGCTGCAGCCTGTTGCGTCCGGGCCTTGCGGCCCTATCCGTCTTCCTGCTCGTCCTGAGCGCCGCGCTCCGCAGTCCTGCGGTGGTCGGAGGCGTACCGGCCTTTGCGGTCTCGTCGCTCGTCCTGGTGCTCGTCGTGTACGCAGTAATGGGGATCGGCGCGCTGCTGCCGCGTAGCCACACCGTCCCCGAGTCCGCCTGACGCGTTCACAATTGCGTAGCAGGCGTCGCTGCAGGTAGAAGGCAGAGCATGCTCGCCCGACTGGCCCACGTGATCGTCCGCCGCCGCCGCGCTGTGATCGGCGCCTGGGTGGTGCTGACCCTGTTCGGCGGCTTTTCGGCCGGCCAGGTCTCCAAACGCTGGTTCGAGAGCTTCTCGATTCCGGGGTATTCCGCATACGAGGCGAACCAGAGGACGCTCAAGACCTTCGGGACGGGCGAGCAGGCGCCGCTCGTGGCCGTGTTCCACAGCGCCGGCAAGGTGACGGACGCCGCCGGGATCAAGAACGCGATCGCCGCCGCGGCCAAGGTCAACGAGGGCTCGCGCGTCTCCTCCTTCTGGTCGACGGGGAGTGACGCCTACGTCTCCAAGGACGGGCACACCACCTTCGCGGAGATCTACCCGCCGGGAACGCCCACCTTCAGCTCCTCCGTGCACATCGACCAGGTGCGTGCCAAGCTGAAGGCGGCCACACCGGCCGGAGTCGAGGCCAACCTGACGGGGCGCGACCCGATCATCGATGCTTCGTCGGGCGGCGGTCAGGGGCCGAGCGTCCTGACCGAGGCCGTGATCGGCGGCGCGGGCTCGCTCGTGATCCTGTTCTTCGTCTTCGGGACGCTGCCGGCCGTCCTGATTCCGATCGCGATCGCAGTCGCCTCGATCCTCAACACCTTCAGCCTCGTCTGGGCGCTCACCTACGTCACCAACGTGTCGATCATCGTGCAGTTCCTGATCGCGCTCGTCGGCCTCGGTGTGGCGATCGACTACGCGCTGCTGATGATCTTCCGCTTCCGTGACGAGCTGCGCGAGGGCGAGGACGTCGAAACCGCGCTCGTGGAGACGATGACGCACGCCGGTCGTTCGGTGATCGTCTCCGGCTCGACGGTCGCGGTCGGGCTGCTCTCGATGGTGATCCTGCCGCTCCCGTTCATCCGTTCGATCGGGATCGGGGGGATGCTGATCCCGGCGGTGTCGGTGATCGCCGCAATCACGCTCGCGCCCGCGCTGCTCGCCACCCTCGGGACGCGGATCAACAGCGTGCGGTTACTACCGAAGCGGTTCGTCGACTCCGGCCACCCCGAAGACGGCTGGTGGGGTCGCTGGGCTGGGCTCGTCATGCGACGGCCGGTTCCGGTTGCCGCCGTCGGCCTCGTGATCGTCGGCACGCTCGTCTACTCCGGTTTGCAGCTCAATCCCAGCGAGGCGCAGGCGAAGGACTTCCCCGGCAAGGGCGACGCTATCGCCGGGCGGACTGCGCTGGCCGATGCGGGCGTCTCGCCCGGCGTGATGAAGCCGTTCGACGTCCTCGTCGAGCACGGCGCCAGCCGGCAGCCGATCGTCGACAAGCTCCGCGCGACCGAGGGCATCGCTGCAGCGGTCGCACCGCCCGACTGGCGCAGAGGCTCGTCGAGCCTCGTCGAGGCGTTCCCGACGAGCGACGGGGCATCGAAGCAGGTGCGAAGCACGATCAAACGGGTCCGTGCCGCGCTCAACGGCACCGGCGGAACCCTCGGCGGTGTCGCGGCCGAGGACCGCGACTTCGTCAAGGCCGTCTACTCGAACTTCCCGTACGTCCTCGGCTTCGTCGTCCTGGTCACATTCATCCTGCTCGCCCGAGCTTTCCGCTCGCTCGTGCTGCCGGTGAAAGCGGTGATCCTCAATCTCGTCTCGCTCGCGGCGGCCTACGGAATCATCGTCTTCATCTTCCAGCAGGGACACGGCTCCGAGGCGATCTGGAACGTGCACGCCACGCAGTCGATCATCCCGTGGATTCCACTCATGATCTTTGCGTTCCTGTTCGGCCTCTCGATGGACTACGAGGTGTTCATGCTGACCCGTATGCGCGAGGCCTACGACGAGAGTGGCGACACGAAGCACTCGGTCGCTCTCGGTCTGGCGCGGACCGGAAAGCTGGTCACGAGCGCAGCTCTCGTCCTGATGTTCGCGTTCTTCGTGCTCTCCTCGAGCCCGGGCGTCGACATCAAGCAGTTCGGGATCGGTCTGGCCGCGGGGATCATCTTCGACGCCACCGTGATCCGGGCGCTGCTCGTCCCTGCCCTGATGCGGTTGCTGGGCCGCTGGAACTGGTGGCTGCCGACCTGGGCGGCGCGTCCGCTCCGGACGAGGCCGAGCGACCCGTTTGCGGAAGCCCGGCCGGCGACCGAGTCCGCCTAGCTCCGCCCCGGCGCGATGTTGTGGTTCAGCCGGAGGGCGTTCGTCGGATCGAACTCCTCCTTCAGCGCAGTGAGCCGCTCGAAGGTCCGGGTTCCGTAGACCTCGTCGAGCCGGCCTTCGTCCTCAGCGAGGAAGTTCACGTAGACGCCCGCGGAGTGGGGCCGCATTCCCTGCCACAGCGATCGCGCCCACGCGATCTGGTCGGCGTCCTCCTCGGGGTCGGTCCAGAGAACGATCGAGTGGTAGAAGAATCCGGCGCCCCGGTTGCCGAACGCAGTCGCATCGGGGCTCACCCTCGCGACCGCGCCTCCGAGCTGCGCGATCAACACCTGCGAGAGCGGTCCGGGCAGTCCCGCTGCCCTGTCCACGAGCACGTCGATCGCCTCGTCGTCCAGCTCGCCGAGGAAGTCGGACTTCCCGTAGTGGCGGAGCCCCCACGGTGCCGTGCCGTCGAGCATCGACTGGAAGATCGGATAGGGCAACGGGCCGACGAGATCGGCCTCGGGCGGCCCGAACTCGCGCAGCGGACGGAGCAGGCGTTCCCCTTCGTCCTGCGGTCCTGACCAGCACGGAACGATCAGGAACACGGGTTGCCCGTGCAGGTGCGCCGGGAACGGCTCGTGTGGCGGGCATGTTGCGAAGACCGCGAAGGTGGTGAGCTCGTCCGGTGCGCTGTCCAGAAAGTCGCGCAGGAACCGCAGACCTTCGCCGGCTCGTTCGAGCCGATGGACGAGCGGTCCGGCCAGCACTTGCTCGAGCGGGTGCACGCGGTATTCGAACGAGGTTGCGATCCCGAAGTTGCCGCCCCCGCCCCGCAGACCCCAGAAGAGCTCGGGGTTCTCGTTTTCACTAGCCGTCACGTAGCGGCCGTCGGGAGTGACGACGTCGACCGACAGGAGGTTGTCGCAGGTCAGCCCGTGCTTGCGCATCAGCCAGCCGACGCCGCCGCCCAGGGTGAGTCCCGCAATGCCCGTCGTCGTGATCTGGCCTCCGGTCGTCGCGAGTCCGAAGGCGTGCGTCTCCCGGTCGAACTCACCCCACGTGACTCCGGCCTCCGCTCGGACGGTTCGCGCCGAGGGGTCGACGCGGATTCCCTTCATCTGCGAGAGGTCGATCACGATGCCGCCGTCGCACGTCGAGTGGCCGGGAATGCTGTGACCGCCTCCCCGCACGGCGATGAGCAGGTCGTTGTCGCGGGCGTAGTCCAGTGCCGCGAGGACATCGGCGACGCCCCGGCAGCGCGCGATCAGGGCGGGCCGTTTGTCGACGGAGCCGTTCCAGATCTTTCTCGCCTCGTCGTAGTCGGCGTCGTCCGGCCCGATGACCTCGCCCCGTAGGCTCAACTCGGTGGTGACAGCGGTTGCGCTCATGGTCTCTCCTGGTAGACTCCGTTTCGGAGCTTATAACTCCGAATCAGAGCTATGTCAAGATCTGAGCTGAGTCAATTCTCCTACGGCGTCCTCGCCCTGATCGGGCGAAACGGCGCGGGCCCGCACGACCTCGTGCAATACGCGCGCCGAGGCCGGGTGTACGAACGCTCGGCGGACAGCCAGTACTACGCAGAGCCGAAGCGCCTGGCGGCGCTCGGCTACCTCAAGGCCGAAAAGCAGCCGGGGAAGACTCGCGAGCGGACGCACTACACGCTGACCAAGAAGGGGCTCCAGGCGCTCCGCGACTGGATGAACGAACCGTGCTCCTTCACGGGCATCGACAGCGATGCGATTCTGCGGATGCTCGCTGCAGACCTCGTCGGGGAGCGCAGAGTCCGCAAGAGCCTGCTTCCGCTACGAGAGGAGATCGATGATCTGAACGGCCGTCTCGACGAGGCGGAGCGCGCCGCCGCCTCCTATCCGCATCGGGAGAAGTACCTGTTGCTGAATCACAGTCTCGCCCGCGCGATCCTGCGCGCCTACTCGCGCTGGCTCGACGAGGTCGAACGGAAGCTCGAGCCTAGAAAGGCAGAGAGCTCGAAGCGTGCTTTGCCAGGTCGATCAGGGGCTGCACGGCGAAAAACGAGCCGACGGTCACGATGAGGCACGCGAACACTGCGCCCTGCAGGAGCGCATCGCGGGGCGGTGAGCCGCCGATCGGCGCGAGCTGGAGGTCTTCGCTTCGCCGCATGAACATCGCTCTGATCAGGCCGAGGTAGTAGTAGAGGCTCACGAGGGTCGCCAGCACGCCCACGATCACGAGCCAGGTCCAGCCGTGCCGGTAGGCCGCGGCGAAGGCGTAGAACTTCCCGACGAAGCCGCCGGTGAGTGGGAAGCCCGCGAAGCCGAGCATGAACGCCCACATCGAAATTCCGAGCAGGGGCCGCTCCCAACCGAAGCCCGCCATGTTCTCGAAGGTCACCGGAACGCCTAGCTCCCGCTCGCGTGCAGCGACCACCGCAAACGAGCCGAGGGACATCGCGGTATAGGGAACGAGGTAGTACAGCAGCGCCCGCGCGCCGAGCGCCGAGTCGGCGGCGATCGGGATCAGCATGAAGCCCGCGTGCGAGATCGAGGAGTACGCCAGCATGCGCTTCACTCCCCGCTGAGCAAGCGCGGCGAAATTTCCGATCACCAGCGAACAGACGGCGATCGCCGCGAGTGCGACCGTCCAGACGTGCGCGTCCGCCGAGAACGCGGTGATGAGCAGACGCAGCGTGACGACGAGAGCGACCGTCTTCGTGGCCGCGGCCATGAACGCGGTGACGGGCGTCGGTGCGCCCTCGTAGACGTCCGGCGTCCACATGTGGAAGGGAGCCGCCGAGGCTTTGAAGCCGAGCCCGGCGACGATCATCGCCAGGCCGAAGAGCAGGAGCGCGTCGTGTTGGCGTCCGGCCGCGGCGATTCCCGGGAAGTCGATCGCGCCGGTCGCGCCGTAGACGAGAGCGCTGCCGAAAAGCAGCACAGCCGAACCGAACCCCCCGATCACGAGGTACTTGAGAGCCGCCTCGAGGCCGCCGAGCCGGTCGCGATCGATCGCGCAGAGAACGTAGAGGCAGATCGAGAACCACTCGAGCGCGAGGAACAGGGTCATCAGGTTGTTCGCGCCGACGAAGAACAGCATCCCGCCGCCCGCCGCGGCGAGCAGTGCGTAGTACTCCCCCACGTGATCCTCGCGCCAGCGCTCGCGGTACGAGATCGCGGTCGCGAGCAGGCCGCTTCCCGCGACGATGATCCCGGCCAGCTCCGTCAGGCGGTCGCGGCGGAAGACATCCGCAACGACGCCGTGCGGATGCGCCGATCGAACGTAGAGCGCGACCGCGAACCCGAGCGCAACCGTGTAGCCGAGTGCGCAGAACGCGGAGGCGACGCCCTTGCGCCACGGCCGCGGAACGAGCACTGCAGAGAGGAGCGCGATCGCGGAGACGGCGAGCAGCGCGTTCATCGGCGCCAGTGCGAACCAGTCGATGTGCGGGCGCGGGATCATCTGAAGCCTCGCGCGACGTCCGCCTGCGCGCGGTCGTCATGGAACGAGTGTCCGGTGATCGCGGCGGGCCAGGCCGACAGCGCCAGGAGGCAGGCGACCAGAGGCACGACGACGCCGAGCTCCGCCGGTCTCAGGTCGAGCGCGGCGTCCGACACCGCGGGACCGTCGGCACGATGCAAGACAGCGGAGACGAGCCGAAGGACGTACATCGCCGCCAGCACGATTGCCACGGCTCCTGCCAGCGCCCAGCCCCAGCCACGCTGAAAGACGCCGGCCAGGATCAGAAACTCCCCGGCGAACGCGGACGAGAGCGGGACGGCGAGGGAGATCACACCCGTCGTCAGGAGAACGGTGGCGAGAGCGGGCCGGCCGCGCGCCATTCCTCCAAGGCGGGCGAGCTCGCCGGTCAGCGTCCGCCGTTCGACCATGCCGGCGAGCAGAAACAGTGAGGTCGAGACGAGCCCGTGATTCACCATCTGGAGCACCGAGCCGTTCAAACCGAGGTCGTTGACGGCGAATACGCCCATCGTGATCAGGCCCATCTGAGCCAGGGACGAGAACGCGATCACCCCGCGTAGATCGGGCGCGCGGAAGGCGAGGAGCGAGCCGTAGATCAGCCCGATCGCGGCGAGGGCGAGGATCGGGGTGCGGTAGTGATGGGCCGGATCCGGAAACTTCGTGATCGCGATCCGCAGGAAACCGTACGCCGCGGCCTTCGACACGACGCCGGAGAGGATGGCGGCCACCTCGGGCGACGCTTCGCGGTAGGCATCCGGCAGCCAGCCGTGCAGGGGGAAGAGGGGCGCCTTGATCGCGAACGCGGCGACGAATCCGAGAAAGATCCAGTCGCTCGAGCTCTGGCCGATCTGGACGAGGTCGAAGGTGTCCTGTGAGAGCCCGTAGACGACGATCGCCGCGAGCATGAGCAGCGAGCCCGCCATCGTGTAGATCACGAACTTCAGGGTCGCCGCCATGCGGCCGGGCCCGCCCCAGACGCCGACGAGCACGTACAGCGGGATCATCATCGCCTCGAAGAACGCGTAGAACAGCAGCAGGTCCTGGGCGCTGAAGACGCCGACCACGGCACCCGTCAGGAACAACAGCAGTCCCATGTACGCGCGCACACGCTCGCGGCCGACCCAGAAGCCGTAGGCGATTGCAGCAGCCATGGCGATGACCGTCAGTCCGATCAGCCACACCGAGAATCCGTAGACGCCGACGTGGTACGAGACGTGGAGATCGCTGAACCAGTTTCGCTGCTGCGAGAACTGGAGACCGCTCTGGCCGAAGTCGAATCGCACGAGCATCTGGATCCAGAGCCCCACCTCGGCCAGCGCGGCGAGGAGCGCCAGCGCGCCGGCAGAGATGTCGTTCAGCGGCAGCACCCAGATGACGAGCGCGGCTGCGAGCGGGAGCAGGATCAGGACGGTGGTCATGGGATCACTTGACCGCCACGAAGACGATGGCGAGGATCGCGACGCTCGAGGCGATCGCGAGCGCGTAGGTGCGCAGAAGTCCGGTTTGCAGCTGCGAAACGAGGCCGCCGAGGTCACGCGCGTCGTCGCCGAGCTCACGCGCCGAGTCGGAGATGAGCGGTCGCTCGACCCAGCGGTGGAGGGCCTTAGCACTCCAGACCGCCGGACGGTAGAACAAGGCGTCGTAGAGCTCGTCGAAGTAGAACTTGTGCTCGAGCACGCGCTGCGGAAGGGCGAAGCGCGGCACCGCGATCCGGCGCGGGCCGTAGAAGAGGAACGCCACGTACATTCCGCCGAGGCCCAGGCTGAGCGCCAGGGCCGAGGTCACCCACTCCTGCCAGTTCGCGGGGCTGACTGTCGGCTCCGCGACGGTCTGGAGCCAGGTCTCGATCGGGTGCCACAGCGGCGCCCACTGGATCCAGCCGCCGATGGCCGAGAGCCCGGCCAGGACTGCGACCGGCGCCGCGAGCGAGACTCCGGGGACGTCTCTCCCGAGCGCGTGGAAGTGCTCGCGCACGAACGGGCTCGGCTCGCCCCAGAAAACGAGGAAGAGCAGGCGAAAGGTGTAGAGGCCGGTGAGGAAGGTGCCGGCCAGACCCGCGACCCACAGGATGTAGCCGTACGCGCCGTGATCCATCGCAGCGGCCAGGATCGAATCCTTCGAGAAGAAGCCGGCGAACGGAAAGATGCCGACGAGGGCCAGGGACCCGATCAGAAATGCCAGGTAGGTGCGCGGCATGAGGTGCCGTAGGCCGCCCATCTTGCGGATGTCCTGCTCGGCCGCAAGCGCGTGAATGACGATGCCGGCGGCCATGAAGAGCAGGGCCTTGAAGAAGGCGTGCGTCATCAGGTGGAACATGCCGTTCGCATAGGAGCCGAGACCGACGCCGAGGAACATGTAGCCGATCTGCGACATCGTCGAGTACGCGATCACGCGCTTGATGTCCACCTGCACCAACGCGATCAACCCGGCGAGGAGAAGCGTTCCTGCGCCGAGCCCGGCGGCGAGGTCGGCGACCTTCGGCGCCTGCTCGAAGATCGCGTGCGTGCGGACGATCAGATAGACACCCGCAGTGACCATGGTCGCCGCGTGGATCAGGGCGCTGACCGGTGTCGGGCCTTCCATCGCGTCGGGCAACCAGGTCTGCAGCGGCAGCTGTGCGGACTTGGCCACCGCGCCGCCGAGCAGTCCGAGCGCGACGAGGTTCGCCACGGTCGAGCTGTACTCGCCGCCGAGGATCCCGAAGTCGAGCGAGCCGGCCTTCTTGATCAAGAGGAAGAAGGCGAGCGCCATCGTCGCGTCGCCGATCGCGTTCATGACGAAGGCCTTCTTCGCGGCTGCGATCGCACTCGGCCTGTCGTGCCAGAAGCCGATCAGCAGGTATGACGAAAGGCCGACCATTCCCCAGCCTGCGAGCAGGAGCAGGAGGTTCCCGCCCTGCACGAGCAGCAGCATCGAGAAGACGAAGACGCACATGTACGCGAAGTAGCGCCGCTCCTCGTCGTCTCCGTCCATGTAACCGATGGAGTAGGCGACGATCAGCCCGCCTACACCGGCAACGATCAGCATCATGAACACCGAGAGCGGATCGATCAGCACCTCGAACCCGGACCGGTACGAGCCGCCGGAGATCCACGTCCAGGCGGTCGAGACGGCGGTGCGCTGGTCGCCTCGGCGCCCGAGCAGCGAGATGAAGGTCGTGAGCGCGCCGCCGAATGCGACAAAGCAGGCGAGGGTGGCGAGATAGCCGGACCCGCGTCTCGACAGTCGACCGCCGGCAAGGGTGATCAGCCCTGCGGCGGCCAGCGGCGAGAGCAGGCAGACCCAGGCGCCGTAGGCAGCGACGGTCATTACCCGCGCAGGCTGCTCAGCCGGTCGACGTCGAGGGGGACGCGCTTTCGGTTCAGGGCGACGATCAGTCCGAGTCCGACGACGACCTCTGACGCCGCGACCGCCATCACCGCAAGCGCAAAGATCTGCCCGTCACCGCTGTCCAGGTGCCGGGCGAACGTGATCAGCGCGAGGTTCGCGCCGTTGAGCATGATCTCGAGCGAGAGCAGCACGATCAGCGGGTTGCGGCGGATCAGCACGCCGAGCGAGCCGACCGCGAACAGGAAACCGGCGACCGAGAGGTACCACGCTGTCCCGGGGCCCATCAAAGCGGCGGCACCTCGTCGGTGGCCCGCCGTGAATGCGCGCCGAGGATGACGCCGCCGATTGCGGCGACGAGCAGCACGATCGAGGTGATCTCGAAGGCGAGCAGGTGGTCGCTCAGGAAAAGCCTCCCGACGTAGCTCGGACTGCCGAAGGAGCCACCGATGTGATGGGAGTGCGCAAGCCGTCCGCCTGCCTTCAATCCGATCACGACGATGATCTCGACGAGCAGTGCGGAGGCCGCCAGCACCGCTCCGACCGCCTGCCAGCTCGGGCCGCCCGCCCAGGGCGATTCTGTGCGGGGGCCGATGTAGGCGATGACGAAGAGGAACATGACCATCACGGCACCGGCGTAGACGAGCACCTGGGCGGCCGCGACGAACTCGGAGGAGAGCAGCAGATAGAGAACGGCCAGCGAGCCGAGGTTCCCGATCAGCGCCAGCGCGGAGTAGAACGGGTTCGAGAAGGAGACGACGGCGACACCCGAACCGAGGCAGGCGAACGCTGCCACGATCCACACCGCCCAGACGAGCACGTTGCCTACTGTGGCGACGATCACGCGTGCTCCTTGTAGTACGGGATCGGCGTGTCGTAGAGGTCGCGGTCGGCCACCGGAACTAGCTTGATCGGCTCGGCGAGCAGCATGTCCTTCGTGTAGATCAGGTCGTCGCGCGAGTACTCCGAAATAACGTAGTCGTTGCCGAGCGTGATCGCGTCGAACGGACAGGCGAGCTCGCAATAGCCGCAGAAGATGCAGCGGCTCATGTTGATCTCGTAGATGCGCGCGTAGCGCTCCCCCGGCGAGACACGGTTCTCCGCGGTGTTCTCCTCCGCCACGACCCGGATGCAGTCCGCGGGACACGCCGCCGCGCAGAGGGAGCAGCCGACACACTTCTCGAGACCGTTTTCGTGCCGGTGCAGGCGGTGTCGTCCCCGGAAGCGCGGGTAGACCGGCCGCTTGTACTCGGGGTACTGCTGCGTGATCGGCTTCTTGAAGAGCTGCCGGAAGGTGACGGCGAAGCCCTTGACGCTGTCCGTGGGTTGCGGGCTCATCGGCCGTTCTCCGGCCGACGAGCGGGGGAAGGTCGTGATCTAAAGAAGGGAGCGAGCCTAAGGCGAGCGACGCTCATGAGACCCAGACCACCAGGAGGGCGGTGATGACGGCGTTGATCGTCGCCACCGGGAGCAGGACCTTCCAGCCGAAGCGCATCAGCTGGTCGTATCGAAGCCGCGGCACGGAGGCGCGGATCCAGATGAACGCCGAGACGAACACGAAGACCTTCAGCAGGAACCAGACTGGTCCGAGCGGCGCGTACGGCCCGTGCCAACCGCCGAAGAAGAGCGTCACCGCCAGAGCGGAAAGCGTGATCAGGTTGATGTACTCGGCGGTCTGGAAGAGCCCCCAGCGCATGCCGCCGTACTCGGTGTGGTAGCCGGCGACCAGCTCCGTGTCTGCCTCGGGGAGGTCGAAAGGCGGTCGGCTCGTCTCCGCGATCATCGCGAAGAGGAAGACGAGCAGTCCGGCGAATTGCGGAATGAAGAACCAGATCGTCGCGCCCTGCTTGTTCACGATGTCGACGAGGTTGAGCGATTGGCCCATCAGGACGACGCCGAGCACCGAAAGCGCAAGGGACACCTCGTACGAGACGAGCTGCGCGCAGGTCCGCATCGAGCCGAGCAGCGCGAACTTCGACTGCGAGGCCCAGCCGCCGACGATCGCGCCGTAGACCCCGATCGATCCGAGGGCGAAGATCAGGATCAGCGCGATCGAGACGTTCGCGATCTCTCCGTCGACGTGGTAGTGCCAGATCTTCCAGCCGGCCCCGAAGGGGATCACGGCGAAAGCGGCGAGGGCGGTGAACATCGAGGCGATGGGCGCGGCGATGTAGAGCGACTCGTGTGCGGCGGACGGGAAGAAGCTCTCCTTGCGGACGAGCTTGATCAGGTCGGCGAACGGCTGGAGCAGGCCGAAGGGGCCGGCGCGGTTCGGGCCGTAGCGGTTCTGCATGCGGCCGAGCAGCTTCCGCTCGAGCCAGGTCGTGTAGGCGAACGCGACCATGATCAGGTTCACGATCACAGCGGCCTTGATCAGGGAGATCCACCAGACCTCCCTCACGTTTGGATCTCCACCGTGGGTTGCAGGTCGCCTGCGTACTCCTCCGGGACGCGCAGGACTCCCGCGCGCAGCTCTCGGCTGAGGCGCGCGCGCAACCTGACCGAGGTTCCGTTGGAGCGGATCGTGATCTCGTCGCCGCCGCGAATGCTGCGGGATCGTGCATCCGCCTCGGCGAGCTCGATCTCGGGCCGCGGCCGCTGGAACTGCAGCTCGGGTATCCGTTCGACCGCTGGACCGGAGAAGAGCGCGCGATAGCGCACGAGGCGCAGCCCGCCGTCGGCTGCGGCTGCCGGCGGCGGTGCTTCGACTGCCGCCGCGGCCGGCTCGGTGGTTGCGGCCGGGAGGGGGGTGCGTTCTCCGATCTCTCCGAACGGAATGCCGCCGAAGGCGATCCCCGAGACCTCCTCGAAGACCGCGGAGGGGTAGGGCTGGATCTCGACCCCGAAGCGCTCCGCCAGCTTCGACAGCCAGGCGAGCTCATCGGGTGCGGGTGGGATCACGGCGCGGCGAAGGCGCTGTACACGCCCTTCGAGGTTCACGTACGTGCCGTCGCGCTCGAGATAGCTCGTACCCGGCAAGACGAGATCCGCCCATCCTGCTGCGACACCGTGGAACATCGAGACGACGAGGACGCGCTCCGCCTGCTCGGCGAGCGCGCGGACGTCCGGGTTCGCGGCTGCCTCGTCTCCGGACACGATCAGGAGCCCGATCGGCTCGGGGTTCGTCGGCTCGGGGTTCGTCGGCTCGACGTCGGCGGCCGCCGCCCAGGCGTCGCAGACACCGCGTCCGTTCGCGGTCTCGGGGAGGTAGAAGGCGCCGGCCGCGCCCAGGCGCTGCGCCAGAGCTGCGACCGTCGCGCCGCCGTGGCCGCCGGGGCCGCACCAGACGAGGATCGCCCGGTCGGCGCTCTGAACGGCTCCCTCGTCGAGCTCGTGGAGCACGCGTGCGCCTCTGCGGCGCGCATCCTTGATCCAGAGGTCGACGATCGGCGCACGCTCGACGACCGGTGCATCGCCGAGGACTGCGACCAGATCGGCGTCGCGGATCGCCGACAGCGGCACGCGGAACGCATCGAGCGCATCGGAGATCTCCTCGCAGAAGACCGCGGCATGCGCGTCGAGGCCCTGGCGCAGGAGCTTGGCGAGCGCGTACGCCTGCTCGACGGTCTCCGAACCGGACAGCGCCGTGACGATCCGGCCGGCCGCCTCGCGCAGCAGGCGCTCCGCCTCGTCGAGTGCGCGCTCCCACGAAACCTCCTCGAAGCCTCGCCGCCGCACGCGCAGCAGCGGATCGCGCAACCGGTCCTGCGCATGGAGGTGGCCGTAGGCGAAGCGACCCTTGTCGCAGAGCCACCCGTCGTCGACCTCGGGATGGTTACGGGAGAGGATGCGCTTGACCTTGCCCTCCCGGGTCGTGGCGTTGACGTTGCAGCCGACGGGGCACATCCCGCACACCGTGGGGACGTCCTGGATCTCCCAGGGCCGGGCTTCGAAACGGTACGTCGTCGAGGTCAGAGCGCCGACCGGGCAGAGCTCGACGACGTTCCCGCTGAACGGCGCGCGGTAGGGCTCGTCGTCGAAGGTGGCGATCATCGAGCCGGCGCCGCGGTTGACCGCGACGAGCTGACCGTCTTCCGCCACGACCTCGCTGAAGCGTGTGCAGCGGTAGCAGAGGATGCAGCGCTCGCGATCGAGGGCGATCAGCGGCGAAACCGGAATCGGCTTTTCGAAGGTGCGCTTCGGAAACGTCATGCGCGTGTTTCCGGGCCCGTAGCGGAACGTGAGGTCCTGCAGGGGGCACTCCCCGCCCTTGTCGCACACGGGACAGTCGAGCGGGTGGTTGACGAGGATGAACTCGAGCGTTGCGTTCTGCGCCTCGGCGGCGACGGGCGAGGTCAGCGCGGTCCGGACGACCATCCCGTCCTGCGCCGTCAGCGTGCAGGCGGCCTGCGGCTTGGGCGGTCCGGGCTCTACCTGGCAGAGGCACATGCGGCAGGCACCAACGGGCGCGCCGAGCCGCGGCTCGTAGCAGAAGACGGGGATCTCGATCCCGGCTGCCAGTGCCGCCTCGACGAGCCCAGTCCCCCTCGGCACCTCGACGGAGACCCCGTCGATCGTGAGCGTGACGGTCTCGGGCGTACTCACCGTCTCCCACCTTGTGGCTCTGAGCCACAAACCCCGTGGGCTCGCGATTCCGCCGCGCGCGGAACGTGGTCGCTCCGTGCAAGTGGCTCTGAGCCACAAAGTCCGATCACGTGGCTCATACGAACTCCGCCGCCGCCGGGCTCGACGCATGGAGGGAGACGGGCGCCGGCACGTCGTGCAGCGGCGACGAGTCGCCGAACGGACAACCGGCTTCGTCGATGTGCGCCTGGAACTCGGCGCGGAATTTGTCCACGTAGCTGGCCACCGCGATCGCGGCCGTCTCGCCGAGCGGGCAGAGGCACTTGCCGTTGATCCGGTCGCAGACGTCGAGGAGGAGGTCGAGCTCCGACTGGACCGCCTCGCCCGACTCGAGCCTGCGGAGGATCTGCGTCATCCAGCGGGTTCCCTCGCGGCACGGTGTGCACTTGCCGCAGGACTCGTGCTCGTAGAACTCGGAGACGCGGATGCCGAGCTGCACCATGCAGCAGCGGTCGTCGAGAGCAATGACGCCCGCCGAGCCCATCGCGGTGTTGAGCTTCAACAGGGAGGTGAAGTCGTAACCGACGTCGATCTCGTCGCCTCTGAGGATGACGGTCGACGAGCCGCCGGGAATGACCGCCTTCAGCGTCCGGCCGTTCGGGATGCCTCCGCCGAGCCCGTAGATGAGCTCGCGCATGCTGAGCCCGTTCTCGATCTCGTAGTTGCCCGGACGCTCGACGTGGCCCGAGATCGAGACGACGCGAGTACCACGCGAGTCAGGAACGCCGAGCTTCGCGTACTCCGCGCCGCCCAGCTCGATGATCGCCGGCACCGTGGCGAGCGTCTCGACGTTGTTCACGACGGTCGGCGATGCGTACAGACCCTGGACGGCGGGAAACGGCGGCTTCGTCCGCGGCTGCCCCCGCTTGCCTTCGAGTGACTCGAGCAGCGCCGTCTCCTCGCCGCAGATGTACGCGCCCGCCCCGCGGTGGACGACGATCGTGACGTCGCCGCGCAGGTCGGGGCGAGTCTCGAGCTCCTCCAACGCCGAGACGAGCACCTCGTAGGGCCCGGTGTACTCGCCGCGGATGTACACGAAGATGTGTCGCGACTCGACGGCGTGCGCGGCGATCAGGCACCCCTCGAAGAAGCGGTGCGGTACACGCGCCATGATCTCGTTGTCCTTGAAGCTCCCCGGTTCGGACTCGTCAGCGTTGACCACGAGGTAGTGCGGATTCGGGTTCTGATCCGGCTTCGGGACGAACGACCATTTCCGTCCGGTCGGAAAGAACGCGCCGCCGCGCCCCCGCAGCTCCGAGGCGATCACCTCGTCGGTCACGGCCTGAGGCGTCATCGCGCGGGCCTTTGTCAGCGCGCTGTACCCGCCGATCGACTCGTAGTCGGCGAGCTTCGTCAGGTCGTGCTCGTCCACGCCGGCGAGGACGATCCGCTTGCTGTCAGTCGCCATCGCGGAGCTCCTGGACGATCCCGGGGACGTCGTCGGGTTGCACGTGTGTCCGGTAACCGTGGTCGACGGCGACGATCGTCGCCCAGCCGCAGCCGCCGAGGCACTCGATCGGCCGCAGCGTCACCGCGCCGTCCTCCGTCGTCTCGCCTGCGGTGACGTCGAGCTCCTGCTCGAAGGCCTCGAGGACCTGCCGCGCGCCCACGAGCGCGCAGGAGATGTTCGTGCACACCTCGACCAGGTGCCGGCCGACAGGCGCGAGATGGAACATGTCGTAGAAGGACGCGACCGCCTCGCAGTACGCTGGGGTCGTGCCGATTGCCTCCGCACATTCGCGGAGCGCATCCGTGGACAGGTGGCCGTGCTTCGCCTGGGCGAGCCGAAGCGCGGGGAGCACGGCCGAGCGCCGGTCGGGGTAGCGCTGCTTGAGCTCTTGCACCTCGTCGTAATACGTGGTCACCGGTCGACCTCGCCCATGACCGTGTCGAGCGAGCCGACGATGGCGATCAAATCCGCGACGAGAGCCTGCCTCATGCACGTCGCCGTCGCCTCGAGCGCGACGAATGACGGCGCGCGGAACTTGACCCGCCAGGGTCTGGGCCCGCCGTCCGAGACGACATAGCAACCAAGCTCGCCGCGGGGAGACTCGACCGTGACGTAGACCTCTCCTTCGGGAACACTGAAGCCCTCGGTGACGATCTTGAAGTGGTGGATGAGGGATTCCATCGACGTGTGGAGCTCTTCCCGTGGGGGCAACACGACCTTGCGGTCGTCCGCGATCCAGGCTCCGCCCGGCAAGCGCCTCAGCGCCTGGTCGACGATCCGCACCGATTCGCGCATCTCCTCCATGCGGACGCGATAGCGGGCGTAGACGTCGCCCTCCTGGTACACGGGCACGCGGAAGTCGACCTGGTCGTAGGCGAGGTAGGGCTGCGCCCGGCGAAGATCCCAGTCGACGCCCGAGCCCCGCAGCACGGGGCCGGACTGGCCGAGCGCGATCGCGTCCGCGCGGGAGAGCAGGCCGATTCCCTGCGTCCGCTCGAGCCAGATCTGGTTTCGATCGACGAGCGACTCGTAGTCGTCGATCGCGTGCGGCATCAGCTCGACGAACTTCGCGCACTCGTCGAAGAAACCCGGCGGAATGTCCTCGGCGAGGCCGCCTACCTGGAAGTACCGCGTGTGCATCCGGAAGCCCGCGACGAGCTCGAACAAATCCAGGATGCGGTCGCGCTCGCGGAAGCAGTACCAGAACATGGAGATCGCACCGAGCTCCAGCGCGGCCGTTCCGAGCCACACCAGATGCGAGTGGATGCGGTTGAGCTCGGCAAGCAGCATGCGCATCCAGGTCGCGCGCGGCGGGACGTCGATCTGCAGCAGCTTCTCGACGGCGAGCACGAACACGAGCTCGTTGTTCTGGAAGGAGACGTAGTCGATGCGGGGCGCGTAGGTGATCGCCTTCCACCAGCTCTTCTGCTCCATGTTCTTCTCGAACCCGGTGTGCAGATAGCCGACCACCGCGGCGAGGCCCACCACCTCCTCGCCGTGCAGGTCGACGACGAGTCGCAGCACTCCGTGCGTCGAGGGATGGTTCGGTCCGAAGTTGACCGTGAGGACGTCCTGCGAGGACCTCAGCGCGTTGGAGAGCTCGAGGACACTCGGGATGGGCGACGGTATGCGCGAGCCCTCGTAGATCCGAGGCCGCTCGGGGGCGAGCGCCACTACTCCTCCCCCGAAAAACGCACCGGCTCGCCGCCGATCGGATAGTCCTTGCGCAGCGGATGCCCCTCCCAGTCGTCGTCCATGAGGATGCGCCGGTGGTTGGGGTGCCCGTCGAAGCGGATCCCCATCAGATCCCAGGCCTCGCGTTCGTGCCAATCGGCGGTCGGCCAGACCGACACCAGGCTCTGCACCGGCTCGCCGTCGTCCACCCAGGCCTGCAGCCGGACCCGCGGTGCGCCTTCGCGCATCCCCAGCAGGTGGTAGCTGAGCGAGAAGCGTCGCGCCTTGGGCCGTGGGAGCCGCTGATGGCCCTGCGTGGACGGCTTGTTGAGGTCGCGTCCTGCAGGCGTGCCGATGTAGCCGGAAACGTCCTTGGAGTCCCAGCCGAGATAGTCGGTTGCTGCGATGTCCGACAGGAAGTCGAAGCCGAGCTCGTCCCTGAGATGACGTGCCGCCTCGAGGAGGCGCGGCGTGTCGACGACGAGCGTCGTCTCGCCGTGCGCCTCGAGGACCTCGACGAGCCCGGGCACGCGGTTGTAGTTCAGGAGGAGACTCCGCGGATCTCGTACGCGGGAGGAACCCCGGCCACGACCTTCTCGTGCAGGCGGACGATGCCTTCCATCAGCGCTTCGGGCCGTGGCGGACAGCCGGGGACGTGCACGTCGACGGCGACGATCTTGTCCACGCCCTGCAGCGTCGTGTAGTTGTTGAACATCCCGCCCGAGCTGGCGCACGCCCCCATCGCGATCACCCACTTCGGCTCGAGCATCTGGTCGTAGACCTGCCGCAGCGGCGCCGCCATCTTGTGCACGACGCGGCCCGAGACGATCAAGAGGTCGGCCTGTCGTGGCGACGAGCGAAACGCCTCCATCCCGAAGCGGGCGATGTCGTAACGGGACGAGACGATCGACATCATCTCGATCGCGCAGCAGGCGAGACCGAACGTGTCCGGCCACATCGATTTCGTCTGGGCCCAGGCGACCGCCTTCGCGAGCGTGGTGAGCCCGACCGCCTGCTCGATCGCTGCGACCTCCTGCTCGAACACCCCGGGTCCCTTCTCCGGCCAGAGCAGCCGCTCCGTCTGGAGGCCGTAGTCGCGGAGCCGCTTGCCTTCCTCTATTGCCATTCAAGCGCCCCTTTGCGCCAGACGTACACGTAGGCGACGACGAGGATCGCAATGAAGAAGAGGAACTCGAAGAAGCCGAACCAGGCAAGCTGGTGCAGGATCACCGCGAGCGGATACAGGAACACGATCTCGATGTCGAACACGATGAAGAGCATCGCCGTCAGGTAGAAGCTGACGGTGAACCGCTGCGTCTGCGGTGGACCTGTCGAGACGCCCGACTCGAAGGGCAGCTCCCGCCGCCGCGTGCGCCTGTGCGGTCGCGTGGCGAAGACGAAGGAGAACCACATCATCGATGCGGGAATGACCAGCGCGAAGATCGCGTAGATCAGGAACGGCAGCCAGTTGTCGAGCACGCGTCCTTCCCCTTGAGCGACGGGGAACCTAACAGGTTCCCTTCTGTGGCACGAAGCATGGCGAAAACCGCTCAACCGTGCCTGAGACGAGTGTTACAAGCTGGGCCTCGGGGAGTGTCCCAGAGCCGGGCCCGTTGCTAGGATCAGACAAGGATGGAGATTCAGGAAAGAGTCCTGCCGCTGATGACCGTGACCGAGGCCGCGGCAGCCAAGATCAAGCAGCTCCTCGCGGAGGAGCAGGACGTCAACGTGCTCCGCGTCGCGATCCAGGGCGGTGGCTGTTCGGGCTTCCAGTACGGGCTCGGCTTCGACCGCGGCGCTGCCGAGGGCGACCACGAGTTCGAGATGCACGGGGTTCAGGTTGTCGTCGACCCGTTCAGCGCGCCGTACCTCAAGGGCGCCGAGATCGACTACGTCGACTCCATCCAGGCTGCCGGGTTCGCGATCAACAACCCGAACGCCAGCTCCTCCTGCGGCTGCGGCCACTCGTTCCAGGTCGAAGAGGGCGCGGAAGCAGAAGGCGCCGTCGACGGCTGCGGCTCGGGCTGTAGCCACTAGCGGCGAGGCAGCGCTCGCGGTAGCTGTCTGGCGTCGCGGACGGCGCTTAGCATGCCTCGCGTGACGGCAACAGGAACGCCGCTGCGGGTTGCGGTTGTCGGCTCGGGGCCCGCGGGGTTCTATGCGGCGGGTTCGCTGCTCGACGCGGAGGCGCCGTTCGAGGTGGACATGATCGAGCGGCTGCCGACGCCGTGGGGCCTGGTGCGTCTCGGCGTTGCCCCCGATCATCCGAAGCTGAAGACCGTGTCCCGTGCCTTCGAGCGCATCGCGGCGAAACCGGGCTTCCGGTTCTTCGGCAACGTCGAGGTCGGACGCGATCTCACGCACGCGGACCTGACCCGGCTCTACGACGCGGTCATCTACGCGTTCGGCGCGCAAAGTGACCGCCGTCTCGGCATCCCCGGCGAAGATCTCGCCGGGTCGTGGTCGGCCACCGAGTTCGTCGCGTGGTACAACGGCCACCCCGATTTCCACGACCTGGAGTTCGACCTGGACGTCGAGCGTGCGGTCGTAATCGGTAACGGGAACGTCGCGCTGGATGTGGCGCGCATGCTCGCGCTCACACCCGAGGAGCTCGCGCCGACCGACACCACCGAGCCGGCCATCGAGGCGATCGGAGCATCGACGTTGCGGGAGATCGTGATCGTCGGGCGCCGCGGTCCGGCGCAAGCCTCTTGGACCACGCAGGAGCTGAAGGAGATGGGTGAGCTGGCAGGAGCCGACGTCCGCGTCGATCCGGCAGAGCTCGAGGGCGCCGGCGCCGCGCAAGACCCTACGAACACCAAGCGAAACCTGGAGGTACTGCACGAGTTCGCCCTGCGTCAGCCAGGCGGGAAGCCGGTCGTGATTCGCTTCCTATTCTTCCGCTCGCCGACCGCGATCCACGGCGAGACGAGAGTCGAGTCGGTGGAGCTCGTTCGAAATCGCCTCGAGGAGCAGGACGGCCGGCTCGTCGCAGTTCCCACCGACAAGCACGAGACCATCGAGTGCGGGCTCGTCTTTCGAAGCGTTGGCTATCGCGGCGTCGGTCTCCCCGATCTCCCATTCGACGACCGGCGCGGCACGATTCGGAACGCGGCCGGACGGGTCCATGACGAGACGGGAAGCCCGCTGGGTGCGACCTACTGCGCAGGCTGGATCAAGCGTGGGCCGACGGGAATCATCGGCACGAACAAGAAGGATGCGGCCGAGACCGTGGCCGCGCTGCTCGAAGACGTCCAGGAGGGGCGGCTGGTCCATCGCGAGGACGTGTCCGCGGACGCGGTCGAGGCGTTGCTCGTCGAGCGCGGGTCGAGGCCCGTCGTGTACGCGGGCTGGACGTCGATCGACGAGGTCGAGCGCGCTGCGGGCGAGAAGTTCGGCCGCCCGCGTGTCAAGCTCCGCACCTGGGACGAGCTGCTCGACGCCGCCGAGCATGTGGCGGCCGCAAGCTGAGCTGCGGTCTCACGACTGCCCCTACCCCGATCGGGGGACGCCGCCCTCTTCGGGCCGAGGAAGATGAGCGCATGGAGCCGCTCGTGGTCGAGTGCCTCCGCTGCGGTAGTCACAGAGAGACGAGGACCGCGCCGTTGCGGCAGGCAAACCAGGAGTGTCCGCGCTGCGGGTACGTCGGCTGGGCGCCGGTCAACGACTTGACCGACCAGGAACGGCGCGCCCTTCAGGGCCGGCCGCTCGAGCGGCGCCGCCTCCGGCTGGCTTAGTGTAGTGCCCGCAGGGCTTCCAGGAGGAGATCCGGCTCGAGCGCGTAGACCGTGTTGCCGTCGCGGCCGGTCATCGTCTCGGCGGCGAGCATCGAGTTCAGGATCGCCTCCTCCGTTGCTTCGATCACCGCTTCGTAGAACGGCGTGATCTCCGGGTCGGACACCATGCGGAGAGATACCTCGCCCTTCTCGGTGAGCGCACGGTTGCCTGTGGCGAAGGCGAAGAAGAGGTCGCCGCTCGAGTGCGCCGCGGTGCCCCCCATCCGACCGACGCCGAGCCCCATTCGCTGGGCAAGACGGTTGCATTGCTGCGGAAGGAGCGGTGCGTCCGTGGCCACGATGCCGATGATCGACCCGGACTCGTCTCGGCCCTGCGGTAACAGGACGCGGCCGCCGATCAGCTCGCCGACTGGGACGCCGTTCACGCGGAACCGGTTGCGTCTGCCGTAGTTCGCCTGGACGAGCACCCCCACCGTGTAGTCACCGACGACTCGTGACGCCGTTCCGATGCCGGCCTTGAACTCGTGGCAGATCATGCCTGTGCCGCCGCCGACGCTACCCTCGTCGATTGCACCGGCCGACGCCGCTGCGAAAGCCTGCCGCACGTGCTCCGCGCCGACGTGCTGGCCGCGGATGTCGTTCAGAAACCCGTCGAACGTCTCGCCGACAACCGGCAGGGACCACGCATCCTCGTCAGCGGACTCAGCTGCGATCGCGTCGCGTACCACTCCGACGCTGAAGGTGTTCGTGATCCCGATCGGCGTGGTCAGGAACCCGGACTCGCGTACCCACTCGAGGCCCGTCAACTCGCCGTTGCCGTTGAGCCGGTGACAGCCTGCGAACAGCGGCGTCTCCGGGGGGACGACGACGGTGACGCCCGTGCGAATCGCATCCCCCTCGACCAAGGTCGCATGGCCGACCCGAACGCCGTCGACGTCCGTGATGCTGTTTTGACCGGAGGGGCGGTGTTCTCCGATGACGATTCCGAGATCTCTGGCGCGCATAGCGCCAGTAAACTCGATTCGATGGCCCAGACCGATACGAAGCGTGAGCTCTGGGGCACCGAAACCCGCAAGGCGGTCATGAACTTCCCGGTCTCAGGCGAACCGATTCCGCCGTCTGTTGCCCGCTGGCTCGGACGGATCAAGGCTGCGGCGGCGCGAGTCAACGCAGAGCTCGGACTTCTCGAGGAGGAGAAGGCGCTACGCATCGCCGAGGCGGGAGAGCGGATCGCGTCAGGCGAGCTCGACGATCAGTTTCCCATCGACGTCTTCCAGACGGGCTCCGGGACATCGTCGAACATGAATGCGAACGAGGTCATCGCCGCCCTGGCAGGTGAGGACGTCCATGCGAACGACGACGTGAACATGGGCCAGTCGTCGAACGACGTCTTTCCCTCGGCGGTTCATCTGGCGGCGCTCGGTGAGATCACGAACGATCTTCTCCCGGCGCTGCAGCGCCTCGCGGAGTCGCTTCAGGCGAAATCGGCGGAGTTCGACGACGTGGTCAAGTCGGGTCGAACGCATCTGATGGATGCCGTGCCGGTCACGCTCGGCCAGGAGTTCGGAGGGTACGCGGCACAGGTCCGCCAGGGCTACGACCGTGTCGGCTCGACCCTCGAGCGACTCGGCCAGATTCCATTGGGAGGGACGGCGGTCGGAACCGGTCTGAACACGCACCCTGATTTCGCAGCGCAGGTCCGCCAGCGCCTCTCCGAAGAGACCGGGCTCACCATCTCCGCGCCCGCTGACCCCTTCGAGGCGCAGGCGGCTCGCGATGCCCTGGTCGAGACCTCAGGAGCGCTCAAGACGGTCGCCGTCTCGCTGACGAAGATCGCCAACGATCTGCGGCTCATGGGTTCGGGGCCGCGCGCAGGGCTCGCGGAGATCTTGCTTCCCGAGCTGCAGAAGGGCAGCTCGATCATGCCCGGGAAGGTCAATCCGGTCATTCCCGAGGTCGTGACGCAGGTCGCGGCGCAGGTGATCGGCAATGACGCCGCGATCACTGCGGGCGGCATGCAGGGTCACTTCGAGCTGAATGTCTTCGTGCCCATGCTCGCTCGGAACCTCCTCGACTCGATCAAGCTTCTCGCGGCCTCGGTCCGTCTGCTCGCCGAGAAGTGCGTTGACGGGATCGAGGCGAACCGGGAGGTGTGCGAGCGCTATGCGGAGCTGACCCTCTCGGCAGCCACGGCCCTCAACCCGTACATCGGCTACGACGCTGCGAGCGAGATCGTCAAGGAGGCGGCAGCCTCCGGTCGGTCCCTGCGAGAGATCGCACGGGAGCGCGGGGTCGCCGAGGACGTGCTCGACAAGGCCCTGGATTACCGCGCGATGGCCAGGCCGCGCGGCCCCGAGCCGTAGCGTCGGAGAGGGCGCCTCACGGCCCCTCCCTCAGTATGCGACGGCTCCCCGACCGGTCTCCGCGGCGTGACGCTGTTCGTCCGCGCGGTAGGACGAGCGGACGAGCGGTCCCGAGAACACGGAGCCGAACCCGAGTGCCTCACCCTGCTCGCGGAACCAGCGGAACTCGTCCGGATGCACCCAACGATCGATCTGCACGTGCTTCGAGCTCGGCTGTAAGTACTGGCCGATCGTGACGACGTCGACACCGTGTGCACGAAGATCGCGCATCGTCTCGACCACCTCGTCGTTCGTCTCGCCGAGGCCGACGATGATGCCCGACTTGGTCAGCAGTGGGTACGGCGCAATCTCCTTTGCGCGCTGGAGCAACCACAGCGCCTTGTCGTAGCTCGCCTTGGCTCCGCGCATGCGCGCGTGTAACCGCCGCACCGTCTCGATGTTGTGGTTGAAGACGTCCGGACGAGCGCCAATCACGGTCTGCAGCGCGTCCTCCTCGACGTCGAGAAAGTCTGGTGTCAGCACCTCGACTGATGCCTGCGGAAGCTTCGCCTTCAGTGCGCGGATCGTCGCGGCGTAGTGACCCGCCCCACGATCCGGAACGTCGTCTCGGTCGACCGACGTGACGACCACGTGTTGGAGCTCCATCTGCGCTGCAACGTTCGCGAGCCGCAACGGCTCGAGCGGGTCCGGCGGGCTGTCGGGGCGGCCACTATGGACGTAGCAGTACCGGCAGGCGCGTGTGCACGTGTCGCCGAGGATCTGGAACGTCGCGGTGCCCCGGCCCCAGCACTCGCCGATGTTCGGGCAGCGTGCCTCCTCGCAGATCGTGTGCAGGCTCTGTCCGTGGATGAGCTTCTTGACGTCGTAGTACCGCGAGTCCGCGCTCGGAGCGCGGACCTTCATCCACTCCGGCCGGCGCGGCCGTTCAGCGACGGGTAGCGAGGTTTCCATGGATCGGTTGGCTCCAGAGCCCGTGGCCGTCATCGGCCGAGAGCTCCTCGAAGGATAGGTCGAAGACGTCCGCAAGCGCGTCGCGCGCGTACGGTCGGACCTCGTCGACGGTCACAGGGCGCTCGAGCTCTCGGGCGATCGTCGTGAACGACGCGTCCTCGAGCCCGCACGCCGTGATCCACTCCGTGAACGGCGCGGCGTCGAGGTCGACGTTGAGCGCATAGCCGTGGGTCGTCACCCAACGCGAGATGTGCACTCCGATCGAGGCGATCTTGCGCGGCGGGCGTTCGAGCCAGACTCCGGTGAGGCCTTCGAGGCCCGTCGCGTGCAAGCCGAGGGGCGCGAGCGTTCGGATGAGGGACGCCTCGAGGTCGCGCACGTACTTCTTCACGTCCTTCCCGTGCCGCGTGAGATCGAAGATCGGGTAGCAGACGAGCTGGCCGGGCCCGTGGTAGGTGGACCTGCCGCCGCGGTCCGTCTCGACGACCTCGACCGCGGCTCCTGCCGGGACGTGCAGCTCGCTCGAGTCGGTCCGGCGGCCGAGCGTGACCACCGGCGGATGCTCGAGGAGGATCGCCACGTCCGGGATCGCGCCCTGCGAGACCGCCCCGGCCAGGGCGCGCTGGAGATCCCAGGCCTCCTGGTATGGCACGAGTCCGAGTTCGAGGAGATAAGCGCCGGGGGGCATTGGCATCAGCCTAACGACGCCTACCATTCGTGCATGAGATCCATCGCCCTGCTCGTCATGGCAACGGCACTGAGCCTCGCCGGCACGGGTTCGGCCTCGGTGTCGAGCGGCCTTCGTGGCGTCGTGATGCGTGGTCCGGTGACGCCGGTTTGCGTCGTCGGCCAGCCCTGCGACGAGCCTGCTGCAAACCTGAAGCTGATCTTCGTGCGCGACAGGATCGTCGCGGGTCGCGTGCGGACCGACGGGCAGGGGAGGTACCGAGTGACTCTGCGTCCCGGCCGCTATTCGGTTCGCATCCCCGGCAAGGTGTTGATCGGCCGGGGCATCACGCCGGCGACGGTGCGAGTCGTACGTGGCCGGTTCGTCCGCGTCGACTTCTTCGTCGATACCGGAATCCGTTAGACGCTAGTAGGCGGACTCGTCCCAGGTCTCGAGCTTCTCGCGCAGGTCGCGCAGGAAGCGACCCGCGAGTGCGCCGTCGACCAGGCGATGGTCGTACGTGAGGGTCAGGTTCATGATCGGGCGAATCGCGATCACGTCCTCACCCATGTCGTCCTGGATGACCCACGGGCGCTTGACGACTGCGTAGGTACCGAGGATCGCGGCCTGTGGCTGGCTGATCACCGGCGTGCCGTGGAACGTTCCGTAGCCGCCGGGGTTCGTGATCGTGAACGTGCCGCCCTGAACCTCGTCCGGCAAGAGCTTCTTGTCTCTCGCACGCTGCGCGATGTCGGTCACGGCCTTCGCCATGCCGAGCAGGTTCAGCGTCTCCGCGTTCTTGACCACCGGCACGATCAGGCCCTTGCCGTCCTGGAGCTCGACCGCGAAGCCCAGGTTGACGTAGCCGCGGGTCACGATCTGGTCGCCGCGGATCTCGCCGTTGACCCATGGGTAGTCGCGCAAAGTCTCAGCCGCCGCTCGCGCGACGAAGATCAGGTAGGTCGGGTTGACGCCGTAGCTCGCCTCATACTCCTTCTTCAGCTTCGCGCGGATCGCACTCACCTTCGACATGTCGACCTCGATCGCGCTCGTGACGTGCGCGGACGTATCGAGGGAGCGGCGCATGTGCTCCGCGATGCCCTTCCGCATCGCGGTCATCGGCTCGAAGCTTTCGCCCGGCTGCGAGGGCGCGGCCTGGGCGGGCGCCGGAGCCGCGGCCGTGGCGGGAACAGGCGGAGCCTGCGGTTGCGGGGCGGGAGCGGGTGCCGTGGGCTGCGAGGGGGCGGCCGCGGGGGCTTCCGCTGGTGCCGGTGGGCCGGACTCGATGAAGCCCAGGATGTCCTTCTTCGTCACGCGTCCGCCGCGGCCGGTTCCGGTGACCTGACTCGGGTCGACGCCGTGCTCGGATGCAATCTTCGCCACCACCGGCGAGACGAACGTCTTCCCGTTGCTGGTCCCGATCGCCGCCTCGCGCGCCGGCGGGCTCTCGTCCGGCTGCGTACTCGGTGCGACGTCCCCCACACCCTC
>VAWR01000032.1 GCA_005885245.1 Actinomycetota bacterium | reverse complement strand
GCGGGGCCGCGTTCAGCCTCTCGATCACCCCGCAGTGGGTGGACGGGTTGACGCAGGGCGCCGGCTGGATCGCGATCGCGCTTGTCATCTTCGCCTTCTGGCGGCCGACGCTCTGCCTGCTCGGCGCGTACCTCTTCGGGGCCTTCACCGCCTTGCCGTTCGCATTGCAGGACCGCCATCTCCCCTTTGGAGATTGGTTCTTCAAGACGGAGCTCTCTCAGACCTTGCCGTATCTCGCAACGGTCGTCGCTCTCGTGCTGGTGTCCTCCCGCGCTGCGCGCCTGCGCTTCGGCGCGCCGGCGGCGCTCGGCACGCCGTACGTGCGCGAGGAGCGTTAGCGCTCCTCGAAGCGGACGGGCTGCGCGCCTTCCCAGAGACACTTGACCCCGAGCTCGCGGAGGTGCTCTGCGCCCTCGGCGATCGTCGCGAAGTGGTTGCCTGCGAGCGGGCCTGCCTTCGAGCCGAACGCGACGTGCCCGTACGGGAAGAGCAACTCCGCCTCGCTGACCCCACCGGGGAACAGCAGCAGCTCGCCGGGGTTCGGGAACCGGGTTGCATTCTCGGGGCCAAGTCCGAGGTCGAGGTCGCCGAAGGGAATCCACATGGACTCGCCGCTCCAGCGGACGTGGATGACCCGGCTGTCGAGCGGGAGCATGCCGCGGAAGCTGGCGACCGTCTCGGGAGCCGCTTCCTCCTCGAGCCTGGCCGTGAAGCGAAAGTCGCCGGAGACGATCTGGAGCACTTAGGACACCGCTTGCGGTGCCGACCTCAGGGCGTGCGGGCTTTGCCCGCGCGTCCGTCTGAAATCGACGACCGATCCAGATGGCCTCGAAAGCGACCGCATCAGGGGATCTTCGCTCCTTGCGCGATCCAGCGTCCGAGGAGGTCGCGTTCGGGTTGCGTCATGTGCGTCACGTTGCCGAGCGGCATCGCCTTGGTCTCCACCGCGAGCCGCTCGATCGCGTCGACCTGCGCCTTGATCTCCTCGGACGTGTCGAGCTTCACGCCCTGCGGTGCCTCGCCCACCAGCGTGGGTGCCTGGGAGTGGCAGGCGGTGCAACGCTGGTCGACGATCCGCGCGACCTGTTCGAACGGTACCGCGGGCGTTCCGGCCGCGGACTCGGTCTGTGGCCGAATCAGGATCGCCAGCACGGCAATCGCGATCGCAGCCGAGACAGGAATCGCCCAGACCGTCCGGCCGAGGTGCCGGAGGTTGAAGAAGTGGCGGATCCATGCACCGATCACGAGCAGTACCACGAGGATCAGCCACGCGTAGCTGTGCCCGTACGTGAAGGGGAAGTGGTTCGAGAGCATCGTGAACACGACGGGCAGCGTCAGGTAGTTGTTGTGCACGGACCGGAGCTTCGCGCGCTCGTTCGCGGCCGGGTCCGGCTCGCGTCCCGCCTCCTTCGCCCGCACGAGCTCCCAGTGCGCCGGGATGATCACGAAGAAGACGTTGCCGACCATCATCGTCCCGAGCATCGCGCCGATCTGAAGGTACATCGCGCGTGCGCTGAAGAGATTCCCGACGCCCCAGGCTGCGAAGGTGATCAGCGCGAGCAGGACAGTGGCGAGGACGAGCGGCCTCGACGCGAGCATCCGGCAGAGCAGGTCGTAGACGAGCCAGGCCGCCGCCAGCAGGCCGATGCTGATCGCCACCGCTTCCCCGGTCGAGAGATCGGCCACGCTCTTGTCGATCAGATAGGTGTCGGCGTTCAGGTAGTAGAGGACGACCATGAGCGCGAAGCCGCTCAGCCAGGTCGTGTACGCCTCCCACTTGAACCAGTGCAGCGTCTCCGGGAGCACACGGGGAGCCACGAGGTACTTCTTGATGTTGTAGAAGCCGCCGCCGTGGATCTCCCAGGCCTCCCCGCCGACGCCTGCGTCCACGTCTCGCTCGTGCCGCGGCGGCCGGAGATGGTTGTCGAGGGCGATGAAGTAGAACGAGGAACCGATCCAGACGATCCCCGCGATGACGTGCAGCCAGCGCGCGAGCAGGTTCAGCCAGTCGGTTGCGTAACTGTCGAAGGCTAGGAGCGCCGCCACCGGTCCTCCGCGATCGCGACGAGCTCGGTCAGGGCCCTGTCGAGCTCCTCCTCGCGCGTCCGTTCGAGGCGTTCTCGCAAGACGTCGAGGATCTCCTCCTTCGAGCGGCGGTTGACGAAGACGACGAAACGGAAGCCGAACTTCTCCTCGTAGACCTGATTCAGATAGGCGAGCTCGGTGAGGGTGACGGGATCTCCACCGGCTCCCTGCTCCGCGGCCGAGCGCTCCGACAGGTTGCCGGCGCCGATTGCCGGATGGGCGTTGAGTGCCTCCAGCTTCTCCGCCTCGTTCAGCCCGTCGATCACCTCCTGCGCCGCGCCGAGGGGGTCGTCATGCTCCGCGAGCCGCTCGACGAGGCGCGTGCGGCCTTCGAACAGCTCCGCCAGCTGAGCGGCGGTCAGCTGCCGCGGTACGTCGTGCATCCGTAGGACGAGACGAGCAGCGGGACGTGGTAGTGGCCCTCCTCGAGCTCGACTTCGACTCCGATGCCGCGGAAGAAGGGAGACTGCGGCCGGAACAGCAGCCGGTAGATACCCGGCTCGAGATCGGCTCCGAGCTCGGCGATGCGCCCGTCCGCATCGGTCTCGGCGGCGCTCAGGAGGTCGTCGCGCCAGAGCTCCACGCGGACGCCGCTCGCGGGGCGCCCGTGCTCTACGTCGAGAACGTGAGTCGAGAGGGATACCGTCATTCCTTGAATCTTGCCGCCTGGCGGCGATGTTCCTTCGCGACCGCCTCTTCGTCTGCGCGAACGAGCTGGCCGTCGTGGACGACCTCCTCGCCGGCTACGTAGAGGCGATCGACCCGGTGAGGGCCGGAGAGGACGAGCCCTCCGACCGGATCCGAAGCGCCGCCCAGCTCGAGCCCGTCCGTCCTCCAAACAGCGAGGTCGGCGCGCTTCCCAGATGTCAGCTCGCCGATGTCGTCGCGCCCCAGCACGGCGGCCCCGCCACGGGTGCCGAGCCGCAGGGCGTCGCGGGCCGTCATGGATTGCGGCCCGCCGCGCGCGCGTGCGACGAGCAAGGCCTGCTTGACCTCGAGGAACAGGTCGCCACGCTCGTTCGAGGCGGAGCCGTCCACCCCCAGCCCCACACGGACGCCCTCGGCCAAGAGCGCTCGCACCGGTGCGATGCCTGCGCCGAGTCGCATGTTCGAGCTGGGGCAATGAGCGACGCCGACGTCGTTTGCGGCGAACTTCAACACCTCGGCCGCGGAGAGGTGAACGCAGTGCGCGCACCACACGTCGCCGGCGAGCCAGCCGAGCTCTTCGAGGTATTCGACGGGCGTGCAGCCGTACAGCTCCCTGCAGTACTCCTCTTCCTCGGCTGTCTCGGCGAGATGCGTGTGCAGCGGTAGTCCCAGCCGGCGCCCGAGCTCCGCCGACTCGGCCATCAGCTCGCGTGTGACGGAGAACGGGGAACACGGCGCAACGGCGATCCCGACCATGGCGCCGTCGGCCAGCGTCGCGGCCTGCTCGGTTGCCGCGAGTGCAGCGTCTCGATCCTCCACCACGGAGTCCGGCGGGAGGCCGCCGTCGGATTCCCCGAGGTCCATCGACCCACGAGAGGCGACGATCCGCACGCCGAGCTCCTGCGCGGCGCGAATCTCCGCCTCGAGCAGGCCGGTGGCCCCCGGGGGGAACAGGTAGTGGTGGTCGAAGACCGTCGTGCAGCCCGAGAGCGCGAGCTCGGCGAGCCCGGCCCGCGCGGCCGCGTACTCCGCCTCCTCGTCGATCGCCGCCCAGACCGGGTAGAGCGCTTTGAGCCAGCCGAACAGGTTCTCTTCCTGCGCCCGCGCCCGCGTGAGGTTCTGCCAGAGATGGTGATGCGTGTTGACGAGGCCGGGCGTGACGACGGCGCCGCCGAGGTCCTGGACGTCGTCCGCGTCGGGTCGCCGGCCCGTGCCGAGGTCGCTCACGAGCCCGTCCGCAAGCAGGATCCAGCCGTCGTCGTGCTCGGTGCCCTCGTCGTCCATCGTCACGACGTGAGCGTTGACGAGCAAGGTGGTCACACGCGCAGCGGCACGATCTCGAACCGGTCGACGTCGACCAGCCCGCGGTCGGTGATCTTGAGGCTCGGGATCACCGACAGTCCGAGGAAGGAGAGCGTCAGGAACGGCGTCGCACCGGACCAGCCGAGGGAGCGTGCCGCGTCATTGCAGGCCAGGCTCTGCGCGATCACCTTCGCCAGCGGCGCGTCGGCGAGCAAGCCGGCTACCGGGAGAGGCAGCTCCGACGTGACCTTGCCGTCGTCCACGACGACGATGCCGCCGCCGAGCTCGCCCAGCCGCTGGACGGCGTGGACCATGTCGCCGTCTTTCATCCCGACGACGACGATGTTGTGAGCGTCGTGCGCGACCGTGGAAGCGAGCGCACCTCGCTCGAGTCCCGAGCCGTGCACGAAGCCGAGGCCGACGCGTCCCGTGCCGAGGTGTCGCTCGATCACTGCGATCTTGGCGAGGTCCCGATCGGCGTCCGCGACGGCCATGCCGTTCTCGCTCGTCGGCGACTGGACGAGGTTGTCAGTGACGATCTGGTCGGGCACGAGGCCGATCACGCGCGCGTCGCCACCCTCCCAGGGAATGCGCAGGTCACCTTCCGTTACTGGGTGGTTTCGCACGGAATGCTTGACCCACTCGGGCACTTCGGGCTGCGGAATCTCCTCCACCGGCCGGCCAGACTTGAGCGTCAGCTCGGGCTCGAAGCGCTCGAGGTCCGGTAGCAGGAGCAGATCGGCCTGATAGCCGGGCGCGATCGCACCGAGGTGCCAGAGCCGGTGCCAGGTCGCCGGGTTGAGGGTCGCGAGCACGACGGCGTCCTCTGGTGAGACGCCGGTCGCGACCGCTTCGCGCACCATCCCGTTGATGTGGCCGTTCTCGGCGATATCCTCGGGATCCCGATCGTCGGTGCAGAACGCGATCCTGTTCGTGCCGAACTCCCGCACGAGTGGCAGCAGCGCCTGCAGGTTGCGGGCCATCGACGCTTCGCGGATCAGCAGCCACATGCCGTTGCGGAGTCGCTCGCGGCCCTCATCCGCCGTGAGCGCCTCGTGGTCGGAACGGATGCCCGCGGCCGCATAGGCGTTCAGAGCTTTGCCGAGGAGACCGGGCGCGTGGCCGTCGACCTGGACGCCTTCCGCCAGCCGCAGCTTGTCGAGCTCGCGCTCGTCGGCGCGGACGACGCCCGGAAAGTTCATCATCTCTGCGAGCCCGAGCACCCTCTTTCGTCGCAGCAGACTCTCCAGGTCGCCGCTCTTGAGCGGGCGCCGCGGCGACTCGAACTCGGACGCCGGAATGCTGGAGGAGGCCATGAAGTAGAAGTCGAGCGGCAGGCCCTCGCACGCGTCGAGCAGCCAGTGGACTCCGTCGGTTCCGAGGACGTTCGCGAGCTCGTGCGGATCGAGCACGACTGCGGTCGTCCCGAGCGGCAGGACGAGCCGGGCGAACTCGTCCGGAAGCAGCTTGGTCGACTCGAGATGCATGTGCGCGTCGATGAAGCCGGGAACGACGTAGTACCCGCCTGCGTCGACGACCTCGCGGCCGTCGTACTCGCCCAGACCCGCGATCCAGCCGTCCACCACCGCCACGTCCAGCTCCAGCCACTCGCGGGTGAAAACCGACAGGACGCGACCTCCGCGAACGACGATGTCGGCGGGTTCGTCGCCGCGGGCCACGGCGAGGCGTCGGGTGAGATCGGCGGACATCCCCGAGGCGATTCTTCCACGGCGGCGAAGTACGCTTGGCGCCCGTGGACGTGCTCACGCCCCGCAGCCTCGAGGAGGCGTTGCGCCTGAAGGCGGAGCGTCCCGAAGCGGTGCCGATTCAGGGCGGCACGGACGTCATGGTCGAGCTCAATTTCGACCGGGCCCGGCCGGTTGCGCTGCTGAACCTCAACGAGGTGGCGGAGCTGCGCGGGTGGTCACGACAGGACGACAGGGTCTGGCTGGGGGGGGCCCTGAGCTATGCCGAGGCCATGGAGCCGACTCTGGCCGCGGCGCTGCCCGCGCTCGCGGAGGCCTCCCGCACGGTCGGGGGACCGCAGATTCGCAATCGCGGCACGATCGGAGGCAACCTCGGCACCTCCTCGCCGGCCGGTGACGCGCTGCCCCCGCTCCTCGTGTGCGGGGCCGAGGTGAAGCTGGCGAGCGTGCGCGGCGAGCGCACAGTTGCGCTGTCCGACTTTCTCGTCGGTCCGAAGCGCAACGTCCTCGCGGAGGACGAGTTGATCCTGGGCGTCTCGGTCGACGCCGGGGTCAGCCGCCAGACCTTCATGAAGGTCGGGCCACGGAACGCGATGGTGATCGCCGTCGTGTCGCTCGCACTGCGCGTGGACGGCGAGCTGCGCGCGGCCTTCGGCTCCGCGGGTCCGGTGCCGATGCTCGTTCGCTCCGACCTCGACCAGATCGGCTCGTTCCCGCAGCGGGTCGCCGAGGCGGCGAGCCCGATCGACGACGTCCGCGGCACGGCGTCGTACCGGCGTCACGCGCTGCGCATCCTCACCAAACGCGCCCTCGACCGGTGCCTCTGGTGAGGATCGAGCTCCACGTCAACGGCGAGGCGTGCGAAGCGGATGTCTGGGAGGGCGAGAGCCTGCTCTTCGCGCTGCGCGAGCGGCTCGGGTTCCCGGGCTCGAAGAATGCGTGCGAGCAAGGTGAGTGCGGCTCGTGCTCGGTGCTGCTCGACGGCAGGCTCGTCTGTTCGTGCCTCGTCCTTGCGGCCCAGGCCGAGGGGCACGAGGTGGTGACGGTCGAAGGCCTCGCCGAGGACGGACGCCTGCATCGGGTGCAGGAGGCGTTCGTCGCCGCCGGGGCCGTGCAGTGCGGTTTCTGCACGCCGGGGCTCGTTGTCGCGACCGCCGACCTGCTCGAGCACAACTCGGATCCGACCGATGACGAGATCCGCGAGGCGCTCTCCGGGAACCTCTGCCGTTGCACGGGATACGCCAAGATCTTCGACGCTGTCCGGCTGGCCGGAGCGTGAGCGAAACCGCGGTCCCGCAGCTCGAGCTCGGCCGGATCGGCGAGATCGTGCCGCGTGTCGACGGCATCCCGAAGGTCACGGGCGAGTTCGCGTACTCGAGCGATCTGCAGGCGGCCGGAATGCTCTGGGGTCACACGCTGCGCAGTCCGCATGCGCACGCCCGGATCGCCGGGATCGACGTCTCCGGTGCGGTCGGCATGCCCGGCGTGCACGCTGTGCTCACGCACGAGGACGTGCCGGGGGCGAAGCGCTACGGGCTTGAGTTCCAGGACCAGCCGGTGCTCGCGTATGACCGCGTCCGCTACTTCGGGGAGCCGGTCGCCCTCGTCGCAGCGGAGCATCCGGAGCAGGCACGACGGGCCACCGAGCGGATTCGCGTCCAGTACGAGCCGCTCGAGCCGATCGTCGATCCGGAGCGTGCAACCGAGCAGGATCCGCTTCATCCCGACCGACCGACGATGGGCCATGGCTATCGGGACGACCCGCGGCCGAACGTCGTGCGCTCGCTCGTCATCCGTCACGGCGATCCGGACGCGGAGGGCGAGGTGTCGGTGTCCGGCGTGTACGACCTCGGTATCCAGGACCAGGCCTTTCTCGGACCAGAATCGGGGCTCGCAGTACCCGATGGCGAAGGCGGCGTCGACGTGTACGTCGCGACGCAGTGGCTGCACGTCGACCGTGACCAGGTCGCGCCCTGCCTGAACCTGCGGTCAGAGCAGGTGCGGATCCATCTCGCGGGAGTCGGCGGGGCGTTCGGTGGGCGCGAGGACCTCTCCATGCAGCTCCACGGAGCGCTGCTCGCCCTGCACACGAACCGGCCGGTCAAGATCGTGTACAGCCGCGAGGAGTCCTTCGTCGGCCACATCCACCGACATCCCGCGCGGATCTGGGCGGAGCATCGCGCGACACGGGACGGCAAGCTCGTCAACGTTCGCGTGCGGATCCTGCTCGACGGCGGTGCGTACGCGTCCAGCTCGTCGGCCGTGACGTCGAACGCAGCCTCGTTCGCCTGCGGTCCCTATGCCGTCGACAACGCTCTGATCGAAAGCACATGCGTGTACACGAACAATCCGCCGTGCGGCGCGATGCGTGGGTTCGGCGCAGTGCAGGCGTGCTTCGCGCACGAGGCGCAGATGGACAAGCTGGCGGAGGCGCTGGACATCGATCCGGTCGAGCTGCGCCTGCTCAACGCCCTCGCGCCGGGCAGCACGCTGCCGACGGGCCAGCAGATCACCGGGTCGCTGCCCGTCGCCGAGGTGATCCGGCGCGCGGCGGAGCTCCCGCTTCCGGAGCCGGAGAAGCTGCCGCGCGATCCTTTGCGCCTGCCCGGCGGTTCCGGCAACACGACGAGGGGGGAGGGCGTCAAGCGCGGGGTCGGCTTCGCGGTCGGCTTCAAGAACATCGGCTACTCCGAGGGATTCGACGACTACACCGCGGCGCGAGTCCGTCTCCATGCAGACGGCAGCGCGGATGTGCACTGCGCCGCAGCAGAGGTGGGGCAGGGCGTGGCGAACGTCATCCTGCAGGTCGCGCGCACCGAGCTCGGCAGCGACGACGTCACGTTGGCACCGCACACGACGTCGACGGTCGAGTCCGCGGGCTCGGCTTCCGCGTCACGAATGACGTGGATGGCCTCGGGTGCCGTCCGCGACGCGTGCCGGGCGGCACTGGAGGAGCGGGAGCGGACAGGCGGCGGTGAGGTCGACGTCGAGCGGGTCTACCGCCATCCGCGTACGACTCCGCTCGATCCGGAGACCGGACAGGTCACGGGCGAGCGCGTTCACGTGGCCTATGCGTGCGCGGCGATGCGTGTCGTTGCGGAGGTGGACGTCGAGCTCGGCTTGACGCGTGTCGTCTGGATCGGGACCGCGCAGGACGTCGGGAAGGCGGTGAACCCGCAGGCGGTGACAGGCCAGATCGAGGGCGGCACCGCGCAGGGACTCGGGC
Source organism: Actinomycetota bacterium (assembly GCA_005885245.1). GTDB lineage: Bacteria > Actinomycetota > Thermoleophilia > Gaiellales > Gaiellaceae > 3-1-20CM-4-69-9. The sequence continues at coordinate 10,995 of VAWR01000032.1, read as the reverse complement.
TCGCATTGATGGAGGAGATCCAGACCCGCGATGGCCTGATCACGAATGCGAGCTTCACCGACTATCTGATCCCGACCACGCTCGACATGCCCCCGGTCGTCTCGGAGTTGATCGAGGAAGCCGAGCCGGACGCGCCCTACGGCATCAAGGGCGTCGGCGAGCCGCCCACGGTCGTGTCGACCGCGGCGATCGTCGCGGCGCTACGCGCAGCGACGGGCCGCGAGCTCACGCGGGTTCCGGTGAAGCCGGACGACATCGTGGGACTTTGAGTTAGTGGCTCAGAGCCACTTGTTCGTTTGATCACGCTCCGTGCGGCTGCCCGCGCCGCCTTGCACCGGAACGAGGGACTTAGTGGCTCAGAGCCACTAAGTCGCCCAACTCGCCCATCGCGGCCGCCTGGACTGCGCCCGCGAGGCCGGCGGCCACCGCGAGCGCGACGGCCGGTCCGGTCACGCGCCCGGCGCTCCCTGTGGTGTCGGGACGGACTCGTCGCTCTGGAACAGGCTGAAGGGATTGCCCTCGGTGTCCTTGCAGCCGGCGAACCAGCCGACGCCTGGAATCGGCTGCTTGTCCTCGGCGTCGCCGCCGAGCTCTCGCACCTTGCCGATGTCCGAGTCGATGTCCTCGCTCCCGAGATAGATGACCGGCCCCTGCACGCCGCGGTCGTTCGGGTAGACGGCGCCGCCCTGATCACCCTCCTGGAACATGCGGTAGTCGATGCCGGGCATGCCCGAGTTCTGGATCGACCAGCCTCCCACTCCCTCCCAGAACTTCTGGCCGCGATCGGCATCCTGCGCAGGAAATTCGACGTGTACGACCTTCTTGCCCATCTGATCCTCCTTTCGGCATGAAGCTATACGCTCACGCGAATACGACGAAGGGGAACGGATGGTTCGCGCGATCGTGCTGTACGACGAGAAGCCTGATCCGGCTCGCTACGAGCAACATGCAGAGCTCTGCCGCAACGTCCCGGGTGCGAGCTTTCGGCACGGCGATGTCTTCGGCGCACCGATGGGCGAGCCACCGTACAGCTACTACGCGGAGTGGGAGTGGCCCGATCTGGAGTCGTTCAAGTCAGCCGCAGGCAGCGACGAGTTTCGGATGACGGGCAAGGACGCCATGGAGATGGGCGGCCGCTTCAGCGTGATGTTCGCCGAACTTGACTGAGCCGACACATCCGCGCCCCCGTACGCCCGAAGAGCTCGGCTTCGAGTCGGTCGTCTACGAGAAGACACCACCGCGCGCCACGATCACGCTCAGTCGACCTGAGGTTCTCAATGCATTCGACTTCCGGATGCTGCGCGAGGTCGCGCGCGCGTGCGAGGACGCCTCCTGGGATGACGACGTTCGCGTGGTCGTGCTCACCGGTGCGGGGCGGGCGTTCTGCGTCGGGGCCGACCTCAAGTCGTGGTCGGCGGACTATCTCGGCAATCCGAAGGAGTACTGGAAGTGGTTCGGCGCGTTCAAGGACGCCCATGATCGGTTGCGGGAGATCGGCAAGCCGACCGTTGCGCGCATCAACGGGATCGCAGTCGGCGGAGGCAATGAGCTGCAGATGGCCTGCGACCTGGCGGTCATGGTCGACGATGCATTCATCCGGCACGTCGGTCTCGAACACGGCTCGGTGCCGGCCGGAGGCGCGACGCAATGGCTGCCGATCTTCGTCGGCGATCGGCGCGCGCGCGAGATCATCATGCTCTGCGACGAGATTCCGGCCCGCCAGGCAGCCGACTGGGGCCTGATCAATCGAGCCGTTCCCGCTGCGGAGCTCGATTCCGCCGTCGACGAGTACGTCGAGAAGCTGGTGGCGAAGTTGCCGCAGACGACGCGCTATGCGAAGCAGCAGCTGAACTTCTGGCGTGACCTTTCCTGGCACGAGACCGTCAACCATGCGCGAGACTGGCTCGCACTGTCGATGCTCGGCGACGAAGCACAGGAGGCGGTGAAGGCATTTCTGAGTCGCTCGTCCTCGTAGAGCGCGACGACGCGATCGCGGTCGTCCTGCTCAATCGGCCCCAACAGCTGAACGCCCTTTCGAGCGCCTTGATGGAGGAGCTCGTGACGGCATTGCAGGAACTGGACGGCGACGACGAGGTCCGCTGCATCGTCCTGGGCGGGAACGAGCGCGCTTTCGCCGCCGGCGCCGACGTTGCGGAGCTGACCGCGGGAACTTCGATCTCGCTCTATCAGGAACGGCGCATCGACCGCTGGGATGCGATTCGCAACCTGCGCACGCCGCTCGTCGCCGCGGTCTCCGGTTTCTGCCTTGGCGGCGGGTGCGAGCTGGCGATGGCGTGCGACCTGATCGTCGCGTCAGAGTTCGCGAAGTTCGGGCAGCCGGAGATCAACCTCGGCGTCATGCCCGGAGCCGGCGGCACCCAGCGCCTGACCCGCGCGGTCGGCAAGGCCGTTGCCATGGACATGATCCTGAGCGGACGCATGCTCGGTGCGGAGGAAGCCCGCCAGCTGGGGCTCGTCGCGCGCGTCGTGGCGCAGGATGCGTGGCTCGACTCGGCGAAGCAGCTCGCCAGCGAGATCGCGTCGAAGAGCCCGGTCTCGGTCCGACTCGCAAAGGAGGCGGTCGACGAAGCGTTCGAGACGCCGCTCTCCGCAGGGATCGACTTCGAGCGACGCTCCTTCTACCTCGCCCGCGCCTCAGAAGACGCGGACGAGGGCCTCTCGGCGTTCATCGAGAAGCGCAAGCCCGACTTTCGCGGCAGGTAGGTGAGCGCGCGCTCGCGGTTCCTCGAGCCGCCGCGCCTGCGGACGCTGGCCGGCGGCGAGCAGGACGACCGCCGGGCGACGTGGCTGGAGCTCTTCTTCGACCTCGTCTTCGTCGCCGCGGTCGGCCAGCTCGCCAGCGCCCTGAGCTCCCAGCCCACGGCGGTGCGCTTCTTCGAGTTCCTCGGCCTCTTCGTGCCGGTCTGGTGGGCGTGGTCGGGCTACACGTTCTACGCCAACCGCTTCGACACGGACGACCTTCCCTACAGGCTGCTCACCCTGCTCGGGATGTTCGGCGTTGCCGTGCTCGCAACGACCGTTCCAGGCGTCTTCAAAGGTGTGACGATCGGGTTTCCGCTCGCCTACGTCGGCGTGCGTTCGGTGCTGCTCGTGCTGTACGAGCGCGCACGCCGCCACGTGCCCGAGGCGCGTTCGCTCGCGCGAACCTTCCTGCTGGCGTTCGGCTCGGCGAACGTCGTCTGGCTGGTCTCGCTGGCGCTTCCCCGACCATGGAACTACGTGCTCTGGGGCTGCGCGCTCCTCTTCGAGCTCAGCGCGCCGATCCTCGCCTGGCGGCAGATCCCACGCGCGCCGATCCATCCACGACACATTCCTGAGCGGTTCGGCCTGCTCACCCTGATCGTGCTCGGCGAATCGCTGTTCGCCGTCGTGTTCGGCGTCTCGCGAGTCAGCTGGGACCTACCGTCGGCCGCGGCCGCGGTTGCCGGCTTCCTCGTTGCCGCGGCCATCTGGTGGATCTACTTCGACTTCATCGACGAAGCGGCTGTCAGCCGACGGGGCATCCCGGGCGGGCTGGTTTACGTGTACGTGCACTACTTCGTGATCGCCGGCCTCACCGCACTCGGTGCCGGCGTCAAGATGGCGATCCTGTCGGCCGGAGGTGATAGTCAGTACGACGGCACCGCCTGGGTGCTCTGTGCCGGCCTGGCGCTGACCATGCTGGGACTCGCCGCCATCGAGCTCGTCTCACGGCCTCGAGCGGTCGACGCCGATTTCTGGCTGCGAGTTGCGACTCTCGTGCTGGCCCTGGCGCTCTTTCCGCTCGACCGCTCGCCGCTCTCGATCCTGCTCGTCCTCGCCGGCGCGCTCTCCGCGCAGGTCGTGTACGAGCTTGCGCGCCACGAGGGACACGCACACGAAGTCGAGATCTAGGCTTCGAGCTCGGCTGGGACGAGCTCGACCTCGATCTCCCGCCCTTCGCGAACGATCCCGGCCTGCACGCTGCGGCCGATCAGCTCGCTGACGACGACGCGCTGCAGATCGTCCATGCCCTCGATCGCCGTCCCGTCGAGCTCGACGATCAGATCCTCGGGACGCAGGCCGGCGCGATCGGCGGGCCCGTCCTCGACGACCTGCACGATCTCGACGCCGCTTGTGCGGCCGAGCGCGCGAACGAGCCTCGGCGGCAGTGGTCGCGGTCCGCCGGCAATGCCGAGGTAAGCGCGCCGGAAGCGACCTTCAGTCATGAGTGCTGCGATGATCCGGCGCGTCGCCGTGTTGATCGGGACGGCGAGGCCGAGCCCGACACCGGCGACTGCGGTGTTGATTCCGACCACACGACCGCGTCCATCGGCCAGCGCGCCGCCCGAGTTGCCGGGATTCAATGCGGCATCTGTCTGGATGACGTTGTCGACCACGCGTACGTTCGCGCCCGACCGCGTCGGCAGCGAGCGGCCGAGTGCTGAGACCACCCCGGCGGTGACGGATCCGGTGAACCCGTGCGGGTTGCCGATCGCGACCACGAGCTGTCCGACACGCAGGCGTTCGGCGTCGCCGAGCTCGGCCGGAACGAGGTCCCGCGCGTCCACTCGCAGGACCGCGAGATCTGAGAGCGGATCGCTGCCAACGACCTCGAACTGGAGCTCCCGGCCGTCGACGAACGAGGCACGTCCGCGTCCCTCGGTGCGCGCGACGACGTGTGCCGAAGTCAGCGTGAAGCCGTCCGGCGTGATGACGACGGCGCTGCCGCCGCCGTCGTGGATCCGGCCGCCGCGGACCCGCCGCGCCACGCGGAGATTGGCCACGGAGGGCGCGAGGCTCTCCGCGACGGAGGTCACGGCGCTCGAATAGGCGTCGAGGGCCTCCTCCTCGGAGACGTCCACCGGCGGCGATGAGATGAACGTCAGCTCCATCCGGCCAAGCTAGCACCGGCCCTCGGGTCTGAGTCGGCCGGCTACTTGGTGAACCGGATGTCGACCCGGTGGCTCGTGCCGTCGTTGAGGGCGATCGAGATCGCGCGGCAGGAGCCGGCCCACGACTTGGCCGTCGACCAGGCGAACAGGTAACGGTCCTGCGAGGCGTTGTACGTCAGGGTTCCATCGACGGTCGCTGAGGGCGCGAGCTGTGCACGCGTCGCGCAGTCGATCGGCTGCTGTGTGGTACCCGTCACCGCGTTCAGGCCGTACGCCCCGTGGAGGGAGAACTTCAAGGGTGCGGTGTCTCCGGCCTTCAGGTCTGTGAGAGCACCGTTCACGATCGGGTTCGCAAAGCCGTCGAACGGATAGAGGACCGTGTAACGGGTGCGCTTGTAGATCGGGTTGCCCGCCTGGTCGGCCGCGAAGACGAGGAACTCGTAGGTGCCGATGAACCGCGTGTCGATCGGGTCGCCCGACGGAACGCTTCCCTGACAGTGCCGGATTCCGGAGTCTGCATCCGTGCACGAGTAGTCGGCGCGCACGATCTGGCCGACGGTGTACACGTCGATCTGATCCGTGTCGGAGGTCGGACGGTTGATGGTGACTGTCGGCGGGGTCGTGTCGGGTGGAGGGGGAGGGGGCTGAGGCGCCTGGTACTTCGGGCCCCAGGACGGGCTGAAGTTACGACCCGGTCCGGTGACGAGCGGGTACTGCGTGTCTGCGCCCGGGCCGAGCTCCAGGTAGAGCTCTTCGCTTCCGCCGGTCGCGTCCTGCCGCTCGAACGCGATCCAGCCGTTTGGAGAAAAAGTCGGGTGTTCGTACCTGTACGGGCCGCTGGTGATGGGGATCCCCTCGCCGCCATTGGCCGGCAAGAAGTAGAGCTGGCGTGTGTTCGCCGACCCGTCCTCGTCGCGCGCGAAGATCAGGTAGCTGCCGTCGCGCGACCACGTCGGCGAGGCCGCCGCTCCCGCGCAGACGCAATATGCGAGCTGGTGGTCGTCACTGCCGTTCGCGCCGACGATACGGATCACGCCGTCGCTCGCGTACGCGATCTTCGACCCGTCCGGAGACCAGGCGGGCGATGTTCCAACGCCTGTCGTGAGCTGGCTCAGGGCTCCATCTGCGAGGCTGGCGATCCACAGGTGGCTTCCGCCTCCGCGCGAGCTCGAGAAGACGATCTTCTGGCCCTCGGGAGACCACGCCGGATCCGAGTCGGCTGAGCCGCTGTCGCCGGTCGTGATCTTGTGGGGATCGCTGCCGTCCCAGTTCATGACCCAGATGTCGGATCGGCCGTCGCGATCGCTGACGAAGGCAATGCGCGACCCGTCCGCGGAGTAGGCCGGCGACCGGTCGGCCGCCGGGTTGTTCGTGAGGTTCGTCTCCTGAAAGTACGTGTCGATGCGGGTGGAGTAGATCTCGTCGTTCCCGTTGCGGTCGGTCACATAGGCGATCCTGCCGTAGTCGGTGTCCGCGCCTGCGGACGAGGGCAGGGCGAGCAGACAGAAGAGCATGGCGGCGAGCCTGCGGGCCATGTTCGGGTCATCGCCGAAGTCCGGGGCGCTCGCATCCCCCGCGTGGGCGATCTGAGAGAGTTCCGGCGCGTATGGCCGAGGTGGAAACCAGCCGTGACGGCGCGGTCCTCACGATCATGCTGAACCGGCCCGACGTCCTCAACGCCTTCAACGAGGAGATGCACCGGGCCCTCGCCGCCGCGCTCGAGGACGCGCGGGCGGCCGACGTACGTGCGGTGGTGCTGACGGGCGCGGGGCGGGGATTCTGCGTCGGCCAGGACCTCACGGAGTTCCGCGAGGCGCCGGGCGACATCGGCGGTCGCCTCCGTGGCAGCTACCACCCGAACGTGCTCGCGATCCGAGCGCTGGAGAAACCGGTCATCGCGGCGGTCAACGGCGCCGCGGCCGGCGCGGGGCTCTCATTTGCGTGTGCTTGCGACCTGCGCGTCGCCGCCGACTCGGCGAGCTTCGTTCCGGCGTTCATCAACGTCGGACTCGTGCCGGACTCGGGCGGTACGTACTTCGTGACGCGGATCCTCGGGCCCGCCCGAGCGTTCGAGTGGCTGACGTCGGGACGAAAGCTCAGCGCAGCGGAGGCTCATGCTTGGGGTCTCGTCGCCGAGATCGTCGAGGCGGATGGACTGGCAGACCGCGTCGGCGAGCTCGCCGCCCGACTTGCCGCACTTCCGACGCGCGCCATCGGCATGACGAAGCAGTTGATCGAGCACGCCGTGACGTCGTCTCTCGAACGGCAACTCGAACGCGAGGCCGACCTGCAGACGCGCGCAACGCAGACCGAGGACTTCAGGGAAGGCGTCGCCGCCTTCCTGGAGAAGCGCGCGCCTCGGTTCCGCGGCGCCTGAGGCCTCTAGTTCCGGTTGCACACCTTGAATCCCAGGCGGGTTCCCAGCTCGTTGGCCCGCGCGCTGTCCTGCTGCGCTCGGACGGCGACGGCTGCCACACCCTTCGTGTCCCCGGTTCTGGCCCTGTCGCGGATCTCGCGCAGATCTTCCCTGAGCTTTCGGAATTGCGCGAGCCACCGATCGGCGGCCGCCCGCTTCCCGACTGGGGGTTCGAGGGCACCCAACTCCTTCGCCGCCCGGTCCAGGATCGGCAGTGTCCTGTCGGCGACGTCGGCCAACTCGGCGACGTTGCTCGGCTTGGGAAACGCGTTCGTCTGCTTCGTGTACTTCTTGCAGATGGCATCCGCCTTCGCGGCGTAGCCGCCGCTGCCGCCGCAGCCGGCGACCGCTGCGATTCCGAGCAAGAGACAGGCCGCTCGCAGCACACTCACTACGGTATCGCGCATGAACGGTCGTCTCGTCGTGCACGGCCACGAATCGCTTCGGCGTCGCCGCCTGACGACGTTTCTTCGCGTCGTGCTCGTCGTGCCGCAGCATGTCGTGCTCGCCGTCTGGTTTCTGCTCGTGCCGCCGGCTGCGGCGATCGCGTGGCTCGCCACCCTGATCGACGGTCGTGTGCCGCCCTGGCTCCATCGCTTCCTCTCGGCTTTTCTGCGCTATCAGGGACAGGTCACCGCCTGGTTCGACCTCCTCTCCGATCGCTATCCAGATCCACTGCACACGCGCGACCATCCGTTCGCGATCGACGTCCCCGAGCGACAGGGGCAACCCCGCCTAGTCACGCTCTTTCGGCTACCGCTGGCACTCCCGGCGAGCGTGCTCTGGAGCGTCTTCGGCGTGGTGCTGACCATCGTCGCGGTCGCGTCATGGTTCGTCGCGCTGACGCTCGGCCGCACGACCGCAGGCTTACAGGAGCTCGGGATGTTCTGTCTTCGTTACCAGCTCGAGACGGAGGCCTATGTACTGCTGCTGACCGGCAGCTATCCGCGGCTCGCGCCGGCGGGGCCTACGACAGAGCCCGCATGATCTCGTCGTGCTCGGGGAAGCGGCCTTCCTGCTGCTTCGAGAACACGAGCCTGCCGTCCGCGATGACGTCGAACTGGCTCTTCTTCCCGGCAACGGCGCCCGCCTCGTGCGAGGTCCGCTCGTTCAGCTCGGCCGCGAGACTCGCAGCCCGTCGGTCATAACCGTCTCAGACGGGGCAGTAGTAGATCTCGACCTTCATCTGCGAGCGAGCCTACCGAAGGCCACGGTTGTCACAGCCGAGCGGACGTCGCGTAGGTCAGCTCGTCTGTGAGATAACTCGGGTGAGGGCACGCACCGTCGTCGGGGTCTCAATCGACCGGGAGGCCGCCATGAGCTCGACCGCTGCAAAGCCGCCGATCGTCCTGATCCACGGGATGTGGATGACTCCGCTCAGCTGGGAGCATTGGGTCAGCCATTACACCGATCGCGGGCATCGCGTACTCGCTCCCGCCTGGCCGGGTCTGGACGCAGAGCCGGAGCAGCTCCGCCGTGACCCGACGCCACTCAGAGGCATCGGGATCACCGACGTGGTCGACCATTACGACAGGATCATCCGAGGGCTCGACCAGCCGCCGATCATCATCGGCCATTCGTTCGGCGGGCTCTACACACAGCTCCTGCTGGATCGTGGTCTCGGCGCTGCCGGGGTCGCGCTCGCCATGGGCGCGCCGAAGGGTGTGTTGAGGCTTCCCTACTCGACGCTGCGAGCCGCCTGGCCGGCGCTGCGCAACCCGGCGAATCTCAACAAGGAGACGCCCCTCACGCCGAAGCAGTTCCATTGGTGCTTCACGAATGCGCTGAGCAGGGACGACTCGGATGCGGTCTACAACCGCTATTACATCCCGGGGAGCGCGCGACCCTTCTTCCAGGCCGGCCTCGCGAACTTCAACCCGAAGGCCGTCACGAGGGTCGACTACCGGAACCCGGCACGGCCACCGTTGCTGATCGCAACCGGCACCGAGGATCGGATCTCACCACCGTCGGTGAACAGGGCCGCGTTGAAGAAACAGCGGCAAGCTCCGTCGGTCACCGAGTACAGGGAGTTTCCGGGACGCTCGCACTTTCCCGGCCAGGACGGCTGGGAAGAGCTCGCGGATGTCTTCCTCAACTGGGGAATCGAGCACGGGAGCGCCGGCGTCGCAGCGCCGGTCCAGGCCGGTGAAAAGACGTCGACTGCGCCCGCCTAGGACCTCTGGATTCGGCCTTGCGCACCTCCGTCGCAGCGAACTGATCCGGGAGGTGCGCGATGCCGATGCCGCACCGAACCTACAAGCAGGTCATCAAGCGGCGTCTCGTCGGTAAGGAAGGCGGGGAGCGCACGCGCGAGCTGCGTGCGATCCTCACCGAGCTGCCGAACTACAAGAACGGGCCCTACGCCGATCTCCGTAAGTGGGTGCAGTCGCAGCTCGAGGAGACGCGAGCACGCTCGCGTGTCGTCTACCGTGACTCGATCGAGGTCCAGCGTGAGGGCGCTGCGCAGATCGCGTTCGTCGGGCCGCCCAATGCGGGCAAGTCGTCGCTGCTGCAGTCGCTGTCGAACATCCAGATCAAGACCGGCGACTACGCGTTCACGACGACACGTCCGGTCCCCGCGCTCACGCGAATTCGCGGTGTGCTTCTTCAACTCGTCGAGATCCCCGGTCTGATCGAGGGGGCGGCCGAGGACAGAGGCGGCGGGCGTTCGCTGCTCGGCGTCCTGCGCGGTGCGGACGCCATCGTGCTCTGCCACGAAGCGTCCCGCGCCTCCGAGCTCGACGCGATTCGCCGCGAGTTGAGCGCCGCCGGCATCGACCTGCCGACGCTCGTCGTGGCGACCAAGACCGACGAGGCGCCCGCCCCGGCGGGCTCGCTCGGCGTTTCTGTGCTCGACGACTCGAGCATCGACGCATTGCGGGAGGCAATCTGGAAGCTCACCGGCCTGATCCGCGTCTTCCTGCGACGCCCCGGCGACGACGAGGCGGAGCCGCTCGCGCTTCGTCCGCCGGCGACGATCGTCGACGTCGCGCGGACGATCCATCAGGAGCTTGCGGACGAGTGCCGGGGAGCACGCGTCTGGGGACCGTCGGCTCGTTTCGAGGGCCAGCGCGTCGGTCGCGAGCACGCGGTCGCCGACGGAGACACGATCGAGGTCCTGACCCGCTAGATCGTCTTGAACGGGCTTCGTAGGTGCGGCTAAGGACGGAAGCGGGGTTTCGGCTCCGCTTCGGTCCGCTTGCGTACGGTCAGGTCCGGGTAGATCGGTACCGAATCCGGTACGAAGACCCAGCGGGCCTTCCTCGTACGCGGCGGCGGCCGGGATGGAGCCGATGCGGATCATGCAGAGGCGGGCCACGCCGACTTCAAGACGACCCAGAAGTACATCGACTTGGCCGGAGTCGTCTTCTCCGGGGAGGTCGCGAAGCTAAGCGCCTGGTACGGGGCGGCGGCGATCCCCGTCGAGGAGATCGTGAACTACGATTTCGTCCATGACGCAGATCTGGACGGGGCGTGTAGCTCAGGCGGCCGGGAAGTACGGCGAGAACGCGCCCATGGCCGCGGTCTGCTGCAACGCCTGCCGGACGTGCGTCACGACCAACGTGATCGGAATCGTGACCGCCGGGATCGCGGGTGCTGGCTCTGCCGTCGCGGGCTTCACTCGGCGCCGGTTCGCGAAGCCCTCGTAGTGGCGGTACCAAGTACCGGTACCAAGTCGCGGCCGAACGGGCTGGAACTGGCTCA